>CAMTWC010000092.1:0-13996 GCA_947085345.1 uncultured Gammaproteobacteria bacterium | reverse complement strand
GGAGTCAGCCATGAATCAAATACCGAATCCAGCGGCCTTGATGCCCGAACGCGATGCGGAGGGCTATCTGGTCGAACCCGGTGACTGGAACGAGGATGTGGCCAAGGTCTTGGCGACTGACGAAAACATCCAGCTTAACGACGATCACTGGGACATTATTCGCTTCATGCGCGACTACTACGATGAGCACCAGGTCGCAGCCGATGCCCGTTTCGTGATCAAGCACCTGGAGGTGCGCATGGGAAAGGATGCGCGAAAGAAGCTGTTCGAATTGTTCCCTTACGGCCACGTCAAGCAGACCTGCAAGATTTCCGGCATGCGGCGTCCGCGCGCCTGGAGCACGGGCTGATGGTGCGCAAACTGGCGTATTCGGTCTCGGAGCGCGGGCAGTGGATCTCGGCTGCGGGTGGTCTGCTCGGCATGCTCGCCGTGTGGTGGATCAGTGATCTCCTGCTCGACAGTCAGGGCGCCGTGCTGGTCGCATCCTCGATGGGCTCCACGGCCGTCATGCTGTTCGCGGCGCCGCTCGGCCCCATGTCGCAACCGTGGCCGCTGATCGGAGGGCATCTGGTGTCGGCCCTGACCGGGGTTGCCTGCGTGCATTGGCTGGGCAGCGATCACGTGATGACGGCCCCCCTGGCAGTGGGGCTGGCGATTGCCGCGATGTACAGCCTGCGCTGCCTGCATCCGCCGGGCGGCGCCACCGCGCTGGGTGCCGTGCTGGGCGGCGAGACCGTGCATGCGCTGGGGTACGGCTATGTCCTTAGTCCTATCCTGCTGAATGCGCTGGCCATCTTGGCCGTGGCCGTGGCGTTCAACTACCCCTTTGCCCGGCGGCGCTATCCGCAGTGCTTGCATCGCCGTTCAGAGGCGAGTGCCGCGCCGGTCGAGGAAAGCATGATTCCGCACAGCAGCCTGGTCTACGCGCTGTCCCAGATCGACACCTTCGTCGACGTCAGCGAAGACGACCTGCAGCGGATTTATGCGCTGGCGCTGGGGCAGCACCAGGCTGTCCACGAAAATCCGGCACAGGCGCCTGCGCCGGCCGTCGAGTTGGCGCGTTAGCGCGGACTCAGCACGTCAGGTCCTCCAGCAGGCTGGACAGGTCGTCGGCGTGTTCCTCCTCCATCGCCAGGATGCCTTCCAGCATGCGGCGCGTGGTGGTGTCCTTGTCGCCGATGTAGCGGATCATCTCGCTGTAGCTGTCGATCGCGACGCGCTCGGCGACCAGGTCTTCCCGGATCATGTCGACAAGCGAGTCGCCCTCGACGTATTCGGCGTGCGAGCGCATCGCCAGCCCTTCCGGGCTGAAGTTGGGTTCGCCCTTCAGCTGCACGATGCGCGCGGCGATCTGGTCGGCGTGCATCTGCTCCTCATTGGCGTGCTGCAGGAACTCCTGCGCCACAGTGTCGGCGTTGATGCCGCTCGCCATGAAGTAATGCCGCTTGTAGCGCAGGATGCACACCAGTTCGGTGGCGAGCGCCTCGTTCAACAGCTTGATCACGATGGCGCGGTCGGCCTGGTAGCCGGCGGTGACCGCGCCGTCCTCGATGTGCTTGCGGGCGCGGGCGCGCAGGGTCTTGATGTCGGTCAGAAACGGTTTGGCGGGTGCGGCTTTGGCCATGCTTGCTCCTTTCAGGTTGAAAAGTTATCCCAGCGCGGTATCCAGCATCATCATGACGACGAAGCCGCCGATGATGCCGAGCGTAGCGGCCTGTTCGTGGCCCTTGCGGTGGGTTTCCGGAATGATTTCGTGCGACACCACCCAGATCATCGCGCCGGCGGCAAAGCCCAGCCCGGCCGGGTAGAGCGGCGCGAATCCCGAGGTGAGCGCGACGCCGACGATGGCGCCGAGCGGCTCGGCCAGCCCGGTGAGCGCGGCGGCGGCAGCGGCCTGCCACGGCGCATAGGCCACGGTGCGCAGCGCCACCGCGACCACCAGGCCTTCGGGGATGTCCTGGATCGCGATCGCCGCGGCGAGCGGCACGCCGACCGAGGTATCGCCGCCGGAAAAGCCGACGCCGATCGCCATGCCTTCGGGGAAGTTGTGCAGCGCGATGGCGAATACCATCAGCCAGACGCGGCGCAGATGCACCCATCCGGGTCCGTGACGGCCGGCGCCGGGATGCTCGTGCGGCACGGCCTTGTCGGCCAGCAGCAGGAACAGCGCGCCCAGCAGCAGTCCCGCGGCAACGATGGCGGCGCCCGCCGGCTTGCTGCCGAGGATCTCGGTGCCGGCGGCGACGCCGGGCAGAATCAGCGAAAAGGACGCCGCCGCTGCCATCACGCCGGCGCCGAAGCCGAGCATGATATCTTCCCAGCGCGCGGAAATCCTGCGGACGAACAGCGCCGGCAACGCGCCCAGCGCCGTGGCCAGCGCCGCCACGCCGGACCCGGCGAGCGCCAGCCCCATCGGGGTGTCGAGCCGGGTGCCGCCCTGCGCCCACGCCACCCACACCAGCCCGGCCAGCAGTGCGATGGCCAGCGCCGCGCCGCCAAGCCGCGCCGCATAGACGTGGCGCGGGTCGCTGAAATAATTCTGCAAGGTGCGGGCGGCGATGTTCATGGATTCACTTTAGCCAATGCCCAGTGCCTCGCCATGATCCTAGAAACCGCAGTTGGACGCGCCCGATGGGTGCGTCCGGGCGTGCGCCGGCCTCTGTCGCGCCTGGGATTATCCACTGCCGCCACACCCCCATGCCGAGGCCGATCATCGCCAGGGCGTGCATCATCACGCGGCGCAGCGGGTGCGTGGGGGCGGGATAGACCGGCGCGGACGCGATCGCATTGTGCCGGTACTCGTCGCAGGTGCTCGTCATGCCCGTGGCAATCATGTGGATTCTCCTTGCCAAGGGAGGTTGCGCCCACCCCCGGTTTTTATCAAGCGGCCTTCGCCACCACCGCATCGATATCGAGCTTCAGGCCGGCGGCGACGCGGCTGCCGTATTCCGGGTCGGCCTTGTAGAAGTGGCCGACCTGGCGTTCCTGGATGAACTTCGGCACGTCCTTCATCGCACCGACCAGGTTGTCGATCAACTGTTGCTTCTGGTCGGTATTCATCAGGCGGTACAGGTTGCCTGCCTGGCTGTAGTCCTCGTTGCCGTCGCGGTGGTTGTAGCGGTCGGCGTCGCCGCTGATCTTCAGCGGCGGCTCCTTGATGCGCGGATCGTCCACCGGCCCGCCGAAGCTGTTGGGCTGGTAGTTGACCGCGCCGCCGAAATTGCCGTCGAAGCGGGTCTGGCCGTCGCGGTGGTAATGCATGACCGGACAGCGCGGCTTGTTGACGTCGAGCGCGGCGTAATTCACCCCGATGCGGTAGCGGTGCGCATCCGGGTAGGACAGCAGCCGCGCCTGCAGCATCTTGTCCGGCGAAGCGCCCATGCCGGGCGGCATGTTGCCCGGCTCGAACGCGGCCTG
Organism: uncultured Gammaproteobacteria bacterium; assembly: GCA_947085345.1. Taxonomy (GTDB): domain Bacteria; phylum Pseudomonadota; class Gammaproteobacteria; order Burkholderiales; family Thiobacillaceae; genus Thiobacillus. The sequence continues at coordinate 10,579 of CAMTWC010000092.1, read as the reverse complement.
TTCCACTTCCGCGAAATAGTTCTGCGGGTTGCGGTCCAGCTCCATGATGCCCACATCGATCGGCGGGTAATCCTTGTGCGGCCAGACCTTGGTGAGGTCGAAGGGGTGGATGGCATAGGTCTCGGCATCCTGCTCCGGCATGATCTGTATCTGCACTTTCCATTTCGGAAACTCGCCGCGCTCGATGGCGGCGTGCAGATCGCGTCGGTGGTAATCCAGGTCGTCGGCGGCGATTCGGGCGGCTTCCTCATTGGTCAGGGTCTTGATGCCCTGCAGGGTCTTGAAGTGCCATTTCACCCAGTAGCGTTCGCCATGGTCGTTCCACAAGGAATACGTATGGCTGGAGTAGCCGTTCATGTTGCGATAGGTGGCGGGAATGCCACGGTCGGAAAACAGCGTCGTGACCTGGTGCAGCGATTCGGGCGACAGGCTCCAGAAATCCCACTGCATGGTGTTGTCGCGCAGGCCGGTGGCCGGGTCGCGTTTTTGCGAGTGGATGAAGTCGGAGAACTTCAGCGGATCGCGCACGAAGAACACCGGCGTGTTGTTGCCGACCATATCCCAGTTGCCTTCCCCGGTGTAGAACTTCAGCGCGAAGCCGCGCGGGTCGCGCGCCGTATCGGCCGAGCCCAGCTCCCCGGCCACGGTGGAGAAGCGGGCGAACATCTCGCACTGGTTGCCCACCTTGGAAAAAAGTTTGGCGCGGGTATATTTCGAGATGTCGCCGGTCACCGTGAAGGTGCCGTAGGCGCCCGCACCCTTGGCGTGCACCACGCGCTCGGGCACCCGCTCGCGGTTGAAGTGCGCCATCTTTTCCATCAGCTGATAGTCCTGCATCAGCACTGGGCCGCGCGGGCCTGCGGTTTGGGAATTCTGGTTGTCGGCCACCGGGTTGCCGGCGGCGGTGGTCATGTAGGGGCACTTGTCGGACATGCTGCGATCTCCTTTGAAAGTGCGCTCCAGCAGCGCAATAACCGCATTTAAGACCATGCATGATAATTTGTCTCATGAATAATCTAGAATGGTTTCATTCATAAAATCGAATACATTGCCATGACCCTGCAGGAACTGAAGTATCTGGTGGCGCTGGCCGATCATGGCCATTTCGGCCGCGCGGCCGAGGCCTGCTTCGTCACCCAGTCGACGCTCTCCACCCAGATCAAGAAGCTGGAGGATTTTCTCGGCGTGACGCTGTTCGACCGCAGCCTTAAGCGCGTCACGCCCACGCCCATCGGCCGGGAGATCCTCGCCGCCGCGCGCAACCTCGTCGAGGAGGCGGAACGCATCCGCGAGCTGGCCAAGCACGCGCAGGACCCGATGGCGCGCACGATCCATCTCGGCGTCATTCCCACGCTCGGCCCCTACTACTTGCCGCACGCGCTGACGCTGGTGCACAAGAAGCATCCCGGCCTGCGCCTGCTGCTGCGCGAGGAGATGACGCCGCAAATCCTCGATCACCTGCTCGAAGGCAAGCTCGACGCCGGTCTGCTGGCCTTGCCTGTCACCGACGACAGCCTGCGCGTCGAGCCGCTGTTCTACGAGCCGTTTTATGCCGCGCTTCCCGCCGGGCATCCGCTCGCCAAGCGCGATGTGCTGAAGGTGACCGACATCATGGCCGAGAAGCTGCTGTTGCTCGATGAAGGGCATTGCCTGCGCGACCAGGCGCTCGATGTCTGCGGCACCAGGTCGCGTGGCCGCGAGGAGGTGCGCGCCACCAGCCTGGAAACCCTGCGCCAGATGGTGGGCATGGGTCTGGGTCTGACGTTGCTGCCGGCATTGGCGGTGGACGCCGCGCCGCGCGCAAGCAAAAAAACGATCGAAATCCGTCCCTTCAAGGCGCCGCCGCCGGGGCGCACCATCGGGCTCGTCTGGCGCAAGCGTGCGCCGTTTCCCGAAACCTTCGAGCGCCTCGCTGCCACCCTCAAGGCCACATTACCCACCGAAGTGGAACCGGTCTGATGTCCGACCTCAACGACCCGCGCGTCTTTTTCGCCGCCGAGCGCACGCTCATGGCATGGAATCGCACCGGCCTCACGCTGATGGCGTTCGGCTTTGTGCTCGAACGCTTCGGCCTGTTTCTCCATATGCTGCGGCAGACGCAGAATCACGCGGGGCGCGATTTCTCGTTCTGGATCGGTATCGCGTTCATTGTGCTGGCTCTCGCCGTGATGGGATTTTCCATCGTGCAGTTCCGGCGCGTGCTGAAAACGCTGAAGCCGATTGAAATTCCCGCACGCTATTGCACATGGCCGGGCATCGCGATGAACCTGTCGGTGATATTGCTGGGCTTCATGCTGCTGGCGTATCTGTTTTCCGAAGTCTGATAACGGTCTTGGCCAATCTTGTCAGTTCGGGTGCGCTGCAAGCGGCGCATCGCTTAACCAAGACAAACAATCCGTGGATATTGCCAGTTTCAGCGCTTTAATCGCCTGGGTTGCCCGACACCCTGAGTGGGCGTATGCGACCGTTTTTCTCGCCGCGTTCACCGAGTCTCTCGCGGTCGTGGGACTGTTCATTCCCGGCGCGCTCGTCATGTTCGGCGCAGGCGCCGTTGTAGCGGCCGGCTCGCTGGAACTGTGGGTCACGCTAGCGTGGGCGGCCGCAGGTGCGACCGCCGGAGACGCCGGCAGCTACTGGCTGGGACGCCGCTACCGTGCCGAACTGCCCAATCGCTGGCCTTTCCGGCGCTATCCGGCCCTGCTGGCAAAAGGCACGGCGTTCTTTCATCGGCATGGCGGCATGAGCATTTTCCTGGGGCGCTTCGTCGGGCCGATTCGCCCTGTGATTCCTGCGGTGGCTGGCATGCTCGGCATGCCTCCGGCACGTTTTTACGCAGCCAACATCCTGTCCGCGCTCGGTTGGGCACCGACCTATATCCTGCCCGGTGTCGTCTTCGGCGCCTCGCTGGGATTGGCGGGGGCGGTGGCAACGCGCCTCGCTTCGATCCTCGTGCTGCTATTGATCCTGATTTTGGGCAGCATCTGGATCGTCAGCCGCAGCCTGCTCTGGCTGCAACCGCGCGTCGAACAAGGCTTGGGTCAGCTTCAGACCTGGGCGGGTAGCGCCCCCGCAGCGAGAACCGGGTCGTTGCGTGGCATGGTCGCAGCGCTGCTCGATCCGGCGCGCCCGGAATCCCGCGCCTTGCTGGTGTTCGCGGCGGTATTGATCGCCGCCGCCTGGATGTTTTTCGGGATTATCGAAGATGTACTGACCGGCGATCCGCTGGTGGCGGTCGACAGGTCGGTCTATCACCTGCTGCAGGGACTGCGCACGCCCTTGGGCGACAGCGTGATGATCGCGCTCACCCAATTGGGCGATGCCGCGGTGACGCTTCCGGTCGTCACGGCAGTGTTGCTATGGCTGGTGTGGAAACGTGCCTGGCGGCCGGCCGTCTACTGGCTCGCGGCTGCGAGTTTTGGCGCGGCGCTCACCGTGATTCTCAAAGCGGGATTCGGCCTGCCACGCCCGCTGCCTTTGTACGATGGCACGATCGCATTCGGCTTCCCCAGCAGCCATGCAGCCATGAGCATCGTCATCTTTGGTTTCTTGGCCGTGCTAAGCGCACGCGAATTATCCTTGCGCGGACAACTCGCGGTGTTCAGCGTCATGGCCCTGCTCGCGGGCCTGATCGCTTTCTCGCGCATTTACCTGGGCGCGCACTGGCTGTCCGACGTGCTGGGCGGGTTAAGTTTCGGGGTGGCATGGGTGGCGCTGCTGGGCATCGCGTACTTGCGCCGCCCGGCACCTCCGGTATCGGCGCGTCGCCTGCTGGTCGTGGCGGCTATCGCTCTTATCGTGGGCGCGGGGGTTCATGCAGCGAACCAGCGCGCCACCGATATCGCACGCTACGCGGTTCGTCACCCATCCACACTGATTGCCCAGCAGGACTGGTGGAACCAGGACTGGCAAACCCTGCCTGCCTGGCGCATCGACATCGAGGGCGAGTATGAGCAGCCGCTCAGCGTCCAGTGGGCTGGATCGCTCGAATTCCTGCGCGCCAGGTTGACGGCGCGAGGATGGCGGGAGGCATCGCCCGCTACCGGCAAGCGTCTGTTGCTTTGGTTCGACACCCGTCGCCCGGCCATGCGATTACCGCTGCTGCCGCATGTGCACGACGGCCGCCACGAAGCGCTGGCTTTGATCTACCCGCTCAAGGGCAAGCCAGACCGGCGCCTGGTGTTACGCTTGTGGTCATCCGGGAAAGTGTTGCAGGCTCAGCGCAATCCGATATGGGTCGGCACCGTGACAGAGGAGAGGATAAGCCGCCCACTGGCCTGGTTTAACCTGCCGCAGGACGGCCAGGATTTCAATGCGCCACGCCTGGCTTTGTTCGAAAGTCTTTCAGGCATGCCGACACGACTTGTCAAACGTGATGGCATGCTCCGGTCGGCCAGCGAAGAAATTGTATGGGATAAAGCCGTGCTACTGGTTTATCAACCGGAGTGAATGACATGAAGAACAGAGGGATGCAACAACGACTCGGTTTTGCCTGGGAAGGCATCGCCGCGGCATGGCGAAACGAGCGCAGCTTCCGCATCCAGACCGTCTTCGCCCTCGCCCTGCCGGCCGCGCTCCTGCTGCTGCGGGTATCCGCCGTATGGTGGGCGTTATGCGTGATCATCGCCTTGCTGGTGCTGGCGGCAGAGTTATTCAATACCGCGCTGGAATCACTCATCGACCATTTGCACCCTGAGATTCATCCCGCGATCAGGACCGCCAAGGACTGCGCGGCGGGGGCGGTTCTGCTGCTGAGCGCAGGCGCTGTCATCGTGGGCGTTATCGTCGTGCTGGTCGCGCTGGGTGTCGTGGCTGGGTAGCGGGTTTCAGAAAGGCGGGTGAGGGAACATCCCCCTCACCGCGCTGGTGCGGATCTGTCCGGCAGCGGCGCGAGCAGGGCGCGGATACCGGCCTCGCTGAATTTGGCGAGCGCGGCGCGGTCTTGCGACAGGATGCTGGCTGCGAGCTCGGCCTTTTTCCCTTGCAGGGCGAGGATTTTTCCCTCGATGCTGCCGGTGACGACCAGCTTGTAAACGAAGACGTGTTTTTTCTGGCCGATGCGGTGGGCGCGGTCGGTGGCCTGGTTTTCCGCGGCGGGGTTCCACCAGGGGTCGAAGTGGATGATGGTGTCGGCGGCGGTGAGGTTGAGGCCCACGCCGCCTGCTTTCAGGCTGATAAGAAACACCGGCACGTTGCCTTCCTGAAAACTGTGGATAACGGATTCGCGGACCTGGGTGTTACCGGTCAGCAGGAAGTAGGAAATTTTTCGCTCGGCCAGTTCAGCTTCGATCAGCGCGAGCATGGAGGTGAACTGCGAAAACAGCAGCACGCGGCGACCTTCTTCCACCATCTCGGGCAGCATGTCCATCAACAGGTCGGGCCTGGCACGCTCCTTGACCGACCTGGCGCCCGCGCTTTTGAGAAGGCGCGGGCCGCAGCACACCCGGCGCAATTTGAGCAGGGCATCGAGGATGACGATCTGGCCGCCGACGAGCTCCGCTCGTGCGCACGATGATGGCCTTGGGCGGCAATTCCTTCGCTACCTCTTCCTTGCGGCGGCGCAGGATGAAAGGGGCAACGCGTTTGGACAGAATCTCGGCGCGTATCACGTCGCTGTGTTTTTCGATGGACGTGTGGAAGGCGCGGGTGAATTGCGTGCTGTCGCCCATGAAACCCGGCAGCAGGAAATCCAATTGCGCCCACAGTTCGCCCAGATGATTTTCCATCGGCGTGCCGGTGGGACACAGGCGATGCCGGGCTTCGATGTCGCGCACAATCCTGGCGGCGCGGCTGCCGGCGTTCTTCACCGTTCGCGCCTCATCCAGAATCAGCAGGTGCCAGCGGGTTTGAGCGAGCGTGTCGTGGTCGCGCCACAGCAGCGGATAGGTGGTGAGCGCAATGTCGTGTTGCTCAATCTCTCCAAAGCGCTCGGCTTCGTGCTTCCAGTTGAAGACGTGCGAGGTCGGCAACGCCACCAGTGCGGGGCGATCGAGCCGCCCGGCTTCCTTTTCCGGCAACAGATGCGCCAGCGTCTGCGCGGTTTTGCCCAGCCCCATGTCGTCGGCCAGGATGCCGGCCAGGCGTGGCGCGTCCAGCCAGCGTGCGTCGCGCTGAAACAGGCCATATAGCAGCGGCGCCAGCGGCATGCGCCGGCCTTCCAGTACCACGCCCAGATCGAGCGACAACCACCGTTGCCATCGTCCGTGAAATCGGTTTCCCAGGCATCGGCCTCCAGTACGTAATGGCGGAAGTCGCTGGGGATGCGGATATCCCAGCCGCCGGCGCGCAGTGCGGGCACGCCAGTGGAGACGAAGCCTGGCCAGGCGGCTTCGCTGGCCAGCCCGAACAGCTGTTTCCTCGGCTTGGAATACGGTAAGGGCGTTGGCGGGTTCTACCCGCCGCCAGCCAGCGCACGAATGCCGGGCAGGCGCGCGAAGCTGTCGCGCTTCACGGTTTCGATGAAGTCGGACACGAACGCGCGCGCGGCATCAGCCTCGCGCACCGCGACATGGAGTTCGGCCCACAGGCCATGCTTGCTGATGGGGCGGGCGACGACGTAGCCACGTTCCAGATACGGCGCGACCGCCCATGCGGGCAGCGCGGCCAGCCCCCTGCGGCTGGCGACCAATTGCAATATCGCCACCGTCAACTGCGCCTCGCGGCGCGGCGGACGGACCCCGGCGGGGTTGAGCACGCGGCGGATCAGGTCGAGCCGGTCTTCCGGCACCGGGTAGGTGATGAGCGTGTGGCCGGCGAAGTCGGCGGGGACCAGCCACTTTTTGGCGGCGAGCGGATGGCCCGGCGGCAGCAGCGCCAGCATTTCAAATCCGAACAGCGGCGCATGCAGAATGCCTGGGCGCGACGCGGTCTCGGAGGTGATGACGAGGTCGGCGCGCCCGTCCAGCAGCAGTCCCACCGGGTCGGCCTGGAAGCCACCCAGCAAATCGAGTTCGACCCCCGGCCAGACGTCGCGGAAGCTGTCCATCGCCGGCATCAGCCAGTCGTAGCAGGTGTGGCATTCCACCGCGATGCGCAGTTCGCCCGCGTCGCCGTCTTTCAGCTTGGCGAGATCGCGCAGCGCGGCGTCCACCTGCGGCAGCGCGGTGTGCGCCAGCGCCAGCAGGCGCCGCCCGGCAGCGGTGAGGCCAAGCGGGCGTGCGGTGCGTTCGACCAGCGGCAAGCCGAGCGCGTCTTCCAGCGCCTTTAGTTGGTGCGACACCGCCGATTGCGTGAGATGCAGGCGTTCGGCGGCGGCGGTCAGTCCACCGGCTTCCGTCACCGCCTGTAGCAGCCGCAGGTGGCGCAGCTCGATATGAGATGAATTCATGTAATTCATGAGGATTATTCGTTTGTCTCATGTTACCCGTGCCCGCATCATGGCGTCCATCATTCATTGGGGAGCACACATGGCATTGGCACACGTATTGGGGGTTCCGCGCATCGGCCCGAACCGCGAACTGAAATTCGCGCAGGAAGCTTTCTGGCGCGGCGAAATCGACGAGACGGCATTGCAGGCAGTGGCGAGCGGCATCCGCCAGGCCAACTGGCGGCGCCAGCATGAAGCGGGGCTGGATTTTGTCAGCGTGGGCGATTTCGCGTTTTACGACCCGATGCTCAACCAGGTCGCGCTGCTGGGTTGCGCGCCTGCGCGCTTCGGCTTCGGCGAGAAAATCAATCTGCCGGAATATTTCCAACTGGCGCGCGGCAACGCCGCCTGCCATGCGATGGAAATGACCAAGTGGTTCGACACCAACTACCATTATCTCGTCCCCGAACTCAAATCCGATACGCAGTTTTCGCTGGGTGCGGAATGGCTGTTCGACGAGGTCGCCGAGGCGCAAACAGCGGGGTTCAATCCCAAGCCGGTGCTGATCGGCCCGCTCACGTTTTTGCATCTGGCCAAGGAAAAGGAGGCCGGCTTCAACCGCCTCGACCTGCTCGACCGCCTGCTGCCGGTGTATGGCCGGATTCTGGCGCGGCTGAAAGCGCAGGGGGTGGAATGGGTGCAGGTCGACGAGCCGGTTCTCGCCCTCGACCTGCCCGCCGACTGGCGCGTAGCCTTCGAACGCGCCTATCACAGCCTGAATAGCGCGGGCGTGAAGCTCCTGCTCGCCAGCTACTTCGGCCCGCTGCGCGAGAACCTGCTGATGGCGCTGAAGCTGCCGGTGGCCGGGGTGCACGTCGATTGCGTGCGCGGCGGCGACGAACTGGCGCAGGTGATCGACTGGCTGCCCGCCACCAAAATCCTTTCGGCCGGCGTGATCGACGGCCGCAACATCTGGAAGACCGATCTGGCCGCCGTGATCGGGCGTTTCGACGGCCTGCATCAACGCCTGGGAAACAGGTTGTGGCTGGCACCGTCGTGCTCGCTCGCGCACGTGCCGGTGAGCCTCGCCGCCGAGACCGCGCTCGATCCCGAAATCAGCAATTGGCTGGCGTTCGCCGACGAGAAGCTGGACGAACTGACCACGCTCAAAACCGTATTCAACGGGGGCCGTCAGGCGGTTGCCACAAGGCTGGCCGACAATGCCGTCGCGCTGGCCTCGCGCCGCACGTCGAATCGGGTGCACGATGCGGCCGTATCCGCGCGGCTGGCCGCGCTGACGGCGATGCACGACAGCCGCAACAGCGCCTTCGAAATCCGCCAGGCTGCGCAGCGCGCACGCCTCAATCTGCCGGCCTTCCCCACGACCACCATCGGCTCTTTCCCGCAGACGCCAGAGATTCGAAGCGCCCGCGCGCGCTTCAAAAAAGGCGAGCTCGACGAGGCCGACTACACTGCTGCGATGCGGGGCGAAATCGCCCACGCGGTCGCAAAACAGGAGGCCCTGGGCTTGGACGTGCTGGTGCATGGCGAAGCCGAGCGCAACGACATGGTCGAATACTTCGGCGAACAGCTGGCCGGCTTTGCGTTTTCACAAAACGGCTGGGTGCAAAGCTACGGCAGCCGCTGCGTCAAGCCGCCGATCATTTACGGCGACGTGTCGCGTCCCGGCCCGATGACGGTGGACTGGACGACTTACGCGCAATCGCTCAGCGCGCGGCCGATGAAGGGCATGCTCACCGGTCCGGTGACGATCCTGCAATGGTCCTTCGTGCGCGACGACCAGCCGCGCGCCACCACCGCGCTGCAGATCGCGCTGGCGATCCGCGACGAAGTGGCCGACCTCGAAGGCGCCGGCATCGGCATCATCCAGATCGACGAACCGGCCTACCGCGAAGGCCTGCCGCTCCGGCGCGCAGACTGGCCGGCCTATCTCGACTGGGCGAGCCGCGCGTTCCGCATCAGCGCATCCGGAGTGGCGGACGAGACGCAAATCCACACCCACATGTGCTATTCGGAATTCAACGACATCCTGCCTGCCATCGCGGCGATGGACGCCGACGTCATCACCATCGAGACCAGCCGCTCGGACATGGAGCTGCTGCGCGGCTTCGGCGATTTCAACTATCCCAACGAAATCGGCCCCGGCGTCTACGATATCCACAGCCCCCGGGTGCCGTCTGCGGAAGACATGACGCGGCTGCTGGAAAAGGCCGCGCAGGTCATTTCGCCGCAGAATCTGTGGGTCAACCCGGACTGCGGCCTGAAAACGCGAGGCTGGCCGGAAACCGAGGCGGCCCTGAAAAACATGGTGGCGGCGGCGCGGGCGCTGCGGCAGGCGTACCGCATCCTGCCCGGATAAGCGCGTCAGGTGTGCGGGATGGCTGGGGAATTTGCGCGGCCGGCGTGCGGTCAACGTCGGCTGGCCGGTTTAGAATCCCGTCATCTTGAAGCCTTTTCTGTCACGCCTCCTGCTTGCGTCGTGGACCGTTTCCATCCATGCGGCAGCGCTCGACCTGCCGCAGCGCCCCGGCGCATTCTGGCTGCAGCTCGATGCGCTGCCTTTCCAGGCGCCGGCAGCACAGCCCGACGCCGTCCGCTTTGCCAGCCTGGCCGCGCTCACCGAGCACGCCCTGCGCGAGCGTCCCGATTCGCGTGCCGCCTGGCTCGGCATCCAGGCCGAGGCAGCGCGGCTGGATGCCGCCAGCGCCGCCAACTGGCCGACGCTGACCGGGCAATTGAACTTTACCCAGAGCCGCGCGCTGTCGAGTTCCGGCGCAACGGCACCGACGCTGCATCGCTACGGGCCCAGCCTCGGTCTTGCCTATGTGCTTTACGACTTCGGCGCGCGCGCAGCCGGCATCGACGCCCAGCGCTATCGATTGATCGCCAGCCTGCTGACCGGCAACCGCACCCTGCAGGACACGGTCGCAGAAGTCGAGGCAGCCTACTTTGCCGTGCTCTCGGCACGCGCACAGGTGGCGGCGCAGACGCAGCAGGAGGCCGCCTTGCGCGCCAGTCTCGACGCGGTCGAGCTGCGGCTACAAGGCGGACTGGCGTCGCGCGCCGACCAGTTGCGCGCGCGTGCGGCGCTGGCCGAGGCGCAGCTGGTGCGCCAAGCCGCCGAGCGCGATCAGGCCAAGGCCGAGGCCGCCCTGAAGCAGGCAGCGGGCGTGGGGCAAACCCAGACCCTGGCGCTCGACTGGGACGCCACGCCGCCCGCCGCGCCGGAGGCCGGCGCCCTGCTGGCCCGGACCG
>CAMTWC010000091.1:0-2395 GCA_947085345.1 uncultured Gammaproteobacteria bacterium | reverse complement strand
TCGGCCTTATGGTCGGGTAGCGGCAGCGCATTGCTGCGCCGCCGCCCCCTAAGAACCGTACGTGCGCCTCACGACGCATACGGCTCAAGCCCCTCAAAAGCATCTTGCGACACTCGGTTTCACAACTGTATTTTCCGGCAACTTTTAATTATTCCTACAGCAATTGAGATGGTGCATTTTAAGATTGCTTGCCGCGTCCGTTCCGCCGTCAGCTCTTTTCACAATATAATGAACATCCCACGGGATGCCTTTTGTGATGGGTTCCTGACAGGCGGGACACATGCCATCTTGCCTTAGCCATACACGGTAAAGCTTCGCACGGCCTCTCGCCGAGTTCAGCATTTTCTTACCCCATCGGGACTCGAAATACCGTTCCCATTGCGGGTCGTGCGGGTTGGCATCGGCTTTGATCTTGATATGCCGTTGGATTGGCGTATCCGATTCTTTTAGCAAGATGATCTCTCTACTCTTTCCATCTTCTTGTTTTTCTGTGGCGGCAAATACCCAACTCCGGGTGCCTCTGGTCTTAAAGTATTTCTCTTTAACCCATCGGTCTCCTTTATTTGGATGCCGTCTTACCGCCCATTGCCATAGCATTGACCAGACATAAGTATCAACTTTACCAAAGGTTTTCTTGGCGACCACATGGCTGTGGTAATTCGCCCATCCCCGTAGAACAGGATTAAGCAGCCTTATCAGATTTGCCTGTTTAGCCGTCTTGTTGCCTTTGATGACTTCACGGATTTTATCAAGATGTGCTTTGACGTTCGCTTTCGACGGCTTCATCAACAGCTTGTCGTGGTACTTGCGAATGTTCCATCCGAGGAAATCAAACCCTTCCCTGATGTGCGTTATTTTGGTCTTCTCCGGCGATAGGACTAGCCCGCGTTCCGCCAGAAATTCAACCACCGCAGGTTTGACCTCATGCTCCAGCCACTCTTTCGAATTGCCAGTAATAATGAAATCGTCCGCATAACGCACCATGTTCATTTTTCGACCTGCCCACCTTGCATTTGGAAACTTCTCCGCCAGCATTGATTCGAGGCCATCTAGCGTCATGTTTGCCAGTACCGGACTGATAATACCCCCCTGCGGGGTGCCGGATTCTGTGGGGAAGAGTTCGTTTTGATACACGAATCCCGCCTTGAGCCACTTCTTAAGAACTGCCTTGTCCGTGCGGATGTTGGCAATCATCCAGTCGTGACTGATATTGTCGAAACAGCCTTTGATGTCGGCCTCCAGAACCCACTCCGCGCTTGTTTTCTGCGCCAGGGAGTTGAAACATTGCTTCCCTGCATCGGCGGTTGATCGTTCCGGCCTGAACCCATAGGAATTCAGGTCGGCAGTGGTTTCCGCAACGGGTTCCAACGCCAGCAGATGTAACGCTTGCATGGCGCGGCACTTCATTACGGGGATGCCGAGTGGCCTTGTCTTGCCGTTCTTTTTCGGAATTAATACCCTCCGAAGCGGAAGCGGCGAATAACCCCGCCGCTTCATCGACGCTATCGCGTTGATCTTTGCCTCCGGTGTTTTCCATGTGATCTTGTCCACACCGGGGGTGTTCCTGCCTTTGTTTTCAGTCACCCGCTTGACGGCTAGCGCTTTGCCGCTGAACGAGTGGGTCAACAACCATTGCAAGGCTTTCACCTTGTTGTGCCTGCCGACCTGTGTTGCCTTCACAATACGCGCTTGCAGCCGTCTTACCTGACGCTGAACATCAATCCAACTGATACCGTTCCACGTCATGTCGAATGGTGCACACGCCAGTGTTGCAGCGTCCATTTGCTCTCCCTTCGTTTAGATGGTTCTAAAAGCTCTCTTGTGAAGAGAGACCATAAGGAAGTCTGCCCACTTTCGCGTGAGGTGATATTGCAACCCCTATCCATCCCATTACAGAACGGCCTTCGCTTTTTCCTTGTTCCTTTACCCGCAGCACCAACGGCATCCCTTGCGGTTCACCTGCCGTTTCCGGCGACACTACGGGCTTACCCTGTTCCGCATTTATTTCTGAGTGAGGCGGATCCCTTCTCTTCGCCGGCGGCGCACTGTCCACGATGACCCAGCTTCAAGGAGCCATACCTGACCGCTTACCATTTTGGTTCAAGCCTATCAGCACATTTGGCTTGTCATGTGTTACGACGTTTAATGAAGGTTCACATATGTTGATCGTACCCACTCATCCCTAGCACCTCTCCACCTTTGTGCTGGCAGATTTCGCTTCCCCTCGCGGGTTGGCGTACCGAATTAACCGGCGGTTACATTGTCCCCAGAGCTTCACACCGAGTTGTTACCAACTCCGCATGTCTGGGTAGGGAACGGTTGATGGAACAACCGGTTTCATCAGTTCATAATCCCTCCTGTGAAACAGAAATAAAAGCGACTTTTCAGGTCGCAC
>CAMTWC010000090.1:0-19393 GCA_947085345.1 uncultured Gammaproteobacteria bacterium | reverse complement strand
TGCCCCTCAAGCCCCAAAATCTTCGCCGGGATGACCGCCCCCATATGCTGTACCTGCTCGCGTCGTCAGAAAACCGCGTAGATACAGCATTTCAGGGGTGTCGGTCATCCCATTTCTCCGTAGGATTTACCGGAAGAGCCTTTTCCAGCACGCCTTTGAGTTTGGGGTTTTCCTTCTCGACGGCTTCGAGCGCGTCGTCGAGCAGGCGGCCGATGCCGTTGAATTTGTATTCGGTGGTCTTGCCGTTCTTGACCTGAAGCACGGTGCCGATGGCGACCTTGGCATGGGCTTGCAGGAAATCCCAGCGCGCCAGCGCCGGCACCCAGAAGACGTTCTTCTCGGTGTAGTAGTCGCGGGCTTCGAGCTCCTGTTCGATCAGCCCGGCGCTGTCATCGCCCAGGTAGTAGTCGTTGGCCGGGTCGGCGAAAGCGGCTTGCAGCTCCGCGCGGCGTTCCTTGAAAGAATCCGACACGTATTTGAGGAAGATGAGGCCGAGCACGACGTGCTTGTAAACGGCGGCGTCGAGCATGGGCAACAGCTTGTTGGCCATGGTCCACAGGCGCTTGTCGAGGTCGTTGAGGAATTGCTGTTCAGATTGATCCATACCTGCTTGTTTCTGACGTCATGTCTTGCGAACATTTCGCAAAAAAATGCGCGACAGGTCCTCCCTAATGTTTTTCTTGTCTGCCGAATCTTCGCACACTCTACTCCCCCCCGCCCTCCTCGGCCTGCTGCTGCAGCGCCCACATGTGGGCATACACGCCGTTTTGCGCCAGGAGGTCGGGATGGCGCCCGCGCTCGACGATGCGGCCGCCTTCCATCACCAGGATTTCGTCGGCCTCGACCACGGTGGAGAGGCGGTGCGCGATGATGAGGCTGGTGCGGCTGCGGGCGATTTCCAGTAGTTCGGCCTGGATGGCTTTTTCGGTCTTGGTGTCGAGCGCCGAGGTGGCTTCGTCCAATATCAGGATGGCCGGGTTCTTCAGCAGGGTGCGCGCAATCGCCACGCGCTGCTTCTCGCCGCCCGACAGTTTCAGCCCGCGCTCGCCCACCACCGTGTCCCAGCCCTGTGGCAGGCTTTCGATGAAGGAGAGGATGTGCGCGGCGCGCGCGGCTTCGATCACCTCCTCGCGGCTGGCCTCGGGGCGGCCGTAGGCGATGTTGTAGTAGATGCTGTCGTTGAACAGCACGGTGTCCTGCGGCACCACACCGATGGCGGCGCGCAGGCTGTCCTGCGTGACGTGGCGGATGTCCTGGCCGTCGATGCTGATGCTGCCGGCGCCGACATCGTAGAAGCGGAACAAGAGCCGCGCCAGCGTCGACTTGCCGGCGCCGCTGGAACCCACCGCCGCCACCGTCTTGCCGGCCGGAATCGTAAAGCTGACGTCGTGCAGGATGGGACGATCGGGATTGTAGGCAAAGCTGACGTGGTCGAATTTCACCTCGCCCGCCACCACATCGAGATCGCGCGCATCGGGCTTGTCCTCGACCTCGCGCGGCCGCTGCATCAGCGCGAACATGCGCTCGACGTCGGTGATGGACTCCTTGATCTGGCGGTACATCACGCCGAGGAAGCTCAGCGGCTGGAACATCTGCAGCAGGAAGGCGTTGACCATCACCAGGTCGCCCAGGGTCAGCGTGCCCTCCACCACGCCGGCGGCGGCGCGCAGCACCATGAGCGTCACGCCGATGGCGATCACGCCGGCCTGCGCGGCGTTCAACATCCCCAGCGAGCGCTGCGATTTCAGCGCCATGTCTTCCCATTCGACGAGGCTGGTGTCGTAGCGCTTGGCCTCGTATTGCTCGTTGCCGAAGTACTTGACCGTCTCGTAGTTCAGCAGGCTGTCGATGGCGCGGCCATAGGCTTCGGAATCGAGCGTGTTGGCACGGCGCACGAACTGGGTGCGCCATTCGGTGATGGTAACGGTAAAGCCGATGTAGGCCGCGAGCGTGACCAGCGTCAGCACGCCGAACACCCAGTCGAGCTTGACGAACAGGATGCCGGCGACCATCAGGATTTCCAGCACCGTCGGGGTGATGCGGAACAGCAGATAGCCGACCAGGCTGGAGAGCGCCTTGGAACCGCGCTCGATGTCGCGGGTGATGCCGCCGGTCTGGCGTTCGAGATGGAAGCGCAGCGACAGCGCGTGCAGGTGCTTGAACACCGCCATGCTGATGCGGCGCATCGCGCGCTGGGTGACCTTGGCGAAGATGACGTCGCGCAGGTCGGCAAAGGTGGTGCTGGCGAAGCGCAGCACGCCGTAAGTGAGAATCAGCGCCAGCGGCAGCACCAGTTGGGGGCGCGGCTGGTCGAGCGCATCGATGATCTCCTTCAGCACCAGCGGCACCGCCACCGAGGCCAGCTTGGCGCCGACCAGGAACGCCAGCGCCAGCAGCACGCGGCCGCGGAATTCCCACAGATAGGGAAACAGGCGGCCGAGGGAACGCAGGCTGGCGTCGCCGGGCGGCGGGGGCGCAGTATGGGAATGGACGGCGGGATGCATCAGGTCGGGTAGAATCTCATCTTTGTTGTTCCCGATTTTACGTCCATGCGGGGCTTTGCCGACGCGGACGGCTTGAAACCATGAAACTCTACGGCATCCCCAACTGCACCACGGTGAAGAAAGCGCGCGCCTGGCTTGCCGAACACGGCCAGGATGTGCCCTTCCACGACTTCAAGAAACAGGGCGTCGACGCGGCATGGCTGCAAGACGTGACCCGGCAAACCGGCTGGCAGGCCCTGCTGAACACGCGAGGCACCACCTGGCGCAAGCTGACGGATGCCGAGAAAGCGGCTGCCAGCGACGAAGCCGGCGCGATTGCGCTGATGCAGGCCCAGCCCAGCGTGATCAAGCGGCCGGTTCTGGAACGAGACGGCCAGTACCATCTCGGTTTTGCAGAAGACCAATATCAAATCCTGTTCGGAGAATAAAACTGCATGGCCAATGAAACTTTCGAGCTTGCGGTCGAACTGCTCAAGCGCAAATCCCTGACCCCCGACGACGCCGGCTGCCACGATCTTATCGCCGCGCGCCTGCAGGCGCACGGCTTCCACATCGAGCGCCACTGCCACAGCGGCGTCGACAACCTGTGGGCGCGCAAGGGCACGACTTCTCCCGTGGTCTGCTTCGCCGGCCACACCGACGTGGTGCCGACCGGCCCGCTCGATCAGTGGCTGTCCGATCCCTTCGAGCCGACCGTGCGCGACGGCAAGCTGTACGCGCGCGGCGCCGCCGACATGAAAACCTCGGACGCGGCTTTCGTCACCGCCACCGAACGCTTCCTCGCCGCGCATCCCGATCACCGGGGCTCGATCGCCTTCCTGCTCACCTCGGACGAGGAGGGTCCCGCCACCGACGGCACGGTGAAGGTGGTCGAGGCGCTGAAGGCGCGCGGCGAGCTGCTCGATTACTGCATCGTCGGCGAGCCCACCAGCGCGGCCGAGTTCGGCGACACCATCAAGAACGGCCGGCGCGGCTCGCTGTCCGGCACGCTACGCGTCAAGGGCGTGCAGGGCCATATCGCCTACCCGCACCTGGCCAAGAACCCGATCCACCTGGCCGCGCCGGCGATGGCCGAACTCGCCGACACCATGTGGGACGAGGGCAACGCCTGGTTTCCGCCGACCACTTGGCAGATTTCCAATATCCACGGCGGCACCGGCGCCACCAACGTCATCCCCGGCGTGGTCGAGATCCAGTTCAACTTCCGCTATTCCACCGCCAGCACCGCCGAAGGCCTGATGGATGCGATGAACGAGATCCTCGACAGCCACGGCCTCGATTACGACATCGACTGGAACCTGTCGGGCCGGCCCTTCCTCACCCCGCGCGGCCCCCTGTGCGACAAGCTCTCCGAGGCGATCCAGGAGGTCACCGGCCTCACCCCCGAGCTGTCCACCTCCGGCGGCACCTCGGACGGCCGCTTCATCGCCGACGTCTGCCGCGAGGTGGTCGAGTTCGGCCCGCTCAACAGCAGCATCCACAAGCTGAACGAACACGTCGCGGTGGAGGACATCGAAAGGCTGTCGGCGGTCTATCAGAAAACGCTGGAAAAACTCCTGGCCCCATGAAGCACTTCGACGACACCGAATCCCTCATCACCGTGCGCGACTGGCTGCGCTTCGCGGTGTCACGCTTCAACGAGGCCAAGCTGTTTTTCGGCCACGGCTCCGACAACGCCTTCGACGAGGCGGCCTATCTGGTCCTGCATACCCTGCATCTGCCGCTCGACCGGCTGGAGCCCTTCCTCGACGCCAGCCTGACGCATGGCGAATCCGAGGAAGTGCAGGCGGTGATCGAGCGCCGGGTGCGCGAGCGCATCCCCGCCGCGTATCTGACGAATGAAGCTTGGCTGGGCGCGCACCGTTTCTACGTCGACGAGCGGGTGATCGTGCCGCGTTCATTCATTGCCGAACTGCTGAACGAGCAGCTGGCGCCGTGGGTCGAGAATCCCGATGACGTCGGCCGCGCGCTCGACCTGTGCACCGGCTCGGGCTGCCTTGCCATCCTGGCGGCGCTGGCGTTCCCGAATGCCGACGTCGATGCAGTGGATATTTCAAAAGAGGCGCTGGAAGTCGCCGCGAAGAACGTCGCCGACTACGGCCTCGCGGATCGCATCGAGCTGATCGAATCGGATTTGTTCGCGGCACTGGACAGCCGCAGCTACGACGTCATCCTCAGCAACCCGCCCTATGTAAACGCCGAATCGGTGGCCGCGCTGCCGTCGGAATACCAGGCGGAACCGGCGCTGGCGCTGGGTTCAGGCGAGGACGGCCTGGACGCGACGCGGCAGATTCTCGCCCACGCAAAACAACACCTCAATCCCGGCGGCCTGCTGGTGGTGGAAATCGGCCACAACCGCGATGCCCTCGAGGCCGCCTACCCCACCCTGCCCTTCACCTGGCTCGACACCGAAAGCGGCGACCAGTTCGTCTTCATGCTGCGGCGCGAAGATCTACCGTAATCGTCTAGGCGATGCTGGCGAGCAGCGGCCGGCCGAGCATGGCTTCCAGCGCGTCCGCCGGCTGGGGTCGGCTCATCAGGTAGCCCTGACCGAATTCGCAGCCGTGGCCACGCAGGAAGTCATATTGCGCCTGGGTTTCGATGCCTTCGGCAATGGCCTCCAGATCAAAACCTTTTGCCAGTGCCAGAATCGTCGTGATGATCTGGCTGTCGCCCGGCTGTCCCGGAATTTTGCTGACAAACGACTGGTCGATCTTGAGCGTATGAAACGGCAGTTCCTTGAGGTAACTCAGGCTGGAATAGCCGGTGCCGAAATCATCGAGCGACAGCCGCACGCCCATGCCGCGCAAGGCGTCGAGGCTGCTGCGCACCTCGTCGTTCATGATCAGCATCACATTCTCGGTAATTTCGAGTTCGAGGCACTCCGGCGCAAGGCCGGAGCGTGACAGCGCCTGTTCGACCGATTTCACCAGGCGGCGTCCCTCGAACTGCCGGGTCGAGACGTTTACCGCCAGCGTCATCCCGTTTGCCCTGCCCTGCTTCTGCCATTCGCGCATCTGGTCACAGCCGGCCCCCAGCACCCATTCGCCGAGCGGAACGATCAGGCCCGTATCCTCGGCGGCGGAAATGAACGTGCCCGGCAGCACGAGGCCGTGGTCCGGATCGTCCCAGCGCAACAGCGCCTCGACCCCGATGATGCGCCCGCTGCCCAGTTCCACGATCGGCTGGTAGTGCAATAGCAGTTCGTCGCGCTCCAGCGCCTGGCGCAACCGGGTGTCGAGGGTCAACCGTTCTACCACGCGCGCGGTCTGCTGCGCGTGGTAGAACAGAAAACGATTGCCGCCCTGCTCCTTCGCCTGATACATGGCGGTATCGGCGTGTTTGAGCAGCGCTTCCATCGACGTCGCATTGTCCGGATACAGCGCGATCCCGATGCTGGCGCTGCTGTATATCTGGGTGGCACCGATATTGATCGGGGCAGACAGGCTTTGCAGGAGGCGCGTTGCCACCAGCTCGGCATCCGGAGTGGGGCCGATATCGGACACGATGACCACGAATTCATCACCGCCGAAACGGCTCAGATGATCATGTGCGCGCAATACCGAGTGCAGGCGTGATGCGACCTGCTGCAATAGCAGATCGCCGGCGCCGTGCCCCAGGCTGTCGTTGATGTTTTTCAATCGGTCGATATCGATGAACAGCAGGGCCAGCCGTTCATCGGTCCTCTGCATGGCGGACAGCGTCTGCTCGAGTGCGATGCGGAAGCCTTCCCGATTCGGCAGATGGGTCAATCCGTCGAAATAGGCCAGTTGGTTCAGATGTTGCTGGGCCTGCTCGCGCTGCCGGATTTCAGACTGCAACTGATCGGCACGCTGTTGCAGTTCACCGGCCTGTCGCCGCACCTGGTAGCGCAGGAGCGCCACGATCGCCAGGGCCAGGACAAGCAGGCTGACGGCTGCAGCCACTGCCCATGGGAGCCAGTAGGGAACCCGTTCGGCCGGCGCCGCTTCGAGCCATTTGCGCAACGAATCGTAATAGACCGACTGGGGATTCGCCTTGAGCTCGGCGAGATTCCGGTCGAGGGTCTGAAGAATGACGGGGTTGGCATGCTTCGGCGCGGCGTAGTGGACGAAGACGGGATTGAACACGATGCCGGTCGCAACCAGGTCAGGCTGATGGGCATGCAGCGCGGCGAACACCCGATTCACCGCGCCGGCATCGGCCCGGCGCGCGACGATCGCGTCCAGCACCTGGGGAAAATTGTCCACATAGACAGGGGTAAACGGCGCATCGAACTGCTTCGACAATTCAAGCAACGCCTGGCTGTGTGTGCCGCTGCGCATGAGCGCGACCCGCTTGCCCTTGAGGTCGGTCAGCGAATCGATATGCGCCCCTGCATGCCGGAACACCATGCCCCAGTTGCTGATCAGGCTCTCACGGCTGAACCGGAAACGTTGGGCACGCTCGCCGCTATAGGCAATGACCGCAAGCAGATCGATGTCGCCTTTCTCCAGGCGGGCCATGAGATTATCGAAGGAATCGGGGACATAGGTGACCTGCCAGCCTTCCCTGTCCGCAACCCAACGAATCACGTCGATCGCGATGCCTTCGGGGGGCGTGCCGGGCGCCGCGGAGACGATAGGCGGATTGTCGAATATGCCGACCCTGACATGAACGTGTTCCTGCGCGGCCCATGCCGAAGATAATGACACCAGCCAGAACAGGCAGGCCTGGAAAAAAATACGGGATGCCATGTTATTTTTTTTGTCCTGTGGATTGAGCATTGAGCCATGCCCGGATAGCGTACACGCTATCGTAAACTGAATCAGGTACAGGTGCGTTCATCCTGCCGGAGCGTGGCGGCCAGATCGGCAGCGATACGGCGGGCGAGTTGCTGCGCGGCGGCCTGAATTTCGGCACCCACCTGCTCGCCTGGGTTTGCCGGACCGATCTCGATTCCATACAGATCGATGCGCGATGGCAGGCTGCCGAGCTCGTGCGCGAGCGACAGGGCACCGTGCACGCCGAGCCCGTGGCTGGAAAGCCCATGCTGGTATGCCGGCCATTGGTTCCGATCAAGATGTTGTATCTGGCCGGGCTGACCACCGCTTTGCATGGCATCGACCAGGATGACCCAGTCAGCGTTTTCCAGCAGGAAAATCAGATTGGCGCCGGGCCTGTCCAGCTTTTCGATCGCGAGTTCATGATCACCCTGCACACCACAGCCCGCCAGGGCGTCCACGGTCAGCCAGCCGGCCTGGTCATCGCCCGAGGGCGAGCCGATGCCGAGGATGCGCACCCGGCTCATGCGCGCTCGACATTGAGGCGCAGGAAGTGCGTGGCGCAGGAAATGCAGGGATCGTAGTTGCGGATGACTTTTTCGCAGTGCAGTCGCAGCGCATCGTCCGGATGGTCGAGCCCGAAGTTCAGCAGAGACAGCCGAAGATCCTCCTCGATGCGCGCCTGGTTCTGGCTGGTTGGCGGCACGATGCGCGCGTTGATCACGCGGCCGTCGTCGTCCATTTCGTAGCGATGCCACAACAGGCCGCGCGGCGCCTCGGTGCAGCCGGTGGCGACCCCGGCGCGCGGGGTGACCGGCACCCAGGGCGAATCCGGCACGCGGTAGCCGTCGAGCAAGCGCAGCGCTTCGTGCAGGGCGAGCAGGATTTCCACCGCGCGCGCCAGCAGGCTGTGGAAGAGGTTGCGGCTGGGCAGCGCATAGCCGATGTTGGTGATCAACGCCTGGACAGGGTTGGGCAGATGGCCGTGGTTGAGATTCAGGCGCGCCAGCGGCCCGACCAGGTAGGGCCGCTGGTGATAGGTGCTGAACAAGGCCGTGGAATATGGCTCGTGCTGCTCGGCAAAATGTTCGTCAAAGGCGTCCACCCCGATGCGCAGTCCGTCGCTTGCGCCGATATCGCCGTGCTCGATGGCGTAAACATCCGGGTGCTGCGTTGCGACCGAAACAAAGGCCTGATCGTCCTGCGGCATCGGGATAGCGGCTGCCCAGCGGATCAGCGCTTCGGCTTCGGGCAGCGCGGCGCGCAGTTTTTCCCGCATGTCCCGGATGCGCGCCAGCGAAGGTGCGCCATGGAAACCGCCTACGCGCACCCCCACCGGATGCACCGAACGCGCGCCGAACAGGTCCATCAGTTCGTTGCCCAAGCCCTGAATCCTCAGGCCGCGGCGCACCGCGTCCGGCGCGATGCGCGCCAGTTCGATGGCGTTGCTGCAGCCGAAGAAGTCCGGCGCGGCCAGCAGATGGATGTGCAGGCTGTGGCTCTGGATCCATTCGCCGCAGTAGAACACCCGGCGCATCGCCTGCGCCCATGGATCGAGCTCGACACCGAAGAGTCTTTCCAGTGCCTGTGCCGCCGTGACCTGATACGCCACCGGGCAGATACCGCAGATGCGCGCCACCATGTCGGGAATTTCGGTGTAGTGCCGGCCTTCGAGGAATTTCTCGAAGAAGCGTGGCGGCTCGAAAATGCGCAGGCGCAGTTCGGCGATGTCGCCATCCTCGATGCGCAGGTCGAGCGCGCCCTCGCCCTCCACCCGGGCAAGCACCGGGACATGAATCACCACGCTGCGCCGTTCAGTCATGGCTGCCGGCCCTGAGTTTGTCGGCGGCCGCGAAAAATACCGGCGCCTGGCTGTTGATCGACTGGAAGCGCTGCACGGCAGCCTTGGGCATCAGCCCCAGACGGGCAAATTGCGCCGTCAGCGCGTCGGTGTTGACATTTTCCGCCGGCCCGTAGCAGCCGTAGCAGTCGCGGCCGAGGCTTGGGCACAGCGCGCCGCAGCCGGCCCGCGTCACCGGTCCCATGCAGGCGACGCCGCGGCTCACCAGCACACAGGGATAACCGTGGCGCTTGCATTCGGTGCACACCTTGTCGGCGTTGTCGCGCGGCGCCACCCCGAGCAGCAGCGAATTCACCACTGCCAGCATCTGCCGGCTGTTGACCGGGCAGCCCCACAGTTCGAAATCCACTTTCACGTGGCTGGAAATCGGCGTGGAATGCGCAAGGCTGGCGATCGCCTCGGGATGGCTGTAGATCTGCGCCACCCATTGCGCGCCATTGGCGCCGTTGCGCAAGGCCTGGATGCCGCCCGCGGTGGCGCAGGCGCCGATGGGAATCAGCAGACGGCTATGCCGGCGGATATGCTGGATGCGTTCCAGGTCTTCCGGGGTCGACACGCTGCCTTCGACGAACGCGACGTCCACGTCGGTATCCGGATCGAGCGGCCCGGCTTCGGCGAAATGCACCAGCTCGACCCGCTCGGCCAGTGCGAGCAGGTCCTCGCCGAGATTGAGCAAGGCCAGCTGGCAGCCGTCGCAGGAGCTGAACTTGTGGACCGCGACGCGCGGTTTCTGAACGCTCGTCATCAGAAACCCCGATGCGCCAGCAAGGCCTTGACCTCGACCCAGTTGAACACCGGGCCGTCACGGCAGACGAAGGCGCCGCCGAACTGGCAATGGCCGCAGCGACCCACCGCGCACTGCATGTTGCGCTCCATGCTCAGGTACAGGCTCGATTCTGGCAGGCCGCGCGCCTGCAGATGTTCGGCGGTGACGCGCATCATGCCTTCCGGCCCGCACATCATCGCCACCGCGCGTGCCGGGTTGAAGCGGGCGAGATCGAACAGTTCCGTCACGCGCCCGACATGCCAGGGCCACAGCGCGCCGCCCTCGTCGGCCGCCACCAGCACCTGGGTATCCGGCAACTTCGCCCAGCGGTCGTATTGCTCGCGCCAGACCAGGTCGTCGGCGTGCTTCACGCCCTGGATAATGACCAGCTTGCCGAAGCGTTCGCGCCGCTTGAGGATGTAATGAATGACCGACACCGCCGGCGCGCAGCCGAGCCCGCCGGTTACCAGCACGACATCGCGCCCGCCCATTTCCTGCAGCGGCCAGCCGCGTCCGAACGGCCCGCGCAAGCCGACACGGTCGCCGGGCTGCAGTGCCGCCAATCCGTGGGTGACGCGCCCCACCGCGCGGATGGTGTGGCCGATGTTTTCGCGCTCCTCCGGGTCGGACATGATCGAAATCGGCACCTCGCCGACGCCATAGAGATAGATCATGTTGAACTGGCCGGGCGCGAAACGGTAGGCTGCCTGCGCCGCCGCATCGTCGAGGCGCAACTGCAGGGTGAAGATGGTGAGCGACTCCTGGGTGCGCGCCACCACGGTGGCGACGTGCGGCGCGTCGGCGTCGATCCGGTTCGGCACATTCATGGCTTTCCCTCGCCAGCCGTCAAGGCGGCGACTTCCTCGGTCAGGTCGATGCCCGTCGGACACCAGGCGATGCAGCGGCCGCAGCCGACGCAGCCGCTGCGGCCGAACTGGTCGTGCCAGGTGGCGAGCTTGTGGGTGAGCCACTGGCGGTAGCGGCTCTTGATGTCGGACCGCACGTTGAAGCCATGCAGATGGCCGTGCGACTCGCCGAAGCAGGAATCCCAGATCCGTTCGTGCCGGCTGCTCTGGCCATCGAGCGCAGGCGTGTCAATTTCGGCATGGCAGAAGCAGGTCGGGCACACCGCGGTGCAGTTGCCGCAGGCGAGGCAGCGCGCCGCCACCGTGTCCCAGTGCGGATGCCCCAGCCGGCCCATCAGGACGTCGCGCAGGTTGTTGCGTGCAGGCACGCTGCGCGTCTGCGCGTCAGCAGCGGCCTGACCCTGCTGACGGGCCGCGTCGATCTGCTGCGGCGTGGCCGCAGACAGGTTCAGCGCGTCGAGCACGGATGCGCCCTTGTCGCTGCCCGCCTCGACCATGAAACCCTCCGCCAGTTCGGCCAGCGCAAGATCGTAGCCCACGGTCGGGGTCGGGCCGTCGCCGGTGGAGGCACAAAAGCACGTCGCCGCAGGCTCGGCGCATTGCACCGCGACCAGAAACAGGCGTTCGCGCCGTTGCGCGTAGTGCGCGTCGCGCCGGCCCTCGCGCAGGAAATGCGCATCCTGCACGGCCAGTGCGGCAAGGTCGCAGGCGCGTACGCCGATGAGGGCCTGTGCAGGCGCATCTGGAACCACGACGGCGAATTGCAGGGTGCCAGCGGCATCCCGTTCCGCGCGCCACAGCGATTCCGTCGGCGCAAATGCCTGCGGCTTGATCGCCTGCGGGCCGTTGGCCCAGGCGAAGTAGCGATTCTGTGGATCCTGCGTCACCCGGTAGTGCCCCGGCGCCTGCTCGGCCTGCAGGCCGCGCGGCAAAGCATCGGGCGCATCCAGTTCACGCATGACGATGGCGCCGTTCTCCACGGCCGGCCCCAGGCATTGATAGCCGAGCGCCATCAGCCGGGCCACCAGCGTAGGCAGTTGCGCGACGGGCAGAAATCCAGCTCGATCGGATCGGGTGGGCATGGGCCGGGAAATTCGCTTGGGTTTTTACAGTGTATGCATAAAGTCGTGTGCGGGACAGCGGTTTGCCATAGGCCCGGCCACATGCACCGGCTTGCAAAGGCTTCACGGAGCGTTCGCTATAATGCGCCCTTTCAGCAGCAATGAAGGAGCGTGTCATGCAGCAACAACTCGATGTCTTTATTGTTTCCCTGAGCACTTTCTGGACGCAGCTTGCGGGTTTCGTGCCGCAATTGCTGGCGGCGCTGTTGCTGCTGTTTGTCGGCTGGCTGCTTGCAAATGTGGTCCGTACCGGCGTGATGAAACTGCTCGACGTCCTGCACTTCGACAACATGGCCGAAAAAACCGGCATCGAGGCCTTCCTCAAGCAGGGCAATCTGGACGTGTCGCTGTCGAAGCTGCTCGCCAGCCTGGCCTACTGGATCATCATCTTCGTCGTCGTCGTCACCGTGGCCAACAGCCTCGGCCTGCACATGGTCGCCGAACTGTTCAACAAGGTGGTGCTCTACATTCCCAACCTCATCGTCTCCATCCTGGTGCTGGTGTTCGGCGTGCTGGTGGCGCGCTTCATCAACCGCATGGTGTTCGCCTACCTCAACAACATCGGCGTGCAGGGCGCGCTCACCATCAGCACGCTGTCCGAATACGGGGTCATCATCTTTGTGGTGTTCGTGGCGCTGGAACAGCTCGAGATCGGCACCAGCCTCCTCACCGCTGCGTTCCAGATCGGCTTCGGGGCGGTCGGTCTGGCGTTTGCGCTGGCCTTCGGCCTGGGCGGCCGCGAATGGGCCGCCGGCGTAATCAAGAAGCTGACCGAAAAGTAAGCCGCATCCAGCGGGTACGCCCGCTGGTTTCTTAATGCATCAACGCATGCGCGGCTTGCGAGTGTGCTTGTCCGGCACGCCGCGCATTTGCCGGCGCGGGCTGGGCGCCATGCCCGCCCATTCCATCACGCGTGCGACCAGATCGTCGTCGAGCTCCATTTTCTGCCCACGCCGCAACTGCGGCGGCAGCGCGATCGGCCCGAAGCGGATGCGGGTGAGGCGCGATACGGTGAGGTTGAAATGTTCGAACAGCCGCCGCACCTCGCGCTTGCGGCCTTCCTTGATCACCACGCGGTACCAGCGGTTGGCGCCCTCGCCGCCGGCGGCGAAGCAGCTCTGCAGCTGCGCCGGGCCGTCGTCGAGTTCCACCCCCGCCAGCAATTGCGCAATCATGTCCTCGGTCAGCTCGCCCAGCACGCGCACCGCGTATTCGCGCTCGACTTCGAAGCGCGGGTGCATCAGCTGGTTGGCGAGTTCGCCCGAGGTGGTGAAGACCATCAGGCCGTCGGTGTTGTAGTCGAGCCGCCCGATGGAAATCCACTTGGCGCCGCGCAGGCGGGGCAAGCTGTCGAATACGGTGGCACGGCCCTTGGGGTCGTCGCGGGTGACGATTTCGCCTTCCGACTTGTGATAGATCAGGATGCGCGTGCGCTTCTCGTCAAAGCGCAGGTAGATGCGGCGGCCGCTGACCTTGACGATATCGCGCGGCCCGACCTTGCTGCCGATGGTGGCGGTCTCGCCGTTGACCTGCACGCGGCCCTCGGCGATCCATTCCTCCATTTCGCGGCGCGAGCCCAGGCCGGCCGAGGCGAGCGCCTTTTGCAGGCGCTCGCTCGGCGCCTCGGGGGCGATTGCCTGCTGCAGG
Organism: uncultured Gammaproteobacteria bacterium; assembly: GCA_947085345.1. Taxonomy (GTDB): domain Bacteria; phylum Pseudomonadota; class Gammaproteobacteria; order Burkholderiales; family Thiobacillaceae; genus Thiobacillus. The sequence goes on along the minus strand of CAMTWC010000090.1, from coordinate 5,886 downwards.
CGGCTCGCCGCACGCCCCATGGGCGCGGTGGGCGAGCGGCGGATGGGAGATGTCGAGCGGGTGGCCATATTCAGGTAATCTCGGTGGCTGCACCAACCGGTGCGGTGCCGACGCGGGCGGTTTCGATCACCGCGCCAAACGTCTGGGGGACGCCATTGTCCAGCAATTCGCCGCGCAATTCAGGAATTAATGCAGTTTCATCCGGGGTGACCAGGTTGCCGAGCTCTTCCAGCGGTGGCAGTTCGGACAGGGTGACCAGCCCCAGGTCGCTGAGGAAATGCCCGGTGGTGCCGAACAGCGTCGGGCGTCCCGGCACGTCGCGGTGGCCGATGGCCTCGATCCAGCCACGCTCCTCCAGCGTCTTGATGATGTTGGGATTGACCGAGACGCCGCGGATGTCCTCGATGTCGCCGCGCGTGACCGGCTGGCGGTAGGCAATGATGGCAAGCGTTTCCAGCACCGCGCGCGAATAGCGCGGCGGCTTCTCGTTCTTCAGCCGCGACAGCCAGGGCTGCATTTCGGCGCGCGTCTGGAAGCGCCAGCCGTCGGCCACCTGTACCAGCTCCACCCCGCGGCCGTGCCATGCGCCGCGCAGTTCGTCGAGCGCGCGGCGCAGCACCTCGTTGGACAGGCCTTGATTAGGGTCATCCTGTTCGAACATGCGCTTGAGCTCGACGAGCGTCAGCGGCTCGACCGCCGCCAGCAGGGCGGCTTCCAGCACCAGTTTCAAATCGTCGGGATGGTCATTCGGTTGCAGATTCATGGAGCTTCACGTAGATGGGGGCAAACGGCTCGGCCTGGGTCACGTCGAGCAGGGTTTCCTTGATCAGTTCCAGCACCGCGAGGAAGGTGACCACGAGTTCATGCACGGTCGACGCATCCGGGAACAGGTCCTTGAATTCCATGAACTCGCCCGGCGTCAGGCGCTTCAGGATGCGGCTCATGTGTTCTCGGATCGACAGTTCCTGGCGGCCGATGCGGTGGTGGGTGCGGTTCTTTGCGCGCGACAGGATCGCAAGCCAGGCTGCGGCCAGTTCCTCGGGATGGATACTCGGCAGCTGCCTGGCCGCCGCCGGCAGGAACACGCTGACCGTGTCGAAGTCGCGCCCGGCCTGCGGCAGGGCATCGAGGTGCTGGCCGGCAAGCTTCATCTGCTCGTATTCCAGCAGGCGGCGCACCAGCTCGGCACGCGGATCGTCGCCCTCGCTCGCCTCCTCGCTCTGCTCGCGGCGCGGCAGCAGCATGCGCGACTTGATGTCGATCAGCATCGCCGCCATCAAGAGATACTCCGCCGCCAGCTCCAGCCTCGTCGCGCGCGCCGCTTCGACGTAGGCCATGTATTGCTTGGTCAGCGCCGCCATCGGGATGTCCAGCACGTCGAGGTTCTGGCGGCGGATCAGGTAGAGCAGCAGGTCGAGCGGGCCCTCGAAGGCTTCGAGAAACACCTCGAGCGCATCCGGCGGGATATAGAGATCCTGCGGCAGTTCTGTAAGCGGCTCGCCGCGCACCTTGATGACGGGTGCGGGCGGCGTTTCCAGCGGCGGCGGATCGAGAAGCTCGGCTTCGTTCATGCCGGCATTTTACCCGAGACTGGCCCCCTGCCCGCCAGCTTCAGGAATGGCCGAACACCACCGCCGCCACATCCTGATAGCGTTTGGCAAAATGCACGGTCAGCCCGGCGCGGATGTGCCCGGGCAGCTTATCGAAATCGCGCCGGTTGGCGTCGGGCAGAATCAGCTCGGCGATGCCGACGCGGCGCGCGGCGATGACTTTCTCGCGGATGCCGCCCACCGGCAGCACCTGGCCGGTCAGCGTGAGTTCGCCGGTCATCGCCAGCGGCCGGCCGATTTTCCGATTCTTGGCTAGCGATAGCAGCGCGGTCGCCATGGTAACGCCGGCGCTGGGGCCGTCCTTGGGGGTGGCGCCTTCCGGCACGTGCAGGTGAACGAAGCTGGTATCGTAAAACTTGCTGTCGGCACCATAGGTTTTCAGGTGCGAGGCGACGTAACTGTAGGCGATTTCGGCCGACTCCTTCATCACCTCGCCCAACTTGCCGGTGAGCTTGAAGCCGCGATTCAGGGTGTGCACCCGCGTCGCCTCGACCGGCAGCGTCGCGCCGCCCATCGAGGTCCAAGCCAGGCCGGTGACGACGCCGACGCCGCTCATCGGTTTTTCGCGGCTGAACACCGGCTTGTCGAGGTAGGCCTCGACTTCCCTGACGCCGATCTTGATCGGCGTGGCGCCGCCGCCGAGGATCTTCACCACGGCCTTCCTGGCCACCCGTCCCAGCTGCTTTTCCAGGTTACGCACCCCGGCCTCGCGCGCGTAGCCCTCGATCACGTGGCGCAGCGCGCCTTCGCTGATCGCGAGCTGGTTTTTCTTCAGCCCGGCCCGCTCCAGCACGCGCGGCCACAGGTGGTGTTTGGCGATGGCGATCTTTTCCTCGGTGATGTAGCCCGACAGGCGGATGACTTCCATGCGGTCCAAGAGCGCCGAGGGGATCGATAAATCGTTCGCGGTGCAGATGAACAACGCCTTGGATAAATCGAAGCGCACGTCGAGGTAATGGTCGAGGAAGTCGGCGTTTTGCTCGGGGTCGAGCACTTCCAGCAGCGCCGAGGCGGGGTCGCCCTGGTAGCTAGCGCCGATCTTGTCGATTTCGTCGAGCATGATGACCGGGTTGGCCGAGCCGACTTCCTTTAGCGCCTGCACGAACTTGCCCGGCATGGCGCCGATATAGGTGCGGCGGTGGCCCTTGATCTCGGCCTCGTCGCGCATGCCGCCGACCGAAAAGCGATAGAACTTGCGCCCCAGCGCCTCGGCGACCGACTTGCCGATCGAGGTCTTGCCGACGCCGGGCGGTCCAATCAGCAGCAGGATCGAGCCTGCCATTTCGCCGCGCATGGCGCCGACAGCGAGGAATTCGACGATGCGGTCCTTGACGTCCTCCAACCCGTCGTGGTCGCGGTCGAGTATTTTGCGCGCGTGTTCGAGGTCGACCTTGTCCTGCGTGTGCACGCCCCAGGGCAGCACGGTCAGCCAGTCGAGGTAGTTGCGGGTGACGGTGTATTCCGGCGAGCCTGTCTCCAGCAAGGAGAGCTTGTGCATCTCCTCGTCGATGCGTTTTTTCGCCTGCTCGGGCAGCGTCAGCCTGGCAATGCGCTCGTTGAAAGTATCGAGCTCGGCGGTCTTGTCATCCTTGGCGATGCCGAGTTCCTTCTGGATGGCCCTGAGCTGCTGGCGCAGGAAGAACTCGCGCTGCTGCTCGCTCATCTTCTCGTCGACCTTTTCACGGATGTCCGACTGCAGGCGCGCCACGTCGAGTTCCTTCTTCAGCAGCACCAGCACCTTCTCCATGCGCTTTTTCAGGCTGAAGGCCTCCAGCACATCCTGCAAGGCCTGTTTCGATGCGGTGGTGAGGCTGGCGGCGAAGTCGGTCAGCTGCGAAGGCTCGTTCGGCCCGAAGCGGTTGAGGAAGAACTTGAGCTCCTCCGAGTACAGCGGATTGAGCGGCAGCAGTTCCTTGATGGTGTTGATGATGGCGATGGAATAGGCGCGGATTTCCCCGGAATCCGGCTTGCCCGGCTCGTTCGGATACTCGACGCGAACCTTGTAGGGCGCGGTTTCGGACAGCCACTCGACGATGCGGAAACGCCGCACGCCTTCGGCGATGAATTGCATCTTGCCGTCGGCGCGCACCGGATGATGGATGCGCACGACAGTGCCGACGCTGCGGAAATCCGTCCGCTTGACGTCGTCGGTATGGTCGGGCTTGACCACCACCAGCCCCACCATGTGGTGCGCGGTGTCGCCGATGGCTTCCACCGTCGACAACCATGGCGCCTCGTTCATCAAGAGCGGCAGGGTCTGCGCCGGGAAAAACGGCTTTTCGGTCAGCGGCAGCAGGTAAAGTTCGGCCGGCAGCGCCGGGGCGGCCGGCAACTGGCGGTCGTTGGGCAGGACTTCGCCTTCCAGCGGGTCATTGGGCATGATCTGTCTTCATCAATCCGGACATCCGGAATGGAAGTATCGGGCCTATCCACCCGTTTTCAAGGGCGGGGGTGGATTGGGCCGCACCGGAATTTCCTCGATGGTGTCCGGCAGGCCGGATAGAATCATCAGCTCGACCCGGCGGTTGCGCGCACGCCCTTCCGCCGTGTCGTTGGAGGCAAGCGGCTTGCTGGCCTCGCGCCCGATGGCAAGCAGCCGCTCGGGCGCGATGCCGTTGTCGGCCAGCAGGCGCACCACGCTGGTGGCCCGCACCGCCGACAATTCCCAGTTGGAGGCAAAAATCGAATTGCGAATCGGCACGTTGTCGGTGTGGCCGGTGATTTCCAGGTTGAACGGCTCGTTCTTCAAGGTTCCCGCCACCGCACGCAGCACTTCAAGCGACTTCGGCTCCAGTTCGGCACGGCCCGGTTCGAACAGCACGTTGGCATCCATTTCGATGCTGACGCCGCGCCGGCTCTGCGTCACCCGCACCTTGCCTTCCTTCACCAGCGGCGCCATCACGTCGATCAGGTTGCTCGCCACCTCGGTCATGTGCGCCTGCTCTTCGAGCGTCTGCTGCTGCTTCAGGGTGCGCTGCCTGACATCGGGCGGCAGCGTGGCCGTGGGCAGCTGCGGCACCGGGACGTCGCCCTTCGGCGCCTTGCCGAAGGCGTCGCCAAGCGAACTGGCAAGGATGCGGTATTTGCCCTCGTTGACCGCCGAGACGGCGTACATCACCACGAAAAAGGCGAACAGCAGGGTGATGAAGTCGGCGTACGAGATCAGCCAGCGATCGTGGTTGTCGTGATCGGAGGCAAGGCGCCGGCGTCTGCGCATGATCCTAAAGATATCCTTTTAGCCGCGCCTCGATGATGCGCGGATTGTCGCCCAGGGCAATGCCGATGAGGCCGTCGCAGATGATCTCGCGCTCGGCCACCCGGCGTGCGATGGTGAACTTGATCTTGTTGGCGATCGGCAGAAACACCAGGTTGGCCAGGCCGACACCGTAAATGGTGGCGACGAAGGCGACCGCGATGCCGGTTCCCAGCTTGCTCGGATCCGACAGGTTCTCCATGACGTGGATCAGGCCGATCACCGCGCCCAGGATGCCGAGCGTGGGCGCGTAGCCGCCCGCCGCCTCCCATACCCGCGCGGCCTGGCGCTCGGCCGTTTCGAAACTGATGATCTGCACGTCGAGGGTGTCGCGCAGCTTGTCTGCATCGGCGCCGTCGACCAGCAGCTGCAGCCCGGATTTCTGGAACGGGTCGCGGGTGATGTTGACGTGTTTCTCCAGTGCCAGCAGTCCTTCCTGTCGAGCGGTGTGCGACCACTGGATGACGCGGCGGATGAGCGCGTCGGCTTCCGGTTCGGGCGGACGGAAGACCCATTTCGCCATCCGCACCCCCCGCATGAACACCGGCAGCGGGTGATGCAGCAGCACCGCGGCAATGGTGCCGATCACCACGATGACGAACGCGGCCGGCTGCAGGAACAGGCCGATATGGCCGCCCTCTATCGCCTGGCCGCCGAGGATGGCGACCACGCCCAGCACAAGCCCGATCAGGCTGCTGCGATCCATGCGTCTTCCTTGAGTCTGGCGCGCAGCCGTGCGATGGCCTGGCCGTGCAGCTGGCAGATGCGGGATTCGGTGACGCCGAACACTTCGCTGATTTCACGCAGGTTGAGTTCCTGCTCGTAATACAGCGACATCAGCAGCTGCTCGCGCTCGGGCAGGTTTTCGATCGCGGCAATGATGCAGGCGCGCAGCTTGGCGTCCAGCAATTGCGGCAAGGGCATGCTCGCCTCGTCCGCCGTCTGCTTGTCGAGAAAGGAGTCGTCTTCGTCGGATTCGCCGAAATCCTCGAAATACAGCAGCTGGTGGCAGATCGGAAGAGC
>CAMTWC010000089.1:0-12332 GCA_947085345.1 uncultured Gammaproteobacteria bacterium | reverse complement strand
CCGCTACGCACCCGCTGATACGCCTGGCCGCGTGCCTGCCTTGGTCGCTCCTCGTTGCAGGCCCCGGCCTGCCGCCTCGCCGCTTCGTGGCAGCCACGCGCCCAGACGCACCATCGGGCGCGTCCAACTGCGGTTTCCAGGTTGATGAAACAGCTTGAACAGCTCAAACTCAGCGGACAGTTGCCCTCGCCTCGCGGGATTGCACTGGCGATCCTTGAGATATCCCGGCGCGAAAGTGCGACGCTCGCTGAAATTGCACGCGTCGTGCAGACCGACCCCGCGCTGTCCGGCCGACTGATCAAGCTGGCCAACTCCGCTTCGCACATCGCACGGCCGGTGGTGTCGGTACAGGAGGCCGTGGTGCGCCAGGGCATGAATACGGTACGCCAGCTGGCACTGGGATTCTCGCTGCTGGACCAGTACCGCAGCGGCGCATGCAAGGCGTTCGACTACCAGCGCTACTGGTCGCATTCACTTCTGATGGCACTGTGCATGCAGGCCCTGGGCGCCCGGGTACATGTTGCGGCGCCCGACGAATTGTTTGTTTGCGGCCTGCTGGCGCAGGTGGGCAAACTGGCCCTGGCGACCGTCTACCCCGACGACTACAGCGCGATCCTGACGGCACATCCGGGCGAGTCTGAGCACATGCTCAGCGACCATGAACGTGCCCGTCTTGAAACCGACCATACCGAGCTGGGCGTCGTCATGATGTCGGACTGGGGTCTGCCCAAGGTCTTTACCGGACCGCTCGCCCATTACGAAGACCCGGATCACCCGAGTTATCCCCACGATTCGCGTTCCAACAGCATGATGCTGATGCTGCGTCTGTCGCATCGCCTGGCCGATCTCGGGCTGGCCGAGGCCGACAGGCGCCCGCAACTGGCGAAGGAATGGATCGGGATGGCAATCGAACTCGACATTCCGCAGGAAGATGCCGGGAGCTTTATCGACGAAGTGATCGTCACCTGGCAGGATTGGAGCAAGCTGCTGAGGATTCCCGCCACAGCGCTGCCGTCTTTCGCCGAGATCTGTCACGGTCATCCCGCAGCCGAGGAAGAAGCGGCAGAAAATAAAACGCCGCTGCGCATCGTGGTGGCGGATTCGAACCTCTTCACCCGCCGCAAGATCATGGCGATGCTGGACGATGGCAGCGAGCATCTCGTTTATCCGGCTGAGAACGGCAATGCCGCGCTGGCGCTGGCGATGGAGGTCCTGCCGCACGTCATCATCGCGCATTACGATCTGCCGCTGCTCGACGGGATCGAATTGTGCCAGGCCCTGCGTGCAACCGACGAAGGCCGCCGCATGCACATCCTGCTGACGGCCAACGACAGCGGCGAGGACCAGCTGATCCGCGCGTACGAGGCGGGCGCCGACGGCTACGTGCCCGGCAACATCAGCCCCAAGGGGCTGCACACCCGGCTGCAAGCGGCGCACCGTCTGGTTAAGCTGCAAAACGACTGGGAGCGGGACCGCGCCCAACTGCGCCAGATTGCGGCCGAACTGGCCGTAGCCAACCGGCGGCTGGCCAACGCCGCGCTCACCGACCTGCTGACCGGGCTGCCCAACCGCCGCTCGGCCATGGATCAGCTCGAACAGGCATGGAGTGCGGCGGCGCGCTCCGGCCTGCCGCTTTCGGTGATGGTGGTCGACATCGACCATTTCAAGCAGATCAACGACACCTACGGCCATTCCGCCGGCGATCTGGTACTGCGCGAGGCCGCGGCTACCCTGCGCGCAGCGGCACGGCGCGAAGACAGCGTCTGCCGGATCGGCGGCGAGGAGTTCCTGGTCATTTGTCCCAACACCGACCTCAAATCCGCCATGCTTTCGGCCGAGCGCCTGCGCGCGAGTCTGGGCGCAAAACGGATTGCCATCGGACAAACGGATAAAACCATCACCGTCAGCATCGGCGTGGCGATGCGCGACCCCGGCACCATCGACATGGACGCACTGGTGAGCATCGCCGACCAGGCGCTCTATGCCGCCAAGGACGCCGGCCGCAACCGGGCCTGCACCCGCCAGCACATCGTTCACTGATCCGGTCGCAACCGAAAAAACAGGCGCGGCCATCTGCATGGCCGCGCCTGTTTTTTCGCCGATGCGTGGCCTTAATACTTCAGGGTCAGGCCTTTCTGCTTGGAGAAGTACATTGCCAGATCGCGCATGTCCTCATCCGACAGGTTTTTCACCTGTTCGGCCATGAGCGGGTTGTTGCGCTTGCCCGACTTGTAATCCTTCAGCGCGTGATAGAGATAGTCGCGCTGCTGGCCCGCCAGTTTGGGAAAGGACGAGATCGCACTGACGCCGTCCGCGCCATGACAGGCAGCGCAGGTGGTCGATTTGGCCTTGCCCGCCTCGTAGTTGCCCTTGGCGTGAACCGGCAGCGAAGAACCGAGCGCGACGGCAGCGAGGATGAACATTGTTTTTTTCATGGTGTTGTCCTCGGTTATTTGGCAGGGCCGGTGTATGACGACGCGTAATATGCTGCGATATCTTCCATGTCCTGTTCGGACAGGCTACCCGCAATGCCCGCCATGCTCGGATGATTGCGCTCGCCGCTCTTATAGGCCTTGAGCGCGGTCACGATATACTCGGCGTGCTGTCCGCCCAACACGGGAACGCTGTAAACGCTGGGATAGGCGGTGCGCCAGCCGGGAATGCCGTGACAGCCGGCACACATTGAAGTTTTGAGTTTTCCGGCCTTGGGATCGCCCGCTGCCTGTACCGGCAGGGCCAACACCATCAGCACGGACGCGCACAGCGTCATCGTGGTGGTTTTCATCTTCCTCGCTCTCTCTGGTTATGTTGTCGTCAGGACCCCGTCTGGTGCGGGGTTTGCCCGCAATTATAAAACCGGACGGCCCAATCAATGCATGCTTTCTGAGGTAAAAATCCTTTTATGACAACGAGCTATAGTATTATTCGCTAATATTCTTCTGGAGTTTGCGTGATCGACCTCAAGGCTTGCCCGCTGTGGCTGTATCGCCTGTTGCCCTTCCTGCGCTGGTGGCCCAACGTCACCCCGCAAACCTTCAAGGCCGACAGCGTTGCCGCACTCACAGGCGCGATGATCGTGCTACCGCAGGCGGTGGCGTTTGCCACCATTGCCGGGCTGCCGCCCGAATACGGCCTCTATGCGGCGATGGTGCCCGCCATCGTCGCGGCGCTGTGGGGGTCGAGCTGGCACCTGGTGTCGGGGCCGACGACGGCGATCTCGATCGTGGTATTCGCCTCGATCAGCCCCTTGGCCGAACCCGGCAGCCCGCAGTTCATCGGCCTGGTGCTCACGCTGACTTTCCTCGCCGGCCTGATCCAGCTGGCGATGGGCCTGGCGCGCCTGGGCGCGCTGGTCAACTTCATTTCGCACACCGTCATCATCGGCTTCACCGCGGGCGCGGCCATCCTCATCGCCGCCAGCCAGATCAAGAATTTCTTCGGGTTGGAGATGCCGCGCGGCGCGCACTTCCACGAAGTGCTGATCCAGTTCGGCACCCACCTCGCGGACATCCAGCCCTGGGTACTGACGGTAGGCATGGTCACGCTGCTGTCGGGCATGCTTGCCAAACGCTACCTGCAGAAGCTGCCGTACATGATCGTCGCCATGGTGGCGGGCAGCGTGGTGGCGGCCCTCCTCAATGCGCAATACGGCGCGGAGCACACCGGCATCCGCACCGTCGGCGCGCTGGCGGCCTCGTTCCCGCCGTTTTCGCTGCCGGATTTCTCGTTCACCGCGATCAAGCAGACCCTGTTTCCCGCCACCATCATCGCGATCCTGGCGCTCACCGAAGCGGTGGCGATTGCACGCTCGGTCGCGATCAAGTCCGACCAGCGCATCGACAGCAACCAGGAATTCGTCGGCCAGGGCCTGTCCAACATCGCCGGCAGCTTTTTCTCCGGCTACGCCTCCAGCGGCTCGTTCAACCGCAGCGGCGTCAACTACGCCGCGGGCGCGAAGACGCCGCTGGCCGCTGCGCTGTCGGCGGTGTTCCTGCTCTTCATCGTGCTGCTGGTCGCGCCGCTCGCGGCCTACCTGCCGGTGCCGTCGATGGCGGCGATCCTGTTCATCGTGGCGTGGAGCCTGATCGACTTCCACCACATCGGCGAAATCTTCAAGCGCCACAAGCGCGAGCGCATCGTGCTCGCGCTTACCTTCGCCGGCACCCTGGTCGATCTGGAAAAAGGCATCTTCCTCGGCATCCTGGTTTCGCTGCTGTTCTATCTGTACCGCACCTCGCAACCGTCGATCCGCGAACTGGTTCCGCTCGCATCCGAGCTCGGCAACCCGCGCCGCAAGTTCGTGCCCGCCGCGGTAGGAACGCCCACCTGCCCGCAGATGGCCATACTGCGCGTGGAAGGATTGATCTTCTTCGGCGCGGTCGAGCACGTGCAGCAGCATTTCCGCAACGTCGACGAGGCCGCCCCGCAGAAGAAACATCTGCTGATCTCCGCGCGCGCGATCGGTTTCATCGACCTCGCGGGCGCCGAGTTGCTGGCCAAGGAGGCCACGCGGCGGCGCAAGCTGGGCGGGGGGCTGTACCTGGTGGGCGTACAGCCGGATTTCTGCGAGATGCTGCGCCGCAGCGGCCAGGTCGACACGGTCGGAGAAGACCAGATTTTCCGCCACAAGGGCGACGCCATCCAGGCAATCTATCCGCGGCTGGACAACGAGATCTGCCGCAGCTGCACGGCACGGATTTTCCGCGAGTGCCACGTGGCGCTACCGGACGGCACGCCGCGCGAAGCCGCCGGCTGATTCAGTTCGCCGATACCGGCTGGGTGCGCCGCCACACCCACGGCGGCGTCGGGTCGGCGTCCTGCCACAGCCCGCGCCGCGCCCGGCGCGCTTCTTCCTGCACGCTGCGCAAGGGATCGTCGGCATCGCGCAACGATGTCCAGGCATGTCCACGCCGCACCAGTTCCGCATTGATCGCCATGCCGTCGACATCGAGACGCCCGAGTTTGCGGCCGTAGTGATCGGTGGCGACGACATCGAGTGTCGCGCGCCGCTTCAGCGCCATGTCCTGGAGCGCGCGGGTCGCCGCTGCGCCGTGCGGCTGGTTTGCTTCCGGCGCATCGATATCGGCGAGGCGCACCTTGAGAAAGGCGCGGGATGAAGGATGGTAGGGGTCGGGTTTGAACAGCACGGTGTCGCCGTCGATCACAACGATGACCACGCCCTGCATCGTGTCCGCCCAGGCCGAACCGGCGAACAGCAGGATCAGCGCAAGCAGGGTTCTCAACCCGCGAGCATCTCCGCGGCGTGCTGCCGCGTGGTGGCGGTAATTTTCAGGCCGCCGAGCATGCGCGCGATCTCCTCCACCCGCGCGGCCTCGTCGAGCGATTCGATGTTGGAGGTGACGAAACCGCCGTTGGCCTGCTTGGCCACGCGCAAATGCTGCGTGCCGCGCGCCGCCACCTGCGGCAGGTGGGTGATGACCAGCACCTGCCGGGTTTCGCCCAGCTTCGCCAGCCGCCGTCCCACCGCCTCGGCCACGCTGCCGCCGATACCGACATCGACCTCGTCGAAGATCAGCGTCGGCACCCCGGCCATGCCCGACAGCGCGGTCTGGATCGCCAGGCTGATGCGCGACAGCTCGCCGCCCGACGCCACCTTGCCCAGCGGCCCCGGCGGCAGGCCGGGATGGCTGGCCACGAGAAAGCCGATATCTTCCTGTCCGTGCGCGCGCGCCTCGCCGGTCGGCTGCAAAACGATATCGAGGTGCCCGCCGGCCAGCGCGAGTTCGTGCATCGCCGCCGTCACCTGCTTCGACAGCGCGGTCGCCGCCTTGCGGCGCAGCGCGCTGAGCTGTTTCGCGTCGGTCTGGTAGCGCGCCCAGGCGGCGTCCTCATTCGCCTGCAGCGCGTCGAGGTCGTCGCTGGCGGCCAGTTCGGCCAGCCGCGCCCGAAACTGTTCGAGCAGACCGGCCAGGGCGTCCGGCTGCACGCGGTGCTTGCGCGCCAGCCGGTGCATGTCGGCGAGCAGGCGGTCGAGTTCGGCCAGCCGCTCGGGGTCGAGATTGAGATGGCCGGCATAGCGGCGCAGCGCGTGCACCGCTTCGGCCACATTGGCACTGGCCGCATTCAGCAGCGCGGCGATCTCGCCCAGGCTGTCGTCCACCGCCTGCATGGCGTCGAGCCGCGCGCTCAGTTCGCCGAGCTGGCTGGATACCGCGGCCTCGCCCTCGTCGAGTCCCTCGATCAGCGCCTGGCTGCCTTCAAGCAGGGTGGTGACGTGCGCCAGCCGCGCATGCTCGGTCTGGATCTCGTCCCAGCGCGCGAGGTCGTCGCCCAGCGCACGCAATTCCTCCACCGTCAGCGTCAGGCCCTCGCGTTCGATCTGCCGCGCCTGGCCGTGTGACTCGGCGTCCAGACGCCGCTGCCGCGCGGCCTGCCAGGCGTGCCAGGCGTCACGCACGGCGGCGGCCTGCGGAAGCGCGCCGGCGTAGGCGTCGAGCACCTCGCGCTGGGTCTGCGGACGCAGCAAGGCGTGGTGCGCATGCTGGCCGTGGATATCAAGCAGAAATTCGGCGGCTTCCTTCAACTGTGTCAGCGGCGCGGCGCTGCCGTTGATGAAGGCGCGCGAGCGGCCGCCGGCGTCGATCACGCGGCGCAGGATCAGCGCGCCGCCGTCCGACGCGAAGCCGGCCTCGTCGAGCCAGGCCGCAAGCTGCGGCCGTCCGTCGATCTCGAATTCGGCGGCGATTTCGGCACGCGCAGCCCCCTGTCGCACCACGCCGCCCTCGGCACGGTCGCCCAGCGCCAGCGCCAGCGCATCGACCAGGATGGACTTGCCGGCACCGGTCTCGCCGGTGAGCACGGTCAGCCCCGGCGCGAAATCGAGCTCGACCGATTCGACCAGCAGGTAGTTGCGGATGGAGAGATGCGACAGCATGGGGGACGTGCTGCGCGTTAAAGCTTCTTGCCCCAGTGCAGCTTTTGCCGCAGGGTGTCGTAGTAACTGTAGGAATGCGGATGCAGCAGGGTGACTGTACGGCTGGCGCGGGTGATCCACACGTGGTCGCCGCTTTGCAGGTCGAAATGTTGCTGACCGTCGAAATGGGCGCGCGCGTCGTCGGCATAGGTCAGGTGCAGTTCGATGCGCGAATGGCTGTTCACCACGATGGGACGCGCCGACAGGGTGTGCGGACAGATCGGCACCAGCGCGAAGGCTTCCAGCGTCGGATGCACGATGGGGCCGCCTGCCGACAGCGCGTATGCCGTGGTGCCGGTCGGCGTCGTGACCACCAGGCCGTCGGCCCGCTGGCTGTAGACGAACTCGCTGTTGATGGCGATTTCCAGGTCGATCAGGCGGCCCGATCCGCCCTTGCCCACCACCACATCATTGAACGCGGTGGACTGGAACACGCGCTCGCCGCCGCGGTGGACCTGCCCGTTCAGCAGGATGCGTTCTTCCGCCACATACTGGCCGCTGAGAATTTCCGCGACGGCATCGAACATGTCGTCGACCGTGATGTCGGTGAGAAAGCCCAGCCGCCCCTGGTTGATGCCGATCAGCGGCGCGCCGTGCGGCGCCAGTTCGCGCGCGATCGACAGCATGGTGCCGTCGCCGCCCAGCACCACCACGGCATCGCTCTCGGTCGCCAGATCGTGCAGATTGCGGGTGGGGAAATCCTTGATTCCGAAATGTTCGGCAGTCTGGCAGGCCAGCAGGACCGCATGCCCACGCGCGTGCAGAAATTCTGCCAGCGCACGCACGGGGGCTTCCATGCCCTGATTATCGTATTTGCCGACGAGGCCGACGGTTTGGAAAGGGGTTTGCATGAGGGACGATTATAAGCGTAGAGCCGAGAGCGGAGAGCAACAAGTCCCCTCTCGACTCTCGACTCTCCGCTTATAATTACGCATGCTTAACGACCGCGCCCGCATCCTGCTGAAAACCCTGGTGGAACGCTACATTAGCGAGGGCGAACCCGTGGGCTCGCGCACCCTGTCTAAGCACGCCGGGCTGGATTTGTCGCCGGCCAGCATCCGCAACATCATGGCCGACCTCGAGGACATGGGCTTTGTCGCCAGCCCGCATACCTCGGCCGGGCGGGTGCCGACGCCGCGCGGCTACCGTTTCTTTGTCGACACGCTGCTGACGGTGCGCCCGCTGGACCAGCGCGCTTTCAGCCAGCTCGAATCCAGCCTGACGCCGTCCGATCCGCAGCGGCTGATGACCGCGGCCTCGACGATGCTGTCCGACCTCAGCCAGTTTGCCGGGCTGGTGATGACGCCGCGCCGCAGCCCGGCATTCCGCCAGATCGAATTCCTCAGTCTGTCGGACAAGCGCATCCTGCTCATCATCGTCACCATGGAAGGCGAGGTCGAGAACCGCGTCATCCTCACCAACCAGCCCTACAGCGCTTCCGCGCTGACCGAGGCCGCCAATTTCTTCAACCAGAACTTTTCCGGCCACAGTTTCGACCAGGTGCGCGGCAAGCTGCGCGACGAACTCGGCCGCATGCGCGACGACATCACCCGCCTGATGGCCGCCGCAGTAGACGCCGGCAGCCAGGCGCACGACGCCAGCCAGGAAAACATGGTGGTGTCCGGCAGCCGCAAGCTGCTCGACGTGCAGGAACTCTCCAGCAACATGGGCAGCCTGCGCCGCCTGTTCGACGCCTTCGAGCAGAAAACCGGCCTGCTGCAACTGCTCGACCAGTCGCGCAATGCCACCGGCGTGCAGATCTTCATCGGCGGCGAATCGGAGCTGCTGCCGCTCGACGAATGCAGCCTGGTCAGCGCGCCCTATTCCATCGACGGCCAGGTGGTCGGCACGCTCGGCGTGGTCGGCCCCACCCGCATGGCCTACGAGCGCGTGGTGCCGATCGTCGACATCACCGCCAAGCTCCTGTCGAGCGCGCTGTCGCACCACTGATGAAATACCTGAAAGAACCCGACTACGCTCACGGCCAGCAGTCCAAGACCGGCATCCTGCTGGTCAACCTCGGCACCCCCGAGGCGCCCACCGCCAGGGCATTGCGGCCCTATCTCAAGGAATTCCTCTCCGACCCGCGCGTGGTGGAAATTCCGCGCGCCGTGTGGTGGCTGATCCTCAACGGCATCATCCTCAACACCCGGCCGAAAAAATCGGCCGGGAAATACGCGGCGATCTGGACCGCCGACGGTTCGCCGCTCAAGGTCCACACCGAGAAGCAGGCCAAGCTGCTGAAAGGCTGGCTCAGCGAAAAGGTCGCCGGCCCCTTCATGGTCGAATATGCGATGCGCTACGGCCAGCCGTCGGTTCCCGACACCCTGGCACGGATGAAGGCCGCCGGCTGCGACCGCATCCTGATCCTGCCGTCCTACCCGCAATACGCCGCCTCCAGCACCGCCACCGCGTTCGACGCCGCCTACGCCTGGCTGCAAAAAACCCGCAACCAGCCGGCACTGCGCACGCTGAAGCACTACCACGACCACCCCGCCTACATCCACGCGCTGGCCGCCAATATCCGCGACTACTGGCAGATGCACGGCCGCCCCGATGTGCTGCTGATGAGCTTTCACGGCGTGCCGCGCTATACCCTGGACAAGGGCGACCCATACCACTGCGAGTGCCAGAAAACCGGGCGGCTGCTGGCGGGAGCGCTTGGGCTGAAGCCCGGCCAGTTCCGTCTCACCTTCCAGTCGCGCTTCGGCCGCGCCGAATGGCTGCAGCCCTACACCGACAAGACGCTGGAAGCGCTCGGCCGCGAGGGCGTGAACCGGGTCGACGTGGTCGCGCCCGGCTTCACCGCCGACTGCCTGGAAACGCTGGAGGAACTGGCAATGGAAGGCCGCGCCAGTTTTCTCGCGGCGGGTGGCAAGGCCTTCCACTACATCCCCGCGCTCAACGAGCATCCGCAATGGATAGACGCGCTCGGCTGCATCGCGCTGGAAAACCTGGGCGGCTGGGTCAGCGAAACCTGGGATCGCGAGGCCGACGAACAGGCGCGCCAGACCAGCAACAATCTGGCCCTGAACCTGGGCGCGAAGCGTTAGATACTAGGCTTGTAAAGCGTTTATTCAGCACGCTGGACAGCCGCGCTATATAAGCGCCTGCTTGTTGACAAGATTTTCCTACTACTACAGCATGGTACACCTGAACTGGCGGCCTCCAAGACCGGCCAGTTTCAAGGCTTCCGGGGCATCACGATCCCGGTTTCTGTCCCTCAACTCCATGGAGGAGTCTATGTACAAGACAATGACCCTGGCGTTCGCCGGCTTCGTCGGCCTCGCCCTCTCCGGCATCGCCAGCGCTGCGGACATCCACACCAAGTCCATCGCATCCACCTGCATGTCCTGCCACGGCCCCGGCGGCAAGAGCCAGGGTGCCATCCCCAACCTGGCCGGGCTGGATAAGGATTACTTCGTGAAAGCCATGAAGGACTTCAAGTCGGGCGCACGCCCCGCGTCCATCATGAAACGCCACGCATCCGGCTATACCGACGCCGAATTCGAGGCCATGGGCGCCTATTTCGCCAGCCTGAAGTAATCCATCAAGGAGACCCATAACATGACTCTGAATCGTCGCGACTTTCTGAAAATTTCCGGTGCAGGCGCAGCGGTCACGCTCACCGGCTGCGCCACCCAGTCCGCATCCAAGGCCCGCGCCCACGTCGTCGTGGTCGGCGCCGGTTTCGGCGGCGCCACCTGCGCCAAATACCTGCGCCAGTGGGGCCCCGGCATTGACGTCACCCTGATCGAGCCGAACGACAAGTTTGTTTCCTGCCCGATTTCCAACTGGGTGATCGGCGGCCTGCGGACCATGGACGACATCACCCACGGCTACGACAAGCTGCCCCGCCACGGCATCAGGATGGTGAAGGACAGCGTCGTCGCCATCGATCCCGCCAAGCGCACCGTCAAGACCCGCGGCGGCGCCAGCATCGGCTACGACCGCCTGGTGCTCGCCCCCGGCATCGAAATCCTTACCGACACGGTGAAGGGCTTCAAGGAAGCCGAAGCCGCCGGCAAGGTCGTCCACGCCTGGAAAGCCGGCGCGCAGACCGCGCTCTTGAGGAAGCAGCTCGAAGCCATGCCCGACGGCGGCACCTTCGTCATGTCGGTACCGACCACACCCTACCGCTGCCCGCCCGGACCCTACGAGCGCGCATGCATGGTGGCCAACTATTTCAAGCAGGCCAAGCCGAAGTCCAAGATCATCCTGCTCGACGGCAACTCCGACATCGTGTCCAAAAAACCGCTGTTCACCGATGCCTGGAATACCTTCTACCCGGGCATGATCGATTACCGCCCCAACAACGCCCCGCTCGCGGTCGACGGCAGCAGCATGACCGTCACGACGGAGTTCGACGCGGTCAAGGGCGACGTGCTCAACGTCGTACCCAAACAGCGCGCGGGCGAACTCTGCGCCCTGGCCGGCGCTCGCAACGACAGCGCCGGCAACTGGTGCACGGTCAACCTCGTCACCTTCGAATCGACCACCGTGCCCAACGTCCACATCATCGGCGACTCGGTGCTGTCAACCCTGCCGAAGTCCGGCCACATGGCGACCAACCACGCCAAGATCTGCGCCGCCGCCATCGTCGAGCTGCTGGCAGGGCGTCAGCCCGACCCCATCCCGGTCGTCGCCAACACCTGCTACTCGGCCACCTCCGGCACCACCTCCGGCTATGTCGCCAACGTGTGGCGCTTCGATGCCGGCAAGGGCTACGTCAGCGCGCCCGAAGGCGGTGCCACGCCCAAGGGTGACGCGCTCAACTTCTCCTACAATGAATCGTGGGCGAAGAACATCTGGGCCGATGTGCTAAGTTGATTGGGCTGTTGCAATCGGAAACAAAAACGGGGCTGCGGCCCCGTTTTTGTTTCGGCAAACCCCATACTCCGGCCGCCCTACGCCTTCCTCACAAACTCCGACTTCAAGGCCATCGCACCGATGCCATCGATCCTGCAATCGATGTCGTGATCACCCTCGACGAGGCGGATATTCTTCACCTTGGTTCCCACCTTGACGACCAGGGGCGAGCCCTTGACCTTCAGGTCCTTGATCACCTTCACCGTGTCGCCGTCCTGCAGCACATTGCCGTCGGAATCGCGCACGACCCGTGCGTTGTCCGCAGCCGCGGGCGCATCCTTGGGCCATTCATGGGCGCATTCCGGACACTCATACATGGTGCCGTCCTCGTAAGCGTATTCCGGGCCGCACTGGGGAATTTGGGCATGCCGCTCATGCTGCACCCCATTGCAGGGTTGCGTTACCGGGCTCTTCCGGTAAATCCTACGGAGAAATGGGATGACCGACACCCCTGAAATGCTGTATCTACGCGGTTTTCTGACGACGCGAGCAGGTACAGCATATGGGGGCGGTCATCCCGGCGAAGATT
>CAMTWC010000088.1:0-1538 GCA_947085345.1 uncultured Gammaproteobacteria bacterium | reverse complement strand
CGGATTTTCATGTCCAGCGGCAAAGTCCAGGCGAATTCCACCAACCTGTGGTCGAGCAGTGGTACCCGAGTTTCCAGGCTCACGGCCATGGCCGCCCTGTCCACCTTGGTGAGAATGTCGTCTGGCAGATAGGTCACCGTATCCAGAACCATCATGCGGTGCTCGAAATCGGGCAGATCGGCTTGCTGGCAGGGGTCGGTGAGTAGCGTCAAAGGTTCGTGGCTACCCGGCACCAGTTGCGCGGGATTTTTCCAGTGCGACACCAGCCCCAGGTAAATCTCCTCGGGCGAGCGCACCGCCAGAATCTCCGCCGCCTTGTGCAGCTTGTCGCCCGGGTTGGCATAGCGCAGCCTGGCCGGGAGCCACTGCTCCAGTCGCTGGAAAGCCGAGTTCCACGCGGCGGGCGGCAGTGTGGTGAGCACCCCGGCCAGCGCCGCGCGCAGCGGGCGTGGCATCCATCCCAGGCGGCGCCAGATATTGCGCGCCCAGAAATAGCGGTTGTAGCCGCCAAACAATTCATCGCCGCCGTCGCCGGACAGGCTCACCGTCACATGGCCACGCGCCAGGCGCGAAACCAGACAGGTGGGAATCTGCGACGAATCGGCGAAGGGTTCGTCGTAAATGGATGCCAGACTCGGAATCACGTCCATCGCGTCCTGCGGGGTGACATACAGCTCGGTATGCTCGGTTCCCAAGTGGCGCGCCACCGCGTGGGCATGCTCGGCCTCGTTGTAGCCCGCCTCGTTAAAGCCGATGGTGAAGGTTTTGACCGGACGGCTGCTTTGCGCCTGCATCAACGCCACGACGGTGGTGGAATCGATGCCGCCAGACAGAAAAGCGCCCAGCGGCACATCCGCCACCATTTGTCCGCCCACCGCCTGGCCAAGCAGGCGTTCCAGCTCCGTCACCGCTTCCGCATCGCTGCCCCGAAACAGATTGCGCTGCCCCGCCTCGGCCACCGACCGCGCCGACCAATACGCTTTTATCTCCCCTCTCCCTCGGGGAGAGGGGCCGGGGGTGAGGGCATCTTCTGCGTGAAGCTGCAAAAAAGTGCCAGGCGGCAGTTTGTGTATGCCCCGGTAAATCGAGTAAGGCGCCGGAATGGCGTTATGACGCAGAAACAGCGTCAGCGCATCGCGGTCGATTTCGGCGCGAAACGCCGGATGCGCCCTGAGCGCCTTGAGTTCAGAGCCGAACAGCAAGGTCTCTCCCTGCCAGCCGTAATACAGCGGCTTCTCGCCCAGCCGGTCACGGGCAAGCGACAGCGTTCGTATTTCCCGATCCCACAGCGCAAAGGCGAACATGCCGACGAACTTTTTAAGCGCCGCTTCCAGCCCCCATGCGGCAATCGCCGCCAGCATCACCTCGGTATCGGAATGCCCGCGCCACGCGGGTGCCACACCCGTCTTTTCAAGTTCCTCGCGGATAGCCGCAAAGTTGTACACCTCGCCGTTGAACGCAATCACATAGCGCCCAGAATGCGACAGCATAGGTTGATGGCCTTGCGGCGAGAGATCGAGAATGGAAAGGCGGCGGTG
>CAMTWC010000087.1:0-4379 GCA_947085345.1 uncultured Gammaproteobacteria bacterium | reverse complement strand
CCAGCGTGGTGGGGTTGACCAGCGCGATGGCCAGCGCGCCCTTGTCATGCGCCCAGTCGGCCATCGCGTGCACGTCTTCCAGTGCGCCGAAGAAGTTGGGTTGCGGAATCACCAGGCCGGCGAAGCTTCCCGGGTCGGACGGCAGGAGGGTTTTTCCGCTCGCGGCATCGTAGTCGAGTTCGACCAGTTCGATCCCCTGGTTCTTCACCGTGGTGTTGACCACGCGGCGGTAAATCGGATGCACCGTTTTCGGCACCAGCACGCGGCGCGAGGTCTTGTGCGAACGCACCGCCATCAGCACCGCTTCCGCCAGCGCGGAGGCACCGTCGTACAGGGACGCGTTCGACACGTCGAGCCCGGTCAGCCGCGTCATCATGGTCTGGTATTCGTAGATCAGCTGCAGCGTGCCCTGGCTCGCCTCGGCCTGGTAGGGCGTGTAGGCGGAGTAGAACTCGCCGCGCGTGGTGATCTGCCAGATCGCCGCCGGGATGTGGTGCTCGTAGACGCCGGCGCCGATGAAGTTGGACCAGAAGCCGTCGGCCGACGCGCGTTCCTGCATCAGCCGGGCTACCGCCATTTCGGGCAGGCCGTCGGGCACATCCTTCAGCTTGCCGGTTTTCAGCGCGAGCGGGATTTCGTCGAACAGGTCCTCGATGCCGGCGGCGCCGATGGCGCCGAGCATGGCGGAGACGTCTTCTTCAGTGTGAGGAATGAAGGGCATTTTGTTTGGGTGAGGCGATAGGGGTTAGGGGTGAGGCAGGCGCGCTGGCGCAAGGGGGGGTTCCTGACGCCTTACCCACGCCTGACCGCAATCAATGGGCTTCCGACTCCACCAGCTTCTGGTACGCCGCGGCGTCGAGCAGTCCGGCGACGTCGCCAGGATTGGCCGGCTTCATCTTGAACATCCACGCGCTGTAGGCGTCCTTGTTCACCGACTCGGGGCTGGCTTCGACCTCGCCGTTGGCGGCGATCACTTCGCCCGCCACCGGGGCATAGACGTCGGACGCGGCCTTCACCGATTCGACCACCGCGCATTCTTCGCCCTTGTTCAAGATGCGGCCTTTGGCGGGGGTTTCGATGAACACCATGTCGCCCAGCAGGTCCTGCGCGTGGTGGGTGATGCCCACGGTCAGCGTGCCGTCGGCTTCGACGCGCACCCATTCGTGGCTGGGGGTGTATTTGAGGTCAGCGGGGATTGTCATGAGTTTTCTCCAGGTAAGGGGTAAGGGGATAGGGGTAAGGAGCGGGTGCCAAGCACCTCACCCCTCACGCCTCACCCCTCACGAAATTAGGGCTTTGCCGTTTCGCACGAACGGATATTTCACCACCTTGGCTTTCAGCTTCCTGTCGCGGATCTCGACCTCGACTTCCTCGCCCGGGGCGATGCCGAGCGGGATGCGGGCGAGTGCGATCGACTGCTGCATCGTGGGCGAAAACGTGCCGGAGGTGATTTCGCCGTCGCCGTTTTTCGTGTGCACTTTCTGGTGGCTGCGCAGCACGCCTTTATCCAGCAGCACGAGGCCGGCGAGCTGTTTGGTGACTTCGCTTTTTTCCAGCGCGGCGCGGCCGACGAAGTCGCGCTCGGTCTTCAGGTCCACCGTCCATGCGAGTCCCGATTCCAGCGGGCTGGTGGTTTCGTCCATGTCCTGGCCATAGAGGTTCATCCCCGCTTCGAGTCGCAGGGTGTCACGCGCGCCGAGGCCGATCGGCTTGCCGCCGGCTTCCATCAGCGCCTTCCAGAAGAAGGGCGCGGATTTCGCCAGCACCATCACCTCGAAGCCGTCTTCGCCGGTGTAGCCGGTGCGGGCGATGAACATCTCGCCCATGGCGGCGGCGTTGAACGGCTTCAAACTGGAAGTGATGCTGTCGACGCCGGGCAGCGCCTCGTTCAGCGCCTGCGTGGCGTTCGGCCCCTGGATCGCGATCATCGCGAGATCGCGGCGCGGGGTGAGGGTGAGCCCCATGCCCCAGTCGGCATTGCATTTTTCCATCCACGCGAGGTCCTTCTCCGCAGTGCCGGCGTTGACCACCAGGCGGAACCAGTTCTCGTCCATGAAATAGATGATGAGATCGTCGATAACGCCGCCGGCCTCGTTCAGCATGCAGGAATAGAGCGCCTTGCCGGACACCTGCAGCTTGTCGACGTTGTTCGCCACCAGCCGGCGCAGGAAGGCGCGTGCATTGGCGCCGCGGATGTCGAGCGGCAGCATGTGCGAGACGTCGAACAGGCCGCAGCCGGAACGCACGGTGTGGTGTTCCTCGATCTGCGAGCCGTAGTTGACCGGCATGTCCCAGCCGCCGAA
This sequence comes from uncultured Gammaproteobacteria bacterium, assembly GCA_947085345.1. Lineage (GTDB taxonomy): Bacteria > Pseudomonadota > Gammaproteobacteria > Burkholderiales > Thiobacillaceae > Thiobacillus. Next base: position 2,076 of record CAMTWC010000087.1, on the reverse strand, counting down.
GTCGACCATTTTGGCGCCGAGTTCGCGGTGCAGGGCATTGAGCGGAGTCTGTTTGAGCATGGGGCACCAAAAATAAAAAAGGGTGAAGCGCGGATTCGCTTCACCCCTCTGTCCTTGGTACCTGAGAGATTACGGCCGGCTGATTGATCGAACCAGCGGGCCGCTGCCCCTTCGGTGGTGATCGTGCGATCACGCTCTCCAGAGTGTTACCGGTGTTGCGGTCCTTTTGCCTGAGCGATTCCGGGTGAATTGCGCCTTCGGCGGCGTGCGGTGCACGCGCTCTCCCGCAACGGGAGTGCGAACTATACCGAAGAAGCTTCCGCCCAACCAGCCCTGGAGTCGTGCGAATCAATAAGTCAGCTGCAAATCGAAGCCCATCGGCGCCAGATCGTGCACGGTCAGCGGCAGGCTCAGGGGCTGTTCGCTGCGCGGCGGCATGCCTGCGTCTATCCGGCGGGCGTCGCCGAGGTATTCGCTGGGAGCGAAGCTGCGCCGCGCCAGTGGACGGTTGCGCTGGTCTGTGAGCGTCAGCACCAGCACCGGCCAGGCCTGGGCATGGCCGGCCCGGTTGCCGAGGGTGAGGGTGAGCCTCAGGCGGCCGCTGGCCTCGGTTTGCAGGTCGGAGCCGACGATCTGCAGCTGCGCCAGGTTTTTCGGCAGCGAGAGCGTGCAGCCGAGCACGGCGCAGGCCCCCTCAAGCGTGGGGCGGGTCTGCGGCAGTCGGCTGACCAGGGTGTCGCGCAGGAAATAGGCGGTTTGCGCCAGCAGCAGCACCAGCAGCAGCGCGCTGGCCATGCCCCATACCCAGGGTTGGACGCGGCGCGCTGCAAAGCGAACGCGCGCCTTGCCGGGCATGGGCGTGGCGTATTCGATGCGCGCCGTGGGCTGTGCAGCCGCCGTGACGGCCGTCGCTCCAGACGAATAGACGGGCGCAGCGGGTTCCGGCGGGTAGGCCGAGGGGGCGGGATGGATCTGCGGCGGCGGGCCGGGTTCGTCCGCTACCGGAATGTCGGGGTCGATGAGGATGATGGACGGCAGGTCGAGCGAGGCATCGCGCTGGGCGATCCCGCGGGGGATGTCTGCAACCGGAATCCCCTCCGCGCCGGGGACCGGTTCCGGCGTTTCCTCGCCGGCAGCCGTCTCCACCGTTACGTCGAGCGCACCCGCATGGGCTTCGGCGGGTGGCGCGGTTTCCGGCAGCGGGGCGGCTGCAACGGGCTCGGGCGGGGGCAGCGGCGAACCGTCTTCCAGCAGCAGGCCCGGATGCGCATCGAAGGCGGTGCCGCACACGCTGCACTGCACCCAGCCCAGCGCGGCGTCGAGCTGATCCGCCCCGAGGCGGAACACACTTTCGCAGTGCGGGCAGGTAGTGCGGTATTTCACTTTTTGACGCCAGCCAGACGCACCCAGCCCTCGTCGATTGCGGGCGGGTCGAAGACAAACCAGTCGCGGTAGACCGCCATGACGTCTTCGGCCTGTTCGGCCAGAATGCCGGACAGCACCAGCCGACCCCCCGGGCGGACACGGCCCGCCAGCAGCGGTGCCATGCCCTTGAGTGGATTGGTGAGGATGTTGGCGACGACGACGTCGTACTGCCCCGAGGCGAGCTCGCCCGGCAGGCAGAAGTGGGCGGTCACTTCATTGAGCGCGGCGTTGTCGCGCGAGGAGACGACCGCCTGTTCGTCGATGTCGACGCCGTCGACCTGTTTCGCCCCGAGCTTGGCGGCGGCAATGGCGAGAATGCCGGAGCCACAGCCGTAATCCAGCAGCGCTTCACTGCTGGCAAGCTGTGTATCGAGCCAGCGCAGGCACAGCCGCGTGGTAGGGTGGCTGCCGGTGCCGAAAGCCAGGCCGGGATCGAGCTTGAGGTTGATCGCGTTGCTGTCTGGCGCGTCGTGCCAGGTCGGCACGATCCACAGGCGCGGCGAGATCGGAATGGGATCGAACTGCGACTGGGTCAGGCGCACCCAGTCCTGCTCGGCCACGGTTTCGATGGTGTACTCGGCGGGCAGGGGGACGTCCGCCTGTTGCGCGGCGGCGGCCAGGGTCTCCGCCACATCGGCGTGTTCAATGCCT
>CAMTWC010000086.1:0-7720 GCA_947085345.1 uncultured Gammaproteobacteria bacterium | reverse complement strand
GATCTTGAAAACATCTGGATTCACAGTCGTCAGCAATGGGGGATGGAGCAGGCCCATCGCTACATCGACAACATGATGGTGGTCTTTGCCGACTTGGCGCAATCACCCAGGACAGCGCCCGCCTGCGATCACATCCGGCCTGGCTATCGTCGCCGCAGCCTTGAGCGGCACATGATTTACTTTCGCATCATGGCTTACGGCATCGCAATCGTTCGTATCCTGCATGACCGCATGGATGCGCCGCGCCATTTTTAACGTCTGGCGGTTTGTCTGTTTTATGTCTTGATGGGTAAGGAGGCTGGACATGAAGGAAAAAATCACCCGCTCCAGCGGCAATGTATTCACCGACCTGGGCTCCCCGCCGGAAGAGGCGGCCATCCTGGCGATGCGCGCAGACTTGATGGCGCAATTGCGCCTGGCCGTCGAAAAGCGCAACTGGACGCAGGTTGAAGCCGCCAAAGTGCTGGGCATCAGCCAGTCTCGCGTATCCGACCTGATGCGCGGCAAATGGGACAAGTTCAGTCTGGACATGCTGGTGACCCTGGCCACCCGCGCGGGGCTGCATTGCGAATTGAAATTGGCGGCCTGAGCGGCGTGGTGGATGTGTTAATGCAAGACTTGACCTTGTGCCTCCTGACCCCGTGCCTCCCGCAAGACTTCTAAATGAACCCTATGAGTCAGCAATCAATTTTTGAACTTCAAGACGTCTTTGTGTTGTCCGGCATCCCGCGGCATACCTTTGTTCAGCCGGTTGAGTACACGAGGTTACTCGTTGCATTGCGCACTCCGGGACGTAGCATTGTTGTCGAAGGAGCATCAGGTATTGGAAAAACCACTGCCGTTGTAAATGCAATCTTAGAGGCCGGCATATTTGAACGCGTTCCGAGCCGTCTGCATAAACAGACAAATAGAGACAGACACGGTACTCGTGCACTAACCACGCAGCATTAACTCAGGCCAGCTCCTGCAATCGCAGCAAACGCGCAGCTTCTTCCTCGCGCGCATCGTCAATCTCCCGCATCACCCCCTCCAGATCGACCGGCGGTTTTTCACATTCGAAGCGGCCGCTGAGTTCGACCTCGGGGTGCAGGTTGCCATGCTCGTACAGCGCCCAGATTTCCTCTGCGTATTGCGTCGTCAGCAGCGCCGGCGCGAACTGGCCGAAGTAGGTTCGCAGGTTGTTCACGTCGCGCGCCAGCATGGCCTGGGCGTGGTTGTTGCCGGCGGCGTCGACGGCTTGCGGCAGGTCGATGATCACTGGGCCGTCGGCATCGACGAGGATGTTGAACTCGGACAGGTCGCCGTGGACGACGCCGGCGCACAGCATGCGCACCACTTCCCCGATCAGGGTGCGGTGGTGGGCGAGGGCTTCGTCTTCGGTGAACGACACGTCGTTGAGACGGGGCGCGGCGTTGCCCTCGGCATCGGCCACCAGTTCCATGAGCAGCACGCCCTCGTGGAAGTTGTACGGCGTGGGCACGCGCACGCCGGCGGCGGCGAGTCGATACAGCGCATCGACTTCGGCGCTTTGCCAGGCAGCTTCCTGCATCTCGCGGCCGTACTTGCTGCCCTTGGCCATGGCGCGCGCCTGGCGGCTGTTCTTGGTCTTGCGGTTTTCGGTGTAATCGACGGCCTGGCGAAAGCTGCGCTTGTTGGCTTCCTTGTACACCTTGGCGCAGCGGATGTCGTCGCCGCAGCGCACGACGAACACCATGGCCTCCTTGCCGCTCATGAGCTGGCGCACGACGCCGTCGATCAGGCCGTCTTCGAGCAGGGGCTCGAGGCGTTTGGGGATTTTCATCGGTTGATGAGCTAGCCGCGCACCTTGCGGTATGCCTCCAGCAGGCGCTGGTGGATCGCGCTGCCCTCGAAGTTGCTGCCCAGCTTGGTCAGCCCGAAGAAGCGCTCGTCCTGGTTGAACAGTGCGAACGCCTGTTCCAGCGTCTCGCGGCCGTACATCAGGGCCAGTGCGGGTTCGAAGGGGGTGGGGTCATCGAGCTGGACGAGGTCGGCGATGCAGCGGTAGACCTTGAGGCGCGCCTCGCTGCGCTGGCCATACTGGGCGATCCAGGTGCAGCCTTCGCGGATGGCTTCGTCGTCGCCGAGGGCGAGCGCGAGCAGCAGCTTCAACTCGCCGACGCGCAGATCGGTCCACGGCGAATCGGCGTCCGGCGCCAGGCCGATCAGCACCGTGACCAGGCGGTCGTCGGCCAGTTCGAGTTCGACCATCAGGTCGAGCAGCTCGGCGCATTCGTCGTCGGCAAGCTCGGGCAGGCGCGCGAGCGCCGGGCGGATCAGGTTGCCGACGCTGTTGTTCTCGAATGCGAGTTCCTCGACCGGGTAAATCTCGGAGACGCCCGGCACCAGGATGCGGCAGGCGTAGATGCCGAGGTGGGCGAAGTCGGCGATATACAGGTCGTGGCCTTCGGCGTGCAGGGCGTCGACCGACCACGCATAGTCTTCTTCGGTGGTGGTGCCGAAGTTCCAGTCGACGAATTCGAAGTCGGGGGTGTCGCGCAGGAACTGCCAGCTGATCACGCCGCTGGAGTCGACGAAGTGGATTTCGAGATTCTGCGGGTCGGCGATTTCGGTCTCGTCGAAGCCGGGGGCCGGGAAGCCTGCCAGCGAATCGAGCGCGCGGCCCTGCAGCAATTCGGTCAGCGCGCGCTCCAGCGCCACCTCGAAGCGCGGGTGCGCGCCGAAGCTGGCGAAGCAGCCCTGGTCGCGGGGATGCAGCAGGGTGACGTTCATCACCGGGTACCGGCCGCCGAGCGAGGCATCCTTCACCAGGATGCCGAAGCCGGCTTCGCGCAGGCCGCGGATGCCGGCGGCGATGTGCGGATAGCGATTGATCACGTCCTCGGGCACGTCGGGCAGGCACAGGCCCTCTTCGATGATGCGGAACTTGATGTGGCGCTCGAAGATTTCGGCCAGCGCCTGGGTGCGCGCCTCCTTCAGCGTATTGCCGGCCGACATGCCGTTGCTGACGTACAGGTTGCCGATGAGGTTGACCGGGAAATACACGGTTTCACCGTCGCGCAGCCGCTGGTACGGGATGGCGCAGATGCCGCGCGCAGCGTTGCCGGAATTCAGATCGATCAGCTGGCCGGCGCGCACGCCGTCGTCCGGGTTGTACAGGGCGTGCAGCTCGGGAGTGAGCAGTGCTTGCGGCCAGGCGTCGTCGTCCACCGCAAACCAGCGCTCGTCTGGCGTATGGGTGTACTCCCGCTCGGCCAGGGTCTTGCCCAGATAGAAGTGCGTCCAGAAATAATTGGTCGACAGCCGCTCGAAATACTCGCCCAGCGCGCTCGCGCGCGCGGCCAGTTCCGAGGCGCCCTTGCCGTTGGTGAACAGCAGCGGGCAGTCGCGGTCGCGGATATGCACCGACCACACGCCCTCCACCGGGTTGAGCCAGGAGCGCTCCTCGATGTGAAAACCGATGGCTGCAAGCTTGGACTGCAAGGTGGCGATCGACGCTTCGAGCGAGGCGTCCTTGCCGGGGATGAAGTGTTCGATGGCGTGCATGGGTGAGACCTTAAGGGGAGAAGAGACAGCATACGCGATGCGTCAAGTGGGGCAGGGGGCAGGCCCGGGTGGTCGTGCCGCTCAATCCGGGACGGGTTCGAATTCCGCCACTGCCTGCCGCAGGCGGCTGGCTTCCTGCTCAGGGCGCATCAGCCCGCGGCGCTGGCGGGCATGGCTGACCAGCGCGGCATAAAAATCGGGGTCGGTTTCGGCCATCGACAAGAGCCTGGCCAGACGCCGCTCGTCGCCCACCGGGAAATAGCCGGGGTAGTCCTCGCCCAGCATGCCGACGTTGCCGGGCATGTGCGAGGCCAGCACCGGTACCCCGGCCGCCAGCGCCTCGCAGATCACGTTGGCGCCGCCCTCCATCACCGAGCTGATGACCATCAGGTGCGCGCGCGCCAGCCGCTTCAGCACCGCCCTGTGCGGCACTTCGCCGCCCCAGTGCCAGCGCGGCAGCTTGCGCTGCGCCAGTTCCGCCGTCTCGGTCATGTCCCCGGAAAGGGCGCTGCCCAGGTGCGTCACCCGGATTGTCGAGTGCTCGGGCAGATGGGCTGTTGCCAGCGCCACCCGGAAGGGGTCTTTTTCGGTGCGCAGATGGCCGATCACCAGCACCTCGAAGACGTCTTTCGGCGATGGCAGGCGGGCGATGTCGGGCGCGGACTGGTAGATCACGCGCGTCTTGGCGGCCAGATGCGGGGCCAGTTCGTCGGGGCCGCGTTCCTGCAGCACGATGATCCGGTGCGCGAGTTCCAGCGCCTGCCGGGCGTCGCGGTCTTCGTGGATGTCGCGGTAGAGGTCGGTGCCGGTCAGCGCCAGCAGCAGCGGCCGGGTCGGGAAGCGCTCGGCAAAGGCGCGGATCGAGGCAAAGCTGCGCCGCGCATGCAGCGCCAGCATCAGGTCGGCGCTGCGGCCGTCCCATTCCACCTGCACCCGCACCGTGTGGCCCGCCTCGCGCAGGAAGCGCGCCCAGCGCGCGGCGGTGTGCCAGTTGCCGTTGCGGTGCTCGCGGCCGTAGGGGGTGATGAGGGCGATGCGCATGATAGCTATGAGTGTAGCCTGTAGCGGCGAAACCCGGATAATCCGGGCATGATCGAAACGCTCATTTCCTCGCGCGACAACCCGATCTTCAAGCGACTGAAGAAGCTTGCCGAATCGGGGCGCGCGCGGCGCGAAGCACACATGACCCTGTTGGACGGCGAGCATCTGCTGGCCGCCTATCTCGATGCGGGTGGTCAGCCGCATACCCTGGTGCGCACTGTCTCGTTCGGCGCGGACCGGCTGGTGCCGTTTGCCGCGCGCAGCCCGCAGGCCAAGGTCATCGTGCTGCCCGACACACTGTTCGCCGAGCTTGTGCCCGTCGCCACCCCCACCGGCGTGCTGGCGGAGGTGGCCTGGCTCACCCCGCCTGCCCTCGACGCCACCCCGCTCGTCATCGTGCTGGAGAACATCCAGGACCCCGGCAACCTCGGCGCCATGCTGCGCACCGGCGCGGCGGCGGGCGCGACGCTGGCGGTGCTGTCGAAGGGCTGCCACGATCCGTGGTCGCCGAAGGCGCTGCGCGGCGGGCAGGGCGCACAGTTCGTGCTGCCGATGCGGCAGGGCGCCGATCTGGCGGCGTGGCTGAATGGGTTTTCCGGCCAGAGCGTCGCGCTCGCCCTGGCCGAGGACAGCGACTTCTATGCACTCGACCTCAATGGCCCGCTCGCGCTCATCGCCGGCAACGAAGGCGCAGGCTTGTCGGATGGGGTGTGCCAGGCGGCGACGCGGTGCGCGCACATCCCGATGGCGGGCCGGATCGAGTCGCTGAATGCGTCGGCGGCGCTGGCGGTGGCGGTGTTCGAGGCGGTGCGGCAGCGCAGGCGTTAGACCGCGATACCCTGGCGTGCAACTTCTTGGGGCTGGCCGAATTCCTGCAGCCAGTCGCGGCCAAGCAGCGCGAGAATGTCTTCCGCAGGAACCGGCCGGCTGATGAAATAGCCCTGGACGATCTGGCAGCCGAGATTGCGCAGCGATTCGAGCTGTTCCCTGTTCTCGACCCCTTCGGCGACGGTGCCGAGATTCAGCCCCTTGCACAGGGCGAGAATGGAGCTGACGACGGTTTCGTTGGCCGGCGCGTGGTGGATGTCCTTGACGAAATAACGGTCGATTTTCAGCACGTCGAGCGGGAATCGCTTCAGGTGGGCCAGTGACGAATAGCCGGTGCCGAAGTCGTCGACGGAGACGGAAATCCCCAGCGCTTTCAGGGCCTGTATCCGGCCCACCGCCGTGTCGACGTCGTCCATGAAAATGCCTTCGGTCAGTTCGAGCTGCAGGGAGTGCGGCGGCAGGCCGGATCGCTCCAGCGCATTGCGAACGTTATCGATCAGGGTGTCGTGCCTGAACTCCTTGCCCGAGAGATTGACGGCAACTTCCAGATCGGGGAAGCCGGCGGCCTGCCAGCGCACGGTCTGCTGGCAGGCCGCCAGCAGAAGCAGGCGGCCGACGCTGACGATTTCGCCGGTTTCTTCCAGCATGCCGAGAAAATCCGCCGGGGCGAGCAGGCCTCTTTTGGGGTGCTGCCAGCGGATCAGCGCTTCGACGGCATGGATGCGTCCGCGCTCCAGGTTGAGTTGCGGCTGGTAGTGGAAGATGAATTCGCCCCGCTCTTTCGCGTAATGCAGGTCGGTCTCGATCTGCAGCCGCTCCTCGGCCATGGCGTTCATCGCCGCGTTGTAGAGCTGGAAACGGTTCCTGCCGTTGTTCTTGGCGTGGTACATCGCGGTGTCGGCGTGCTTCAGCAGGTCGCTGGATGTGGTGCCGTCACTCGGGAAAACGCTGACCCCGATGCTGCAGCTGCTGAAAATCTCGCGTCCTTCGAGCTTGTAGGGCTCGGTCACCACTGCAAGCATCTTTTCGACCACCTGCAGAATGGGATTGAGCGCGACCACATCGTTGATGACCACGACAAACTCGTCGCCCCCCAGCCGCGCCACGATGTCATCGGAGCGGACCGTCTGCCGCAGGCGTCTTGCAACCTCGCAAATCAGCAGGTCGCCGCTGGCATGCCCGAGCGTGTCGTTGACCCGCTTGAACCGGTCCAGATCGATAAACATCACGCCGACCAGCGTCTGGTGCCGTTTTGCGCGAATCAGCGATTGCTCCAGGCGATCCTTGAACAGCATGCGGTTGGGCAGGCCGGTCAGGGCATCGTGGGTGGCGAGCTGCTCGCGTTCGCGGCTGATGCGGGCGGCAAAGTAGAAGACCACCGCGGCGACAAGCAGCCCCACCAGCAATGCTGCGCCAGAGAGCGTCAGTATTAGTAAACGCGCCGCCGCGTGGTCTTCGTGTGCTTTCTGGCTGGCGGCCAGCGCAGCCCGTTGGGTTTCGGCATCAAGCTGCGCAAGCGTGTCGAGCACCTTGCTTTGCGCCGGGTTGGCTTCGCGGAGAACCAGTTCAGCCGCATGCCGGGTGCGGTCGAGGCTGAGAAGGTCGATCACCTGATTCTGGACCGGTACGGCCTGGCGGGTCAGTTCACCTTGCCGGTCGACCAACTGGCGCTCCCTGTCGCTCAGCGGGAGCGCCAGCAGCGCTTGCCGCGCAGCGGCAAATGCACCCCCGTGCTTGTGGAATTGCATCAGCAATTCATCGCGCTCGAAGGGATCCTCGATCTGGGCCATCATCAACAGGCCCATCGTTCGCTCGCGCGCATCGATCACCATGCTTCGGGTGAGGTTCTGCTTGTGCATGTGCACGTCGACCACCTGATTGAGGTTGCGCGTGGTCACGCCCAGTTGCTGAAGGCCGATGGAAGTGACGAACACGATCAGCAGCAATTGCGTGATAAAGCCCGCCAGCAGGACGAGCTTCCAGGCCGTGGGGCGCGAGATGCGCTTTACGGAAGGGGGGTTGATATCGCCGGCCTCAGCATGCAGGGCGAAGGCGGAGTTCTTCTGCATCGTGTTGTTTTGGAAAAGTAATTTTCATCGTCCGGCGCCTGCGAACCAGCATGGTTGTCCTTATCGCCTATATCGGTATTTTTTCATTAATTAAAGAGGGTGGATGTTTCAACCTGAAAACCGCAGTTGACCGCTTATAACGTCATGGAATTCCGCATGAATACTGGATTCGTCGCCTTCGATCGCCCTCACCATCCGGGTGAGACCGCTACGCACCCGCTGGCACGCCTGGTCGCGCGCCTGCCTTTGTCGCGCCT
>CAMTWC010000085.1:0-5224 GCA_947085345.1 uncultured Gammaproteobacteria bacterium | reverse complement strand
TGGTCTCCTCCGACAAGTTCAAGGCCGGCGAAAACGTTTCCGCCGCCAGCCTGGGCGACGGCAACACCCTGTGCATCGACAACAAGAACTGCGTGCGCTGCATGCATTGCCTCAACGTCATCCCCGGCGGCCTGCTGCCCGGTAACGACAAGGGTGTGTCCATCCTGGTGGGCGGCAAGGGCGTGCTGAAGATCGGCGCCACCATGGGTACCGTGGTGATCCCGTTCATGAAGCTGGAGTCCGACGAGGACTTCGAGAAGCTGAACGAGCTGGCGCGCAACATCCTCGACTTCTTCGCGGAAAACGCGCTGGAGCACGAGCGCACCGGTGAAATGATCGAGCGTATCGGCCTGACCAACTTCCTCGAAGGTCTGGACATCCCGGTTGATCCCAATATGATCAAAGAGCCGCGTTCCAACCCTTACTTCCGTTCCGACGACTGGGACGAGCAAGTCGAGAAGTGGAACGAGTACAAGCAGTCCGCCGCCTAAGTTTCGTTTACCGCGGATCCCGGTGAGAGCTGGGGTCCGTGCATTAAATCAGTTGGAGATAAAACATGGCAGAACTACGTCCGCCTATCGAATCCGGCGCACCGGATCCGATGCCCTACATGCACCCCGTGATGGTGAAGAACTATGGCAAGTGGTCTTTCCACAGCCATCCGAAGCCGGGTGTCCTGTATCACCGCGCTGAGTCCGGCGACGAAATCTGGACGGTCAAGGCCGGTACCCAGCGTCAGATGGACCACTACACCATCCGCGAACTGGCCGACATCGCCGACCAGTACGGCGACGGTTTCGTGCGTTTCACCGCGCGTTCCAACATCGAATACATGGTGGCTGACGGTTCCAAGGTCGAGCCGCTGATCAAGGCGCTCTCCGACAAGGGCTACCCCATCGGCGGTACCGCCAACTCGGTGTCCATGATTGCGCACACCCAGGGCTGGCTGCACTGCGACATCCCCGGCACCGACGCTTCCGGCGTGGTGAAGGCGCTGATGGACGAGCTGTACGACGACTTCGTCAAGTGCGAGATGCCCAACCGCGTCAAGCTGTCGACCTCCTGCTGCGAAATCAACTGCGGCGGCCAGGCTGACATCGCCATCATCGTCCAGCACACCAAGCCGCCGAAGATCAACCACGATCTGGTTGCCAACGTGTGTGAGCGTCCCTCCGTCGTGGCGCGCTGCCCGGTGGCTGCGATCCGTCCCGCACTGGTGAATGGTAAGCCCTCGCTGGAAGTCGACGAGAAGAAGTGCATTTGCTGCGGCGCGTGCTTCCCCCCGTGCCCCCCGATGCAGATCAACGATCCCGAGCACTCCAAGATTGCGATCTGGGTGGGCGGCAAGAACTCCAACGCCCGTTCCAGGCCGACCTTCCACAAGCTGGTCGCCGCTGGCCTGCCGAACAACGCACCGCGTTGGCCGGAAGTGGGTGAAGTGGTCAAGAAGATCCTTGCCACCTACAAGGAAGACGGCAAGCCGTGGGAGCGCATGATCGACTGGATCGACCGTATCGGCTGGCCCGCATTCTTCGAGAAAACCGGTCTGCCCTTCACCAAGTACCACATCGATAACTGGCGTGGCGGTCGTGCCAACCTGAACGCGTCTGCGCACATCCGCTTCTAAGCGGCTAGGGAAGCTGTCAGCGCCGCCGCAGCCTGGCTGCGGCGGACGCTTGATAACAATGACAGGATTTTTCGGAGTTTGAGCTAGCCATGCAATTCGGCATTCTTGTAAACGAAGGGCCTTACACCCATCAGGCCAGTGATACCGCCTATCTCTTCGCCCGCACGGCGATCGAGAAGGGCCACACGGTTCCGCGTGTTTTTTTCTACCATGACGGCGTGAATAACTCCACCCGCCTGGCAACGCCTCCGCAGGACGACCGCAACGTCTCCGCGCGCTGGTCCAAGCTGGCTGCCGACCATGGCGTTGATCTGGTCGTGTGCGTGGCTGCTGCGCAGCGTCGCGGCATCAATGACGACGTTCTGGCGCCCGGCTTCCGGATTTCCGGTCTGGGTCAGTTGGTTGAAATGGGTATTCAGTACGATCGTCTCGTGACGTTCGGTGATTGAGGAATAACGAGATGAGCGATATGGACGATATGGATGACGGCTCCGGCGTCGTCAAGAAATTCATGTTTCTGAACCGCAAGGCGCCGCACGGTACCGTGTACGCGCTGGAAGGCCTGGAAGTGGTGCTGATTACGGCCGCTTTCGATCAGGATGTGAGCTTGGTCTTCACCGATGACGGTGTCTTCCAGCTGATGAAGGGCATCGACACCAAGGGCATCGAAGTCAAGGATTTCTCCAAGACCTACCGTGCCCTGGAAGGTTACGACATCGAGAAGCTCTATGTCGATCAGGCGTCGATGGATGCACGCGGTCTGACCGAAGATGACCTGATTGTGGATGTGACGGTGCTCTCCGTCGATGAGATGGCGAATCTCATGGCTGAGCAAGACGTCGTGATCAGCTTCTAAGGGGATAGACATGCTGCATATTGTGAACAAATCGGCCGCTGAGCGCAGTTCGCTGGATAGCTGCCTGCGCATGGCCACCAAAGGTTCTGCTGTTTTGTTGATCGAAGACGCGGTGTACGCGGCGACGAACGGCAACGCGGCAGCGGCGAAAATCCAGGCAGCAGCGGCTGACCTCAAGATTTACGCACTCGGTCCTGATCTGGCGGCGCGCGGCATGGCCGGGCGTGTGCTGGACGGAGTCAATGTCGTGGATTACGGCGGTTTTGTGGATCTGGTTGCAGAGCACAGCAACTGTCAGTCTTGGCTGTAACTTTTAATCAAAGGAGTATTGCTATGCCCATGGTGAACATCGCCGGTAAGGAAGTTGAAGTCGACGAAGAAGGCTATCTGGTCGATCTGTCGCAGTGGAACGAAGACATTGCCAAGTACATGGCCCAGGAAGAGAAAGTCGACCTGACTGACAGCCACTGGGAGGTGGTCAACTTCCTGCGTGAGTACTACGCCGAATACCAGATCGCGCCTGCGGTGCGCGTTCTGACCAAGGCCATCGGCAAGAAGCTCGGACCTGAGAAGGGCAACAACAAGTACCTGTACGAGTTGTTCCCCTACGGCCCCGCCAAGCAGGCTTGTAAGATCGCTGGCCTGCCCAAGCCGACCGGCTGTATCTGAGCTGTTGTAATGCCGTCGGGTCGCTCCGGGGATTTTCCGGGGCGACCTCGATTTCGGACTGTGTTTCCCAATCGAATGCGGACGGCCATTGCCGCATATTGCGTTTGATTCGTAAACACAACGTTAGGGCATACGATTCCGTGCGCGTTTCAGCGCGTGGCGGATCGGAGTCCTTTAGGAGATAGGGTTTGTCTACTGTGACGATGATTTATGCCGGGATGTTCTACATCGCCACCCTGCTGCTGGTGGTAGGCCTGGTCTACAAGATTTTTGATTACAGCCGCACGCCCGCGCCGCTGAAGATCCCAACCACGCCTGCGCCGACCACGCAAAAGGGCGTCGTCTACCGGATGGCGAAGGAAGCGGTGCTGTTCGAATCGCTGTTCAAGTCCAACAAGTGGATCTGGGTATTCGGCTGGCTGTTCCATTTTGGCCTGCTCCTGGTGCTGGTGCGCCATCTGCGCTACTTCACCGAGCCCGTCTGGTTTTGGGTCGGCATCGTGCAGCCGTTCGGAAAATACGCCAGCATCATGATGGTGTTGGGCCTGGCGGGTCTGCTGGCGCGCCGTTTCCTGGTCGATCGCGTTCGCTACATCTCGACCCCGTCCGACTACCTGATGCTGGTGCTGCTGATCGCGATTGGCCTGTCCGGCATGTTGATGACCTTCGTCGTCCATACCGACATCGTTGCGCTCAAGACCTTCTTCCTGGGGCTGATGTATCTCGACGTGCAGCCGCTTCCGCAGGATCCGATCCTGCTGGTTCATCTTGCCCTGGTGGCGCTGCTGATGGTGATCTTCCCGATCAGCAAGCTGCTGCATGCGCCTGGCCTGTTCTTCAGCCCCACGCGCAATCAGGCGGATAACCCGCGCGAGCACCGCCATGTGGCGGCGTGGGCGGCTCGCTTGGATCAGAACAACTGATTCGTTGACATCGATTAACGAACACCCAAGTACGGACAAAGGACTCTCAAGTGGCTGCTGCTGAATTTGACATTCCAGAACTCAAGGACGACATCGAGATTCCCAAGCTGCGGGAAGGCGCGATGGCGCATGCCCAGACCTTTCTGGCACCGAAGCCGGTTCAGGATTTCATGGGTTATCCGCATGAGCTGGGCGAGGACTGGAAAGAGCGCGCCATCGACAAGATGGGCGACCTGCTGGGAAAGTACCGCTCGCTGAAGGTGTTCCTCGACGCCTGCGTGCACTGCGGCGCGTGCACCGACAAGTGCCATTACTACCTGGGCACGTCCGATCCCAAGAACATGCCGGTGGCGCGCCAGGATCTGATGCGCCAGGTCTATCGCCGCTACTTCACCACCGCGGGCAAGCTGTTCCCCAAGCTGGTGGGCGCCAAGGATCTGACCAAGGACATCCTCAACGACTGGTACACCTATTACCACCAGTGCTCGGAGTGCCGTCGCTGCTCGGTGTTCTGCCCCTACGGCATCGACACCGCCGAAATCACCATGGCCGGGCGCGAGATTCTCAACCACGTCGGCATGGGGCAGAAGTATTCCAACGAGATTCTGGGCAAGGTCCAGAAGATCGGCAACAATCTTGGCCTGCCCGGTCCTGCGCTGGAAGATACCCTGGAAGGCCTGGAAGAAGACATCGAGGCCGACACCGGCGTGCCGGTGAAAATGCCGATTGACGTGAAAGGCGCAGAAGTGCTGCTGGTCACGCCATCCGCAGACTTCTTCTCCGAGCCCCACGTCGAATCGCTGATCGGTTACGCCAAGGTATTCCACGCCGCAGGAATCAACTGGACGCTGTCTTCGCACGCGTCGGAAGCCGGCAACTTCGGCCTCTTCAACGGCAACTACGAGACCATGCGCAAGGTTGCCATGCGCATCCGCGACGCTGCGCTGGAACTCGGCGTCAAGCGCATCGTGGTCGGCGAGTGCGGCCACGCCTGGCGCGTCGCCTACAGCTTCTGGAATACGCTGACCGGCATCGGTTACGGTGGCAACGATCCGTTCTCGATCGAACTGCAGAAGCAACTCGACCCGACCTATCCGCAGCCGCAGCACATCTGCGAACTGACCAATGACCTGATCAAGTCCGGCAAGA
>CAMTWC010000084.1:0-3756 GCA_947085345.1 uncultured Gammaproteobacteria bacterium | reverse complement strand
GTTACATTGTCCCCAGAGCTTCACACCGAGTTGTTACCAACTCCGCATGTCTGGGTAGGGAACGGTTGATGGAACAACCGGTTTCATCAGTTCATAATCCCTCCTGTGAAACAGAAATAAAAGCGACTTTTCAGGTCGCACCGGAGCTCCACATAAGGCCGACAAGCCGCTGTTCGCGGAAAGTTAGCGAATGGCGGATTCCAGATAGCCGACAGCCATGACGTTGAAGGCTGGGCGGTTCTTGTGGGTCGATTTCAGACAAAGCCCCCGGTCTTGCATCGCCCCATCTCCTTTCGCTATGCTGCCTGTTCCATGGGCACTATGTCCTGATTGATACGCGCGCTTCGTCGAATGCCTTATATTCTGCGGCATTCCATAGGTCATGGGTTCGGCCGGTGAACTGTATTCTGTAGCGCCTCGCAATCAGTGCGCCAATCTGGTCGCCTGGATTCAAAACCCCTTCTTGCCGTGGCGCAGTTTCTGAATGCCCTGCAAGGACATCAGGGCCTTGGTCAGCTCGACCTCCATCTTTGCATATTCCGCTGCGGTGACGCGGTTTTTCATGGCTTCCTCGGCCTTCCGCCTTTCATTTTCCAGCGCTCCTTCTTCCATATCCTTCTCCCGAATGGCGATGTCGGACAGAATGGTCACGCCGCCCGGCTGCACCTCCAGCATGCCCCCGGAAACGTAAACGATATTTTCCTGCGCCCGGTGCGGAATCTTCAGCCGCACGACACCGGGCTTGAGGCGGGTGAGCAGGGGCGCATGCCCGGGGTAAATGCCGACCTCGCCCATTTCCGCCGGGGCGACGACACGCTCCACCCGGCCGGAAAAGATCGACGCCTCGATGCTCACCACGTCCACATGCATCGTCATGGCCATGTTTTTCTCCTTGTGACGGCGCCCGGTTCCACGCCGCCTAGGCGCGCGCGACGGTGGCCGGCAGGCCGTTGCGCACCGCGGTTCCCGACACTGCGTCCACCCACACCGACTTGCCCTGGCGGGTCGGGTCCGCCAGCCCCAGGTCGTTGAGGTTGATCCCGGCGCCGATGGCCGGCACCTTGGGCTGTCGTATGTCGCCGATGCGATGCGCGCGGGCGCCCAGTTCCTTGTGGCCGAAGCCGTGCTCGACCGCCAGCACGCCGGGCATCACCCCGGCATGCACGATCACACGGCCGCGCACGCTGCCGCCGGGGGTGCGGATCACGGCGGCGTCGCCGCTTTTCAGCCCGAAGCGGGCCGCGTCCGCCGGGTGCATCAGCACCGGGTTTTCCGGGTGGATGCCGCGCAGCCGCGAGGCGGCGATGGAGTAGGAGTTCTGCAGCGCCGACTTGAAGCTGACCAGTTGCAGCGGCCAGTCGGTCTCCGGGTAAAGCGTGCGCATCGGGGTGCCGTCGGCGAACACCGGACCGGTCCAGGTGGCGCAGCCGGTGAAGCGTTTGCCGGTGATGCTGTTTTTCGCCGCGCCCAGGTTTTCGTTGTAGATCTGCAGGCCCTTGTCGTAGCGGTGGGTCATCCATTCCGGGTTGTCCTCGCTGTAGGTCTCCTTGGCGGGCTGGTAGCGCCCGCCGCGGGCGAGGATGAAGGCCACCTTGCGCACCTCCTCCGGCTTCAGGGTGCGCTCCAGCAGTGGCCGCAGGCGTTCGACGCCGGACAGCAGGATGTCCTCGTCGCTGGCGTCCGCCACCGGTTCCTTGCCGAGCCAGGCGATGTTCGCGCCGCCCCGCAGATACCAGTCTTCCGGCCGCTCCAGCGGGTAGGTGTTGCCGTCCATGTCGGCGATGGCGCCGGGGCCGAAGCCGGGCAGCGCCATGGCACGGGCCAGGGCGATGAAGAAGGTTTCCATGCCGATCGCCTGGCCGTCCGCCAGCTTGTCCGCCTTCGGCTCCACCACCGGCCAGCGCGCGGTGCTGGCCTTGGTCGGCACCCCGCCCCAGGCCGAGGCCCAGCCCCAGCTCTCGTACAGCAGCGAATCCGGCACGATGTAGTCGGCGAAGGCGCTGCTCTCGTTGATCAGCGGGTCGATGGCAATGATCAGCGGGATCTTTTTCGGATCCATCAGATCTTTTTCCACCTGCGCGCGCACGCCGGGGATGCCGTACACCGGGTTGGCGCTCCACAGGAACAGCGCCTTGATGCCGTAGGGGTAGCCGTTGGCGGCGCCGGTCAGCCATTCGGTGGCGAGGCCGGGCGCGTTCGGGAACCACGGCGCCTGGGCGGGATAGGCCTTGCCCGCCGCCTTTTTCGCGGCGAACTCGGCGGTTTTCTCGTACGGCGCGTTGCGCCCCAGCGGCAGGCCGGCGGGTTTTTCGATCATGCCGGGGAAGCTTGCCAGGTTGTAGCGCGGGCCGGGGCCGGCATCCTTGAAGCCGCCGCCGTTCATCGCCAGCCCGCCTTTCCAGTTCAGGTTGCCGATGAGGGCGTTCAGGGTCACCACGCCGTAGGCGTTGTAGAAGCCGTTGCCGGCCATCATGCCGCCGTGGGCGACCGCCGCCGCGCGCTTGCCGTGGCTGGAGAATTCCTTCGCCAGGGCGGCGATGGTCTGCGCCGGGATGCCGCAGGCGGCGGCGTATTCGTCCAGGCTGCGGGCGTAGGCCTGCTCGCGCAGCAGGTGCAGCGAGGATTTGACCTTGAGCGGCTGGCCGCCCACCTCGATCGCGCTATCCACGAACAGTTGCGCCGGCCCGGCGGCCTGCTCGTGGAACACCGGGCGACCCTCGGCGTCGAGCACCACGAAGGGGTCGTTTTCCTTGTAGCGGTTCTCTTCGGGCAATGTCAATCCCAGGTCGGAGCCGCGCAGGAAGCGGCCCTGGCGCGGGTGGCCGGGCTCGACGACGACCAGGTGGGTGGCGTTGCCCCAGGACGGCTCGCCGGCCGCTTCCGCCACTGCCGGGTTTGGATGGGCGAGGTGTTTCGCATCGTAGCGTTCGTTCTCGAACAGCCAGCGCATCATGCCCATCACCAGTGCGCCGTCGGTGCCGGGCTTGATCGGAACCCAGCGTCCGCGCTCGCCGGCGGCCAGGTTGTCGGCGTTGGTCAGCACCGGGTCCACCACCACGTAGTTCAGCTTGCCCTCGGTGCGGCCCTTGGCCAGTAGCGCGCCCTGGCGTTTGAACGGATTGCCGGCATTGGCGGGCGCGGTGCCGATGAAAAGCACGAATTCGGTGTTGGCGAAATCCGGCTTGCCGTGAGGCATTTTTTTCATGTCGCCGAACAGGGCGCCGGAGCCGGAGCGGTAGGCGCCGCCGCAGTAGGAGCCGTGGCCGACGAAGTTCAGCGTGCCGTAGGCCTGCTGCATGAAGCGCTTGCCGAAATCCAGGCGGCCGTCGTTGACGCTGGTGATGAGGGCCACCTGGTTCACTTTCGGCCCCAGTTCCGGGCGCTGCGGGTCGATCGGGGTGGTCAGGTCGCGTAGGGCTTTCAGGCCCTCGACCGGGCCTTCTCCGAACAGATTGCCGCCTTCGGTCAATTCGCGGATCAACTGTTCGAATGGAATCGGCTCCCATTGCCCCGAATTGCGCGGGCCGACCCGTTTCATCGGGCGCAGTACCCGGAACGGTGAGTCCATCTGTTCGAGCACCGCGTTGCCGCGGCCGCAGGCGGTGGAGCGCCCCGCCAGGCCTTTGTCCTGGAAACCCGAGATGGCGACGAAGCTGTCTCGGATCGACGCCTTCATCGGCAGGTGCGGATCGGTGGAGAGCGGGCTGTAGGGGTTTCCGGCGACGCGCAGCACCTTGCCGCTGGTGCGGTCGATGC
>CAMTWC010000083.1:0-10944 GCA_947085345.1 uncultured Gammaproteobacteria bacterium | reverse complement strand
CGATCGGGCTCGCCTTCGTGGTCTGGGACATCGGCATGAAGCAGGGCGACGTCGCCCTGCTCGGCGTCGCTTCTTACGCCGCTCCGGTGCTCTCGACGATCATCCTGGTGCTCGCGGGCTACGCCCAGCCGAGCTGGCTGCTGGCCGTGTCCTGCGTGCTGATCGTTGTCGGGGCGCTGGTGGCGAGCTGGGAGCGATCCCCGACGAAGGCGCGGGGCGCCCCTCTTCCGTAGGGAGAGGGGCAGGGGAGAGGGTAGGCACACGCGACCGCAAGGGTGAAACCCTCTTCATCGACGCCCGCAACCTCGGCTACATGAAAGACCGCGTGCTGCGCGACTTCGCGCCCGACGACATCCGCAAGATCGCCGACACCTTCCACGCCTGGAAGAAGGGCGAGAACTACGCGGACGAGGCGGGGTACAGCAAAGCGGCCAAGCTCGAAGACATCAAAAAGCACGACTACGTGCTCACCCCCGGCCGCTATGTCGGCGCGGCGGAGCAGGAAGCCGACGGCGAACTGTTCGAGGACAAGATGGCGCGGCTCACGGCACAGTTGAACGAGCAGTTCGGCGAGAGCGCCCGGCTGGAAGCAGTGATTCGTGAGAATTTGGCGAGGTTGGGTTATGGCGGGTGAGTGGCCGAAGACGCCACTATCTGATCTAACCGACCCGGATACGCCTGTGACTTACGGTGTCGTAAAACCTGGCGATGAAGATCCTGAGGGTGTGTTGTTCATCCGGGGTGGCGACATTGCTGGCGGGCGCGTTCTAGCCGGGCAGCTTCGCACCATATCGGAAGCGGTCTCTACACAATACAAGCGGACGCTTCTTCGCGGCGGCGAGATCGTAATGTCACTGGTAGGAAACCCTGGACAGGTTGCGATCGTCCCCAAGTCACTGCGGGGTGCAAACATCGCGCGGCAAGCGGCGCTAATACGCCTGCGCCCAGATGTGGATACAAGGTTTGTCATGTACTACTTGGGCTCGCGTCTCGGTCAAGAGGCGCTCAGTGCACATTCACGCGGCTCGGTTCAGCAAGTAATAAATCTAAGAGATCTGAAAACAGTCGGCATTCCGACGCCGCCGTTGGCCGAGCAACGCGCTATCGCCCACATCCTCGGCACCCTCGACGACAAGATAGAACTGAACCGCAGCATGAACGAAACGCTGGAGGCCATCGCGCGGGCGATCTTCAAGTCCTGGTTCGTCGACTTCGACCCCGTCCGCGCCAAAGCCAGCGGCGAACCCCCCGAATCCATCTGCCACCGCCTGGGCCTCACCCCCGACCTCCTCGCCCTCTTCCCCGACCGCCTAGTCGATTCCGAACTCGGCGAGATTCCGGAGGGGTGGCGAGTTGGTGACTTCCGCGATTGTTGTGATCGAATCGAAAGTGGTGGAACACCAAGTCGATCGGTAGCGGAATATTGGAACGGTGTTATTCCATGGTTAACCTCGGGCGAGGTGCGCGATGTAATCGTCCTCGACACAAAAGAAAAAATTACTGAGGCAGGACTGAATGAAAGTAGCGCCAAATTGTGGCCAATTGGAACGACGGTGGTTGCCATGTACGGGGCAACTGCTGGGCAGGTTTGTCTCCTGGCTGAAAAAATGACGGCAAACCAAGCCTGTTGCGCGCTAATACCAAAACCCGAATTTCTAAGCTTTGTATTTCTTACCGCGAGGGGATCAATCGCCCAGCTCTCAGATAAGGCTTCTGGTTCGGCACAGCAAAATCTTAATAAATCGCTTGTTGCCAACCATCAGCTGATTCTGCCACCACAAAATGTCGCCTACGTCTTTGAGCAAGCGACGTCATGTTTAATCGCGAAATGGATTTCGAATCAACGAGAAGGCTTCACGCTTGCGGTGGTGCGTGACGCGCTTCTCCCCAAACTTCTCTCCGGCGAATTGCGCGTGAGTGAAGCCGATTCCAATATCGAGGCGTGTGCATAATGGCTGCGAAACCGCGTGTCCGCCGAATGTTTTCTGTCACTACTGAGTTAGTGACGAAATCCCGCGAGGCGGCGCTGGCCGCTGTGCAGATTTTCAATAGCCCACTAATCACCTTCAAGACAGAGATTTTTATCGTCCTGATGAACATTGCGTGGACGTATCTATTGCATGCCTATTACCGTAAAGAAAGAATCGAGTATCGCTACTTCGAAATGAAGAACAAAAGGCGATATTTTGACAAGACAAAATCGGGTGCATACAAGTACTGGGAATTAGAGAGGTGCCTTAATGAGAAGAAATCTCCAATTGACTACGACGCAGCAAATAATCTGCGTTTCTTGATTGGCATAAGGCATGAGGTAGAACACCAGATGACCTCTCGTCTCGATAATACTTTCAGCGCGAAGTTTCAGGCTTGTTGTTTGAACTACAACGACTACGCCAAGAAATTCTTCGGAGAAGAGCACGGCATCGACAAACATTTGGCTTTCAGCTTGCAGTTCTCCTCGATCAGTCAAGATCAGGCCGCAGCACTGCCAAGCCCAGACAAGATGCCCGCTCACATAAGGGCATTTGTGCAAGGGTTCGAAGGGCAGCTAACTGATGAAGAGTTTAATAGCCCAAGATTTGCTTATCGCGTGCTCTTCGTTGCGAAGACGGCAAACCACAAAGGGCAAGCGGATGAGGTCATCGAATTCGTAAAGGCTGATTCGCCGCTCGCAGCGGATGTAAACAAAACTTACGCGGTTATCAAAGAGACGGAACGCCCAAAATATCTGCCCAAGACTATTGTTGAATCGATGAAGAAGGAAGGATTCAAGCGGTTCACAATGGCGAGTCATACGGATTTATGGAAACAAATGGACGCCAAGAAACCAGGGAAAGGGTATGGGGTGGAGGTACAAAAGGCGTGGTATTGGTATGACTCGTGGGCTGATCAAGTCAGAAAACACTGCCAAGAAAATGTGGCTAAGTACAAATAATGGCGATCACTGACGACGACCTCGAACAACTCGCCCTGACCTGGTTCCAGGATTCCGGCTGGGAGTACCTCTTTGGTCCGGACATCGCCCCGGACGGCGACACGCCCGAACGCCATAGATTGTTGGGCACTACGATGAAGCCCGGAGACAGCAGAGAATAAACATGACGAACCCGGTTTATTACCACCTCGGCAAATTTCCGCCTGCGGAACTGGACTGGAAACGGTTGATTCCACTGATCGGCAAGGCCAACGCCGGTCTTGCCCGTTACGACGGCTTGCTGTCGGCGATCCCAAACGCAACCGTGCTGTTATCGCCACTGACGACGCAGGAAGCCGTGCTGTCGTCCAAGATCGAGGGCACCCATGTCACGATGGGTGAGGTACTGGAACTTGAAGCGGGCGGCGATCCGGAGGGTGTGACCCAGCCCAAGCGCGACGATGCCGAGGAGATTCTGAACTACCGGGTTGCGTTGCGCTCTTGCGTGGAGGCCTTGAAGGAACGCCCGCTATCCCAGCATCTGGTTCGACAGGCCCACTTCCTGCTCATGCAGGGTGTGCGCGGAAAAGAACAAACGCCAGGGAGTTTTCGCACGGATCAGAACTGGATCGGCCCTAAGGGCTGTCGTATTGAAGAGGCCAGTTTTGTGCCGATTGCACCCGCGCAGCTTGGTTCAGGAATGGATGCTTGGGAAGCCTACATGAATGGAGACGGCGAACTGGATGCGTTGGTGCAACTGGCTGTCGTGCATGTGGAGTTCGAGGCGCTGCATCCATTCAAGGACGGCAATGGCCGCTTGGGGCGGATGTTGATTCCGTTATTCCTGTACAAGAAGAAAGTTCTCAGCAGCCCCGATTTTTATATGAGCGGCTATCTGGAGGCGCATCGTGAGACCTATCAGGAGCGGCTGCGCGCCGTTTCCCGGGATGGGGCATGGACAGACTGGTGTGCATTCTTCCTGGAGGGGATCGTGGAACAGTCCGCCGAGAATGAACAAAAGGCGAGAGCCATCCTCGCGCTCTATGAGCAGGTCAAGACCCGGGTTGTTGACCTGACCCATTCGCAGCATGCCATCCGGGCGGTGGATTTTCTGTTTCAGAGTCCGATATTCAAGGCTCCCGACTTCACTGAAAAATCCGAGATACCCAAACCGACGGCTGCCCGCATTCTTGCGATGCTCCGGGAGGATGGATTGCTTCATGCGCTACGTGAAGGGAGGGGGCGGAGAGCAGGGATTTATGCTTTTCGCGAACTGCTGAATGTTGCAGAGGGCCGGCGGATTATTTGAGTCTCACGCATGCACTATTAATCCCATAATGTCTCACATATTAATAAACATGAGACACAATATGGGGATTGCTTAATGCGTGAGACGCAAACTCTGACAAGCGAAAAAAACTATCTAATTGATATTAAATGACTTGTTTATTTAGACGCAAATCCCGGCGGACGTGAAATGACTGAAGACGATCTCGAACAACTCGCCCTGACCTGGTTCCAGGACTCCGGCTGGGAATACCGCCACGGCCCGGACATTGCCCCGGACGGCGATACGCCCGAGCGCACCGATTACCGGCAGGTGTTGTTGCAAGGGCGCTTGCACGAGGCGCTGCGCCGGCTGAACCCGGATGTGCCCGATGCGGTGCTGGAAGAGGTGTTGCACCGGGTCGCCAAGTTGCATGAGCCCTCGCTTGTGCAAAGTAACCGCGGTTTTCACGAAACGCTGCTCGACGGCGTGCCGGTGGAGATGGATATCGAGGGGGTGAAGCGCGGCGACCGCGCGCGACTGATCGACTTCGAGCATCCGGAACAGAACCACTTTCTGGTGGTGAACCAGTACACGGTGCAAGGCACCAAGCAGCCGCGCCGGCCCGATCTGGTGTGCTTCATCAACGGCATTCCCATCGCGGTGATCGAACTCAAGAATACGGCATCTGAGCAGGCGGATATCTGGTCGGCATTCAATCAGCTGGAAACCTATAAGGCCGAGATCACCGACCTGTTTGTGTTCAACGAGGCGCTGGTGATTTCCGATGGCCTGCACGCGCGCGTGGGCTCGCTGACGGCGGACCGGGAGCGGTTCATGCCGTGGCGCACCCTGCGCAACGAGAACGACCGGCCCTTGCTGGAGTTTGAGTTGGAAAAAGTGGTGCGCGGTTTCTTCGCGCCCGAGCTGCTGCTGGACTACCTGCGCTATTTCATTCTGTTCGAGCAGGGCGACGACGGCATCATCAAGAAGATCGCCGGCTATCACCAGTTCCACGCCGTGCGCGAGGCGGTGCGGGCCACGGTGATTGCGGCCACGCAGCCGCAGGCTGCGGCGAACAAGGCGGAGGAGGAGCGCGCCACCTACGGCAAGCGGGTCGTGCCCGGCTCGCGCAAGGGCGGCATCGTCTGGCACACCCAGGGCTCGGGCAAGAGCATTTCCATGGTGTGCTTCACCGGCAAGCTGATGCAACAGCCGGAGATGGAGATGCAGAACCCGACGATAGTCGTCGTGACCGACCGCAACGATCTGGACGGGCAACTGTTCCAGACCTTTGCGGGTGCGCGTTCCTTGTTAAAGGAAACGCCGCAACAGGCCGAAGACCGCGACCGGCTGCGCGCGCTGCTGAATGGGCGGCCATCCGGCGGCATCATTTTTACGACGGTCCAAAAATTCTCGCCCGAAAAAGACGAGGACCAATTCCCGCGGCTGACCGATCGGACCAACGTCGTGGTCATCGCCGACGAGGCGCACCGCTCACAGTATGGCTTTAACGCGGTGCTGGACAAGAAGACGGGCAAATACAAGTACGGCTTTGCCAAGCACCTGCGCGACGCCTTGCCCAATGCGACCTTTGTGGGCTTTACCGGCACGCCGGTGGAGACCGACGACAAGGACACCCGCGCGGTGTTCGGCGATTACGTCAGCATCTACGACATTCAGGATGCGGTGGACGACGGCGCGACGGTGCCGATCTATTACGAAAGCCGCCTGGCCAAGCTGGACATCAACCAGGCGGAGATCGAGGCGCTCAGCGACCAGGTCGAGGAAGTCTTCGAGGATGAAGAGAGCCTTGCGCTGCGCGAGGCGGCCAAGACCAAGTGGGCCGCGCTGGAGAAGCTGGTCGGCGCCGAGCCGCGCATCAAGCAAGTGGCGGCCGACATCGTGCAGCACTTCGAGGCGCGCATAGGGTTTGTAGATGGTAAGGGCATGATCGTGGCCATGAGCCGCGAGATCTGCGCCCACCTCTACAACGCTATCGTGGCGCTGCGGCCGGAATGGCACAGCACCGACCCGGCCCAGGGCGCGATCAAGGTCGTGATGACGGGCTCGGCCGCGGATAAAGAACTCTTGCAGCCGCACATCTACAACGCGACCACCAAGAAGCAACTGGAAAAGCGCTTCAAGAACCCGAAAGACCCGCTCAAGCTGGTGATCGTGCGCGACATGTGGCTCACCGGCTTTGACGTGCCGTGCCTGCACACCATGTACGTGGACAAGCCGATGCGCGACCACAACCTGATGCAGGCCATCGCCCGCGTGAACCGTGTGTTCCGCGACAAGGAAGGCGGGCTGGTGGTGGACTACATCGGCATCGCCGCCGAGCTGCGCCGGGCGCTGAAGACCTACACCGAGAGCCGGGGCAAGGGCCAGCCGACACTCGACTCGGCGGAAGCGCTGGCCAAGCTCAAGGAACTGATGGATGTTGCGCGCGGGCTATTGCATGGCTTTGATTACTCTGCCTATCGCACCCAGGCCACCGGACTGTTGCTGCCTGCCGCCAACTTCGTGTTGGGTCTGGACGACGGCAAAAAGCGCTGGTTCGACGTGGTATTGGCGATCACCAAGGCCTTCTCGCTCTGCGGCACGCTGGACGAGGCGATGGAACTGCGCGAAGAAATCGCCTTCTTCCAGGCCATCAAGAGCGTGATCGCCAAGGCGACGGAGACCGACAAGAAACTCACCGAGGACAAAAAGAGCGCCGTCCTCAAACAGATTCTGGATAACGCGGTTGTCGCAGAGGGTGTCGAGGATATCTTCAAACTCGCCGGCCTCGGCCGCCCTGATATAAGCATTCTCTCCGATGCGTTCCTGGAAGAGGTGCGCAATTTGCCCCAGCGCAACTTTGCCGTGGAGTTACTGCAGAAGCTGCTCAATGACGAAATCAAATCCCGCAGTCGCACCAACGTGATCCTGGAGAAAAAGTTCAGCGACCGCCTGCTGGCTGCTCTGAACCGTTATCGCAGTCGGGCCATTGAAAGCGCTCAGGTCATCGAAGAACTGATCCAGATGGCCAAAGAGTTCCGCGAGGCGGCCAGGCGCGGTCAGAATCTGGGCCTCAACGAATCGGAGCTCGCTTTCTACGATGCCTTGGCAGACAACGAAAGCGCGGTGCGTGAGCTGGGCGACGATATCCTGAAAAAAATCGCCCACGAATTGACCGACAAGCTACGCAACAGCACCACGGTGGACTGGCAGAAGCGCGAGAGCGTGCGCGCGCGGCTGCGCAACCTTGTGCGCATCACTTTGCGCCGCTACAAATACCCGCCGGACATGCAGGAAGAAGCGATTCGGCTGGTGCTGGATCAGGCGGAACGGTTGTCTGATGAGTGGAGCAGTGGCTAATTCAGGTTCCCATGAATAGGCTCCTCCAGCCCGGCGTGCGCCGCCGCGAGGTCTGGGCCTGGGCGATGTACGACTTCGCCAACTCGGGCTACACCACGGTCGTCATTACCGCGGTGTTCAGCGCCTATTTCGTGGGCGTCGTCGCCGGCAACGTGGCGTGGGCGACCTTCGCGTGGACGCTCGCGCTCTCCGTGTCCTACGCGCTGGTGATGCTGACTGCGCCGCTGATCGGCGCCTGGGCCGATGCCCGCGCCAGCAAGAAACGCCTGCTGTGGCTGACCACGCTGGGCTGCGTCGGCTTCACCGCACTGCTGTATTTCGCCGCGCCCGGCGCGCTGCTGCTGGCGATTTTCGCGTTGGTGCTGTCCAACTATTTTTTCGGCACCGGCGAAAACCTCATCGCCGCCTTCCTGCCCGAACTGGCACGGCCGCGCGCGCTCGGCCGGGTCTCGGGCTGGGGCTGGGCGTTGGGCTACGTCGGCGGGCTGGTGTCGCTCGGCGCCAGCCTCGCCTACATCGGCTGGGCGCAGGGCCGGGGGCAGGGCGCGGCCGATTTCGTGCCGGTGACGATGCTGATCACCGCCGCGATTTTCCTGCTGGCGAGCCTGCCCACGCTCCTGATGCTGCGCGAGCGCGCCGCCCCGCAGCCCAACCACACCCCGCGCAATGCCTGGCGGCAGGTGCGCTACACCCTCGGCCATCTCAGCCAGCTGCCCGACCTCAAGCGCTTTCTGCTCTGCACCGTGCTGTACCAGGCCGGCATCCAGGCGGTCATCACCCTGGCGGCAATCTATGCCAGCCAGGTGTTTCACTTCGACACGCAGCGGACCATTGTGCTGGTGCTTGTGGTCAACATCACCGCTGCGCTCGGTGCCTTCGCCTTCGGCCACGTGCAGGACCGCATCGGCCACGTGCGGGCGATCGCCCTGACCCTCGCCGGCTGGATCGCGATGGTGCTGCTGGCCTGGGCGGCGCCGGACGAAGGCATGTTCTGGCTGGCAGCCAATCTGGCCGGGTTGTGCATGGGCGCCTCGCAGTCGGCGGGCCGCGCCATGGTCGGGCTGCTGGCGCCGCCGGCCCACCAGGCCGAATTTTTCGGCCTGTGGGGGCTGGCGGTGAAGCTGGCGTCGATCGCCGGCCCGCTGACCTATGGCGTGGCCAGCTGGCTGACCGCGGGCGACCATCGCCTGGCGCTGCTGATCACCGGCGCCTGGTTCGTCGCCGGCCTCGCGGTGCTGCGCGGCATCCGCGCCGACCGCGGCCGCCGCGCCGCACATCGCTTCAGCCTGCAGGCCGAACATGCCTGACTTCAGCATTCTCGTCACCGACTGGACGCACGAGCAGGCGCGGCTGTCCTGTATCCGCCGCGCGGTGTTCATCGACGAGCAGGGCGTGTCCGAGGCGCTGGAATGGGACGCCGACGATGGCGGGGCGATGCACCTGCTTGCGCTCGACGGGGCAGGGCAGGCCATCGGCTGCGCCCGCCTGTTGCCCGACGGCCATATCGGCCGCATGGCGGTGCTGCCGGAATGGCGCGGACGCGGCGTCGGCCGGGCCCTGCTGGCAGCAGCCGTGGAGGCGGCGCGGATGCGCGGCCACACGATGCTGCGCCTCAGCGCCCAGACGCACGCAGCCGATTTTTACGCACGCGCCGGCTTCGTCGCGATCGGCGCGGAATATGAAGAAGCCGGCATCCCGCATGTGGCGATGCGGATGGACCTGCGTTGAGCGAACGGCATCAGGCAGAGCAGGGTTTTTGCGTCGGTATTTAAGAATTTGCTGATAGAGTTCGATCTGGAATCAGGCGGACGTAGCTCAGAAAACGCGTGCTGCCACAGGCTCACGAGGGTAGACCGGTATGAAAACATTCAAGGCAGGCATCGTTGGGGCGGGCATTGCCGGCGCCAGCTGCGCGGGAACGCTCGCCGCAGCCGGCTGGGACGTGGAGGTGTTCGACAAGGCCCGCGGCGCAGGCGGCCGCATGTCGACCAGGCGCACGGAACAGGGCTGGGCCACGCTGGGCTCGCCTTTCATTTCGGCCAGGCGCGATCCCTTCCGCAGCCAGCTGCGCGACTGGGTGCGCCAGGGCTGGCTGGCCCCGGTGCGCGGCGACGTCTGGCAAGGGCGCGCCAACCTGTCGTGGGCGCAGGCGCAGCTGCAGAACCATTACCGGCCCACCATCGAGCCGTCGCAGCTGGTGCGCCATGTGATGGGCAATGCACGCTTGCACACCGGGTCGCGCGTGACGGCCCTGCAGCCGCGCACCATCGTCCTGGAAGACGGCCGGGTGCTGGGTGATTTCGACTGCGTGATCTGCAGCGTGCCCGCTCCGCAGGCCATGCCGCTGCTCGATGCGCTGCCCTTGCTGCGCGAGCGCCTGGGCGAGGTGCGCTATCGCCCGATCTGGTCGTTCCTGATGCGCTGGGAAGGCGGCCCCGCGGCGGACGTCATCAAGTTCGACGATCATCTGCTGAACCTGGCGGTGCGCCAGACCTCGAATGGTCCCGGCCTGTGGGCGGTGCACAGCAGCCATGAATTTGCCGAAACCTACCTCGAAGCCTGCGAAATGGAAGCCAGCAATCGCGCGGCCTCGGCCCTGATGGGCCTGCTCGGGCTGCCGTGGCCGGTCGAGATCGAAGCGTCCCACCTGTGGCGGTATGCCCATCCGGAAACCGCGGCGGAAGGTTTCTGGCTGGGCGATCGCGAAAACCGGGTTGCGCTGATCGGCGACGGCATCGCTGGAGTGGGCGTCGAGCGTGCGTGGGAAAGCGGCTTGCGGCTGGCGCAGGCGATCCTGCAGTCGAAGGAAGAACTGGCGCTCTAAACCGGAACGAGGGTCGCGTCGCCCGGCAGAGTCCGGCGACTCCAGTTCAGGTGGTCGGCGCTTTACAACTCGCGCACCACCCGAAAGCCCAGATTGATGTCGAGTTCGTTTTCCAGCCGGCGGCGGCGCGCGGCGGCGCGGCAGTCCTCGGGGCCGTCGAACCAGGAACCGCCCTTGGTGACGACGGCCTGCGGATTGCCGGGCAACGGGCGCTCGGGCAGGCTGGCGTGATCGGGCGTCCAGGGGCTGGCGGTGAATTCCCACACATTGCCCGCCATGTCGCGCAGTCCCCAGCGATTGGGGCGCAGCCCGCCGACTTCCTTTGCGCCGCACCGAGCAAAGCGGCTCGCCAGCGGGCGTGGGCCTTTGGGGTGTGCCGGGTCCAGGTCCTTGTCAACGTTGTAGACCGCCTCATCCGGACCGATGCGGTCGCCGTGGGGGTAAGCCGTGGCGGCACCGGCGCGGCAGGCATATTCCCATTCCAGTTCGGTGGGCAGACGGTAGTGCTGGCCGGTCTCGCGCGACAGCCAGGCGCAGTAATCGCGCGCATCGCTCTGCCGCTGGACTGATTGT
>CAMTWC010000082.1:0-9897 GCA_947085345.1 uncultured Gammaproteobacteria bacterium | reverse complement strand
GCTCAACTCAAATGAATTACTTCATTAAAGTGTGAGCATTTATGCTAGCCGCTACCCCGGCCAAAACCGGAATAACTACCGCAACAACACCCACACCTATCGGCTGTAAATTGTTAAAGATCAATCTCTTAACTGCTTGGCTTTCGTTGCGTTGCCGTTTCGAGAGGTGCGCATTCTACGTAGTTCACATAAAACGTCAACACTTATTTCGAAATGGTTGCGGGGGCAGGATTTGAACCTACGACCTTCGGGTTATGAGCCCGACGAGCTGCCAGACTGCTCCACCCCGCGCCTGTCGCAATGAACCGCGTCAATCGAGAAGCGGAACTATAGCAAAGCGTTCCGCACCCCGTCAACACTTACCCGACATATCAAACAGGCCATTGCATCCCCCGGGGCAATATTTCCAATGTTTTCATGTGATTGGGGGAATCGATTTCGCGCGCGGAGGGGGCAGCGATCACCAAGGCCGCCGCAGCCAGACCGGCACACCTGCCTATTTATTAAGCAGACAGGGCGCAGGCAGATTCGCTACCATTCAGCGTCACCATTGATCCGAGAGCTGCCTGTGCGCATCACTGATTTCTCCCTTTCGCGCTTGCCGCGCATCGAGTTCGGCTCGGGATCGCTCGCCAAACTGCCCGGCATTGCCTGCGGATATGGGACGCATGCCTTGCTGGTGACCGGTGCGGGCTCCTTGAAAGCCTCACCATTCTGGCCGGCCGTGGCCACCGGGCTGAAGGCAGAGGGTATGTCGTGGCTGCACCTCGCCATTCCAGGTGAGCCGTCGCCGCAGATGGTGGATAAGGCGGTGCGCGCCCTGCGCGCAGAACCGGTTGATGTCGTCATCGGCATTGGTGGCGGCAGTGCGCTGGATGCCGCCAAGGCGATTGCCGGCCTGCTCAAACCCGGCAATTCGGTGATGGATCACCTGGAAGGCGTGGGGCCGGAACTGCCCTACGCCGGTCCGGCCACACCGTTCATTGCCGTGCCAACCACTGCGGGCACCGGTTCGGAAGCAACCAAAAATGCGGTGTTGAGCGTGCAGGGGGAGAACGGATTTAAGAAGTCTTTCCGCGACGAGAAGCTGGTGGCGGAGGTCGCGCTGGTCGATCCCGACCTGCTGGCCACCTGCCCGCCCGCCGTGATCGCGGCCAACGGCATGGATGCCTTCACCCAGTTGCTGGAATCCTATGTGTCTAGCCGCGCCGCGCCGCTGACCGATTCGCTCGCCTGGGGCGGGATGAAGGCAGCGCGTGACGGCCTGCTGGCCCTGTATGCCGACGCTGGCAATGCTGCGGCACGCGAGCGGATGGCGTATGCGGCGCTGGTGTCGGGCATCACGCTGGCGCAGGTCGGGCTCGGCTCCGTGCATGGACTGGCCGCACCGCTGGGGGCGTTTTTCCCGATCCCGCATGGCGTCGCCTGCGGCACGCTGGTGGCAACGGCCACACGTATCAATATCGAGACCCTGCGCGCACGCGAATCCGGCCATCCGGCGCTGGAAAAATACGCGCAGGTGGGCCGCCTGCTGAGCAAACAGGGGCAACTGGGCCGGGATTCCGCGCACGCCGTGCTGATCGACACGCTGGATGCCTGGACGCGCGAACTCAGGCTACCGGCGCTGGCACATTACGGCGTGACGCCAGCCGACATCCCGCGCATCGTCGCCCACAGCCGCGGCAGCAGCATGAAGACCAATCCGGTCCGGCTCGAAGACAGCGAAATCGCTGCCATTCTCGCTGCCCGCATGTAAGGCGACGCACTCAAGTTAAACGGCCGCTATCCGCTATTTTCGAAACGCAATCATCTGGAGCGCACATGTCCGGCCTTGTGGTTTTCTTTATTGTGCTCGCCCTGTTCGCAGTGTTCGACGTGTTTATCTTCAATCAGCTGGTGACGCTGAAACACAATGTCGGCAAGGCGTGGTCGAACATCGACATCCTGCCCAAGCAGCGCCATGACGAGCTGCCCAAGCTGATCGAGACCTGCAAGCAGTACATGCAGTTCGAGCAGGAGACGCTGGAAAAGGTGATGCAGGCACGCATCACCGGGTTGGAGAATGCCATCGCCGACCGCCGCGAGTTCTACAACGACTCGGTCAACGTCAACAACGTGCGCGTCGAACAGTCCCCCGACACCGTCGTTGCGCGCCTGTTCGGCTTCAGACAGTTTCCGCTGCTGCGGTTTGCCGCCGAAGAGAAGAAAGACATCGATCTGAAGCAGCTCTTCAATCGCTGATGTTTCCAGCGCGCTGGTCGGCCTGGCCAGCTTCTGGACGTGGTACGCCAACCTCAAGCGCTATCGCACCGTGGCCGACACACCGACTTCGCGCGTTGCCTCGGTGCCGCAGGGCTACATCGAACTCGTCGGGCGCGGCCAGCAGCCGCCGGGCGGCAGTCCGGTCAGCGGGCTGCCTTGCCTGTGGTACCGCTACCGCGTTGAACGCAAGAACGGCGACCGCTGGGAATACGTCGAATCCGGGGTGTCGCACGACACCTTCGGCCTCAGCGACGGCAGCGGTCATGTGCTGTTCGACCCCGAGGGTCTTGCCCAAGCCGACCTCACTACCTATAGTTAAAGTATGGAGGAATTGAAATGAAACCCGCCATTCCTGAAACCCCGCCTGACTACGATCACACCCGCATCATCGAGCGGCCTGATGGCTGTTACTGGATCGATGCCGAAACCGGAGAAGAGTACGGTCCCTTCGCCAGCCTGCTGGAAGCCGTGCAGGACATGGAATACAACGCCGACAGTGACTACGAACCTGGCGAGACCGTGGAAGAAGCCGAAGACGAAATAGGCATCTCGGACTGGATCGACCCCGACACCGGCGAACCCGGCGAAGAATCCCACCGCCCTGTCGAGTAAGCCTCGATCAAGCCTGGCCACTCAAGCTCGCCGCCCCTTTTTCTCTTCTGCCCGCGCCTCGCACTCGAAAACGTTGTCGCGATACGGGTTGCCGACACGTACCCAGGCGATCAACCCGGCCAGGGGATATAAAACCAGCATCAGTACCCCCCAGCGCTCGAACTGCCTGACGTGCGCGCGCTCATGGGCGCGCGTTGCGCTCAGGGCATCCTGCGACACCCCCACCACCACATGCCCCAGCGTAATCGCCGCGACCGCGCCGCTGAAAGGAAAACCGCGCCGCAGCACCCAAGCTGGCCAGCCCCCCGCGGCTTCCAGGACGCCACCTACCCGCTGCAGCACGCCTCCGCTGCTGCGTGCAATGAGTGCAAGCAGCAAGCCGACCAGGGTCACCGGAAATGGCCACAAATAGAACCAGATCCGCAGCATTCAAGCGTCCGTCGCACCAGCGAACCAGCGCACCTCGGCCAGGCCATGGCCTACAAAATGCATCCTCGCCCGATCCAGTTGTGCCGCGTTCCCGGCTGCATACACGTCGAATCGGTGCAGGTCGGGATAATCGGTCACGATGGCTGCCAGCATGCTGTCGAGATCACTGGGCTGCGCATGCGGAACGTAGTTGAAATTGTCCAGCGCATCGGTCCACGCTCGGCACAGATTGTCCTGGTAATGCCCGGCGGCATCGGCCAGCCAGTGCAGGTCCATCGATTCGGCGAGCTCCAGCGACATGGCGTGCTGGATCAGGCTCTTGATCGGCGCAAAGCCGACGCCAAAGGCGAGGAAGATCACCGGGCGCGGCGAATCCTCGTCCAGCACGAATTCGCCATACGGCCCTTCCACGTCCACCGCGTCGTTGGCTTTTAACTGGCTGAACACGGCTTCGGAAAACGCATCGCCGGGCCGGCGCGGGACCTGCACCTCGATGTGGCGATCCTCGCACGGACAACTGGCAATGGCATACCGCCCGCTCACCCCGTCGATCGACACATCGATACGCTGACCGCCCAGGTAACGCAGTCGCTGGCTGCGCGGCGCGAGAAGGTGCAGTGCGGCCATCTGCGGATTGAACACCTCAACCGATTTCACCTTGGCGGTGAGCTTCTGCACCGGGATGTCCCGCGCCCCCGCCACATTGGCCTCGATCACCACGTCGTTCACCGGCGCGTAGGCGCACAGCAGGATGACCCCGGCTTCCTTCTCGGCGTCTTTCAACACATAGTCATGGGCGTGGACTTTCTTCACCTCGCCCGACAACACGCGCGCCTTGCACTCGCCGCAATTGCCATTGCTGCAGCCATAGTTGAGCGACACGCCGTTGCGCAGTGCGGCTTCCAGCAGCGTGTCGTTGCCTTCCACAAAAAACTCGTGGCCACTAGGCTGGATGGTGACGTGGGCTGACATGATTTTAAGTATCCTTTCCTGTGCAATCACCGCCTGGGCCTGCGCGGCATCCTGCGGCACCTCGGCCAGATTACGCAGCAGAAACGCGCGCACCGTGTGCAAGGCGTGGTGCGTCTCGGGGCTCGCGTCTTCATCGATTTCTTCGATCTTCTCGTCCAGCCAGGCCATCACGTTGCCATAATGCAGCAGCAAGGCCCTGGCTGCCGCGTAATCGTTCCCAAGCTCGGTCAGGCGGGCCGCCAGCACTTCCTTGCCAGGCAGCGCGCGTTCCAGCACCCGTTTGGCAAACGCCTGGTCCTTGATTTCGGTCACCCGGCGAAACTCGGCGTCGTCGTCCCATTTCACCTCGGGAAACGCGCGCAGCAACTCGTCGAGTTCGACCATGCCGTCGAAAGTTGCCAAGGTGCCGTTGCGGATCATTTCCTGCAGCATATGGCGCGGCTTGGCGACCAGCTTGGCAACGCGGGAAAGAGGAAGCAAATGACTCATATTGTGATGTTACTCCGGGTTATTGGCAGACAGAATCGGCAATTCACCCCATACTGAATTCCTGATTCGCTGGTCCACGTCCTTCTGACTTTACAATCGCGCCATGCCCGTCATCACTGTCCGCACGTGTCCCGCCGACGCCCAGGCCGCCCTCGAACTGGCCGGCCTCGCGCCCGCCTGGGCAAGGCTGTACGCTGCACGCGGCGTCACCCACCCTGAGCAGGTCGCGCACCGCCTGCCGCAACTGCTGTCGCCTGCCGGCCTGCTGCACATCGAACACGCCGCCGCATTGCTGGCCGACGCCATCGCGGCAAACAAGCGCCTGCTCATCATCGCCGACTACGATGCCGACGGCGCCACCGCCTGCGCGGTCGGCGTGCGCGGCCTGCGCCTGCTCGGCGCGCGGGTCGACTATCTGGTGCCCAACCGGCTCGAACACGGCTACGGCCTCACCCCCGACATTGTGAAACTCGCCGCCGAGCGTCGGCCCGACCTGCTGGTCACTGTCGACAACGGCATCGCCGCGGTCGAGGGCGTGGCGGCGGCGAACGCGCTCGGCATCCCGGTGCTGGTCACCGATCACCACCTGCCCGGCGACGCCTTGCCGGACGCCGCCTGCATCGTTAACCCGAACCAGCCCGGCTGCGGCTTCGCGTCGAAGAACCTGGCGGGGGTGGGGGTGATGTTCTACGTGCTGCTGGCGCTGCGCGCCGAGCTGCGCCAGCGCGGGGCATATGCTGATCAGTCCGAGCCCGATCTGCGTGCCCTGCTCGATCTGGTCGCGCTCGGCACCGTCGCCGACGTGGTCAGGCTCGACGCCAACAACCGCACCCTGGTCGAAAACGGCTTGGCGCGCATGCGCGCAGGCAAAGCCAGCGCCGGCGTCAACGCGCTGTTCCGCGCCGCCGGCCGCGACCCCGCCCGCGCCACCGTGTTCGATCTCGGCTTCATGCTCGGCCCGCGCCTCAACGCCGCCGGCCGCATCGACGACATGGCGCTCGGCATCGAATGCCTGCTGGCCGACGACCCCGCCACCGCCCAGCAACTGGCGCAGCAACTCGACACGCTCAACCGGGCGCGGCGCGACGTCGAATCCGACATGCTGGAAGAAGCGCTCGCCATCCTCGCCAGCTTCAGCCCCACCGACAGCCATAGCCTCACCGCGTACCAGCCCGGCTGGCACATCGGCGTCATCGGCATCCTTGCCTCCCGGCTGAAAGACAAGTTCCACCGCCCAACCATCGTGCTGGCACGCAGCGAAAGCGGCGAGCTCAAGGGCTCCGGCCGCTCCATCCCCGGCCTGCACCTGCGCGACGCGCTCGACCTGGTCGACAAACGCCATCCCGGCCTCATCCTCAAATTCGGCGGCCACGCCATGGCGGCCGGGCTCAGCCTTGCCGCCGGCCGCCACGACGAATTCAGCCAGGCCTTCGAGGCGGTGGTGCGCGAGTTGATCGACCCGGCCGACCTGGAAGGTGTGATCGAAACCGACGGCGAACTCGATGCCGCCGATCACAGTTACGCACTCGCCGTCGAGATCGACCACGCGGTCTGGGGACAGGGCTTCCCCGCCCCGCTGTTCACCGCCACCTTCGACGTCCTGGCGCAGCGCGTCGTCGCCGAAAAACACCTGAAGCTGAAACTCGCGCGCGCAGGCACATCGTTCGAGGCCATGCGCTTCTTCCATCCCGACCCGCTGCCGGAGCGCATCCGCGCCGTCTACGCGCTGATGCCCAACGAATTCAACGGGCAGCAAAGCCTGCAACTGAAACTGCAGCACTGGGAGCCTTCCAGCTGATTTTCCGGTAGCCGGACTTTCGATACCTAAGCGTATCCGTCCGGATTGCCCTGCTGCCAGCGCCAGGTGTCAGCGCACATGCGCGGCAGGTCGTATTCCGCACGCCAGCCCAATTCCTGCGCAGCGCGCGACGGATCGGCCCAGCATTGCGCCACATCGCCGGCGCGCCGCGCCACGATCTGGTACGGCACCTTGCGCCCACTGGCCGCCTCGAATGCACGCACCATGTCGAGCACGCTCACTCCCCGCCCGGTGCCGAGGTTCCATGTCTGCACCCCACCCGGCTGCTGCAGCTTGTTCAACGCCGCCACATGACCGCGCGCCAGGTCGACCACGTGGATGTAGTCGCGCACGCCGGTGCCGTCGGGCGTCGGATAGTCGCCGCCGAACACGTTGAGGTGCGGGCGACGCCCCACCGCCACCTGCGCCACATAGGGCATCAGGTTGTTGGGAATGCCGCGCGGGTCTTCGCCGATCAGCCCCGATTCGTGCGCCCCCACCGGATTGAAATAGCGCAGCAGCGCGATGCTCCAACCGCCGTCCGAATGGGCGAGGTCGCGCAGCATGTCCTCGATGAAGAGCTTGGAGCGGCCATAGGGATTGGTCGCCGACAGCGGGAAGCCCTCGGTGATCGGCACCGTCACCGGATCACCGTACACCGTGGCAGACGACGAGAACACCACCGATTTCACCCCGGCCGCGGCCATTTCCTCGAACAGCGCGATGCTGCCGCCGATGTTGTTGTCGTAATACAGGAGCGGCTTGTCTACCGACTCACCTACCGCCTTCAAGCCGGCGAAATGCACCACCGCGTCGATGGCATGATTGGCAAACAGCGTACGCAGCGCAGCGCGGTCGCGAATGTCGCCCTCAACGAAGTCCACCGGTCTGCCCGCAATCTGCGACACCCGGTCGAGCGATTTCACGCTGCTGTTCGACAGGTTGTCGAACACCACGACTGCGTGCCCCGCGGCCAGGCATTCCACTGCGGTATGCGAGCCGATATAGCCTGCCCCGCCCGTCAACAGTACCTTCACTTCGATCTCCTCTGGCAGGCCCGCAGATCAGGCGGGTTCCGGGAAAACAGGCACAAGCCGTTCATCCCTTGCCGGCGATGAAATCCGAATACGCCGCAGCCAGCCCGCGCTCCATGGGGGTGCTGGCGCGCCATCCCATGGCATTCAGCCGCCCCACGTCCATCAATTTCCTTGGGGTTCCATCGGGCTTGCTGGTGTCGAACTCGATCGCTCCTTGATAGCCCACCACATTCTTCACCGTTTCGGCCAGTTCGCGAATGGTGAGATCGTGGCCGACGCCGATGTTCACCAACGGTGCCAGGCCATCGTTGCGATCCTGACCCAGCAGCGGGACGAACTGCGCGTCCGGCAGGTTCATGAGATACACGCAGGCGTCGGCCATGTCCTCGCTGTACAGGAATTCGCGGCGCGGGGTGCCGGTTCCCCAGACGCTGACGGTCGGGGACTGGTTGACCTTGGCCTCGTGGAACTTGCGGATCAGCGCCGGGATGACGTGGGAATTCTCCGGGTGGTAGTTGTCGCCGGGGCCGTAGAGGTTGGTGGGCATCACCGCCAGGTATTGCGTGCCGTACTGCCGGTTGTAGCTCCAGCACATTTCGATGCCGGCGATCTTGGCCAGCGCATAGGGCCGGTTGGTGGGCTCCAGCGGACCGGTGAGCAGGTGTTCTTCCTTCATCGGCTGCGGCGCGAGCTTGGGATAGATGCAGCTTGAGCCGAGGAACAGCAGGCGCTTGACCTTGTTCTGCCAGGCCGCGTAGATGACGTTGGTCTGGATGGCGAGGTTGTCGCGGATGAATTCGGCCGGGTATTCGTTGTTGGCGTGGATGCCGCCGACCTTGGCCGCGGCGAGAAATACGTAGTCGGGCTTCTCCTCGTCGAAGAAGGCTTCGACGGCGGCCTGGCAGGTGAGGTCCAGTTCGGCGTGGGTGCGGGTGAGGAGATTCGTGTAGCCTTTTTCGCGCAGGGTGCGCATCAGCGCCGAGCCCACCAGGCCGCGGTGGCCGGCAACGTAGATTTTTGCGTTATGTTCCATCACATCACTCGTGATAGTCCATGGCCTTGTAGCCATGCTTCTTCACCAGTTCGTCGCGCTCGGCGGCCTTGAGGTCTTCGCGCACCATTTCGGCGACCAGTTCGTCGAACGTGATTCTCGGCGTCCAGCCCAGTTTCTGCCTGGCCTTGCTGGGATCGCCCAGCAAGGTTTCGACTTCGGTGGGCCGGAAGTAGCGCGGGTCGACCGCGACGATGCACTTGCCGTGGGCGTCATAACCCTTCTCGTCGACGCCCTGCCCTTCCCAGCGTATGGCCATGCCCAACTCCCTGGCGGCGGCGTTGACGAAGTCCCTGACCGAGTACTGGACGCCGGTGGCGATGACGAAGTCTTCGGGCGTTTCCTGCTGCAGCATCAGCCACTGCATTTCGACATAGTCTTTCGCATGACCCCAGTCGCGTTTGGCGTCCATGTTGCCGAGGAACAGGCAGTCCTGCAGCCCGAGCTTGATGCGCGCCAGCGCGCGGGTGATCTTGCGGGTGACGAAGGTCTCGCCGCGCACGGGGGACTCGTGGTTGAACAGGATGCCGTTGCAGGCATACATGCCATAGGCCTCGCGGTAGTTGACGGTGATCCAGTACGCATAGAGCTTGGCGACGGCGTAGGGGCTCCTGGGATAGAAGGGGGTGGTTTCCTTCTGCGGGGTTTCCTGCACCAGGCCGAAGAGTTCGCTGGTGGATGCCTGATAGAAGCGGGTTTTACGTTCGAGGCCGAGGATGCGGATGGCTTCGAGGATGCGCAGGGCGCCGAGGGCGTCGGAGTTGGCGGTGTATTCGGGCTCCTCGAAGCTCACCGCGACGTGGCTTTGCGCGGCGAGGTTGTAGATTTCCTCGGGCTGCACTTGCTGGATGATGCGGATGAGGCTGGAGCTGTCGGTCAAGTCGCCGTGATGCAGGATGAAGCGGCGGCCCTGCTCGTGCGGATCCTGGTACAGATGGTCGATGCGGTCGGTGTTGAACAACGAGGTGCGGCGCTTGATGCCGTGGACTTCGTAGCCTTTGCCCAGCAGGAATTCTGCCAGGTAGGCTCCGTCCTGGCCGGTGACGCCGGTGATGAGGGCTTTTTTGATCATGGTTGTCCCGTCTGTTTCGGACCGTTTAACGATATTGGTTCATCGTCGAATTCACTGTGATTTCTCATCAGAC
The DNA here is from genome assembly GCA_947085345.1 of uncultured Gammaproteobacteria bacterium. Taxonomy (GTDB): domain Bacteria; phylum Pseudomonadota; class Gammaproteobacteria; order Burkholderiales; family Thiobacillaceae; genus Thiobacillus. The sequence goes on along the minus strand of CAMTWC010000082.1, from coordinate 102 downwards.
TAAGCGCATATCCAGCTTGCCACAATGAAACAGAATTCGTGCTCGATAGTTGGTGAAGTTGCGAAACCCACGGGCGTTGGCCTTGATGAGTTGGATCGCGCT
>CAMTWC010000081.1:0-11469 GCA_947085345.1 uncultured Gammaproteobacteria bacterium | reverse complement strand
ATAGTCTGTCGGGTGACTGGAGTTCAGACGTGTGCTCTTCCGATCTGGCTGGCTGGCGCGCGCGCTGACGCACGAGATGAGTGCGGTTCAGCAATATCTGGCGCAAAGCGTGCTGGCGCGCCTGTGGGGCAACCACGAACTGTCGGCGCACCTGCGCCGTGAAGCGGTGGAGGAGTTGCAGCACGCCGAGCAACTGATGGAACGCTTGATCCTGATGGGCGTGGCGCCGTCGGCCGGCAACCTGCCGCCGGCGCGGCTGGGCCGGGATGTGGATGATCTGCTGAAGGCCGATCGTTTACTGGAGGTCGATGCGGTGCGCCTGTACGAGGAAGCGCTGGCGCACGCGCGCCGGATGCGTGACGCCGATAGCGCGTCCTTGCTGGAAGGCATTCTTGCCGAGGAGCTGGCGCACGTGCGCGAGATCGACGGCATGGCGGCCGAGCGTGCCCGGCATGGCTGATATCCCGGCAGGGTGGGAGACGCGTGGCAAACCGCCCACCCTGTTCAGGCGCTTCAACTTCGAGCGCTACAGTGAAACGCGCAGCTTTCTTGACGCGGTGTCGGCGCTCGCCGAGGAGGCCGGCCTGCATCCGCAGAACATCAACTTCGCCAGCACCTACGTGAACATCACGCTGGAGTCGGGCGAAAGCGGTGAACTGGGCGAAGCCGAGCTAAGTCTCGCCGCGCGCATCAATGCGCAGTATTCACGACCGGAAGGCTAAGGGCTCGTTAATGAAATTGGGCAAACGTTGCTTCGTATTCGGGATGGATGCAAGGCGCGAGGCGCAGCGAAGGGTTGTTCCCTTCGCAAGGCTCGCAACGCCGCAGACGCCCGAATACGAAGCAACCCTCGCGCGTCTTGCGCCTTGGCCTGCACCCAAATCGACCCCAGCGTTTGCCCAATTTATTGATTAACGAGCCCTAAGCATGGCGACCCATATCATCGCAGTCATCAACCAGAAAGGCGGCGCCGGTAAAACCACGTTGTCGATGAATCTGGCTGCCGGTCTGGCCAGGCGCGCCGAGACCCTGGTGCTGGATCTCGACCCCCAGGCCTCGTCGCGGCAATGGGCGAGTCTGGGGAATGCGCCGTTCCCCGCCACGGTCAAGCAGATCAACGGCAGGTGGGACGCCAAGACCCTGCACCAGAACTACAAGGCCTATCGCCACCTGGTGCTGGATTGTCCGCCCTCGCTTGAAAGCCATGCCTCGCTGCAGGCGCTGCGCGCGTGTGATGTGGCGTTGATTCCGGTGCTGCCGTCGCCGATCGATTTGTGGGCCAGTCTCAGACTGCCGGGAGAGATCGACGAGGCTAGAAAAACCAACAAGCGCTTGCAGGCCTTTCTGGTGCTGAATCAACTGGAGCCCAACAGTGCGCTGTCCGCGGCAATGCACGATGCAATCGCCGAATTTGGCATTCCGGTGCTTGAAACAGGCATTCGCCGCCGCGCCATATATCGCAGCGCAGCGCTTGAAGGCGTTTCGGTCTATCAGTTGGGCAGCCGGGGCGCCCTTGCAGCGGCTGAAATCGAAGCCATCATTAATGAGGTGATCGCATCATGACTAACTTAAAAGACAAACTGTCCGCCAGCGTACGTCAGGCCAAGGCGGCCCAGCAGCCTGCAGCGAAACCCGCTGCCGGCAAGCACGCGGCGAAACCCGCCGCACCGAAAAAGGCCGTACCGAAGCCGGCGGCACCCAAAGCGGCTGTGCCAAAAGCGGCTGTGCCGAAGCCGGTCGCCGCCAAGCCGGCGGTTGCCAAGTCGATATCATCGGGCGTTGCCGATACCGGCGGCGCGTTGTTTCCGGACCGTGTCTGGCCGGACTGAATTCATTCATTGCAGGTAATCCGTCATGCGTAACGATCCCTTTTTCCGCACGTATTCCCCGCGTCAGGAAGCGATGGCGCGTGCCACCCAGCCGCAGCAGCAGGAGGCCATGACGCGCCCGGCCTCGACTGCTCCGCTAACCGACCTGCTCGCGCCCTACATGGTGCGTAACGAGCCTTACTATCGTACGGTTGCCGACGAGGTCGAACTGTATGAAGCCGCCTATTCGGTGCGGATGCCGATGATGCTGAAAGGGCCCACCGGCTGCGGCAAGACCCGCTTTGTCGAATACATGGCGTGGAAGCTGCAAAAGCCGCTGATCACCGTGGCCTGTAACGAAGACATGACCGCGTCCGACCTGGTTGGCCGCTTCCTGCTGGATGCCAATGGAACCCGCTGGCAGGATGGCCCGCTGGCGGTCGCCGCGCGTCATGGCGCGATCTGCTATCTCGACGAAGTGGTCGAAGCGCGCCAGGACACCACCGTGGTAATCCACCCGCTGACCGACGCGCGCCGCATGCTGCCGCTGGAAAAGAAGGGCGAGCTCATCGAGGCTCACCCCGATTTCCAGATTGTGATTTCGTACAACCCCGGCTATCAGTCGCTGATGAAGGACTTGAAGCAGTCGACCAAACAGCGTTTTGGTGGCCTGGATTTCAATTATCCTGAACACGAAATCGAAGCCGAAATCGTTGCGCACGAATCCGGTGTGACGCATGAAGTGGCTAAAAAATTGGTCCACATCGGCGAGCGCGCGCGCAACCTCAAGGGACACGGCCTTGACGAAGGCCTGTCGACGCGGATGCTGATTTATGCAGGCTCGCTGATCGCCAAGGGCGTGGCCCCGCTCGCCGCCTGCCGTGTTGCGCTAGTACGTCCCATCACCGACGATCCCGACATGCGCGATGCGCTGGATTCGGCGGTCACCACCTACTTCTGAGAGGAGGGGGTGAGATCGTATTTCAGACTGCCGCCAGGCAGTTCTGATTCCTGATTCCTGATTCCTGAATGGCTATCCATCTCGAAGAGTACCAGGAGGTTCTTGAGGACCTGCCGCATGACGCACAGGAAGTGCTGCGCGCCTCGTGGAACGAGGCCGCGCGGGTGTTTTCCTCGCGCGGGCTGGACAACTATCTGAAGGGCGCGGTCGCGCTGCACAACCTGGGTCGCGGTGAGGAACTCGTCGTCACCTACATCCAGGAAATGCCGGAAGTCAGCCGCGCCATCGGCGAGGAAGTGCTGCCCGACATGGTCAACTTCCTGCTGGGCATGGCATCCAAGACATCGGGACATGTTCTGACGCTGATCGTCGGGACCGCGCCGCTCGCTGCCCAGCGCCTGGGGGACGAAAACCTGTTTCGCGCCTACCTCAATGTGCTGGAGATCATGCTCGCGCAAGCGCCGCGTGGCCTGCGCCCGATGCTGGAGAACCTCGACCGGCTGTTGTCCCAGCTCACCCTGGGTGGCTTGCGCCGCTGGGTGCAATGGGGCGCGCAGGCCTACAAGACCGATTTCGAAGGGCAGGTCGGTTATTTTTCGTTGAGCACCCCGGACGCGCTGGGCGTGTTGCAACAACAGCGCAAGGGAACGCTGTTCGTCGATGTGCAGCGGCGGCTCAATATCTATTTGCGTGCCATGTGGGGGCGCGATTTTTTCCTGCGCCCGACTTCCGGCGACTACGAAAGCCGCGAAGGTCTCAAGCCCTATATCGAGCGTTTTGTCATTTATATCGCCGACGCGTTTGACGATTACAAACCGCTTGGCGACGACACGCCGCCCGAAGACATTGTGTCGGGCGTCGAGATCTACCGGGCCGCGGCCAATCACTGCGCGGCGCATCTGGTGCATACCGGCGCGCCGCTGTCGATGCAGATGCTGAACACCACGCAGATGGCGATCATCGAGACGATCGAGGACGCGCGTGTCGAAGAACTCGCCTGCCGCACCTTCCCCGGCATGCGTGCCGCCTGGCTGGCGCTGCATCCGCCGCTCGACACCCGTGAGCCGACAAGCGTCGGCGACCTGCTCAACCGGCTGGCGCGCGCGCTGCTCGAACCGGAGTCAGCCGATCCGCATCCGTGGGTGCGGGAGGGAGTGGCACTGTTCCGCGCCGAGCCCGATCTCTCCAGCAACCAGGCTAGCTGGAACATCGGCGTGGCCCTGGCGCACACCCTGGGGCAGATTCCGCTGCCGGAATACAATCCGCGCACCGACGTGCTGCGCGCGATTTACCGCGATGACAACCGCACCGTATGGGAGTCGGAGGAATATGACCTCGACGCCGCGCTGGAGGCGACCTGGCAGCCCAATCAGGTGCGCAAGAAGGTTAGCGTCATGGAGATGGTGAACGAGGTCAACAACGAGTATGCGGGTGACGACGCCGAGGAAGTGTGGGTGCTTGAAACGCCGTTCTATCTCGATCAGGAAGGCAAGACCATCAATGAGCTGGAGGGCCGGGAGCCGCTCTCCGATCCCTACCATTACAACGAGTGGGACTACCAGATCCAGCTTGAACGGCCGAGCTGGGCAACGGTGCTGGAGCGCCGCCCGCCGCTGGGCGAGCTCGAACTCATCGAAAAAATAATCGAGGACAACAAGCCGGTCATCTCGCGCCTGAAGTTCCTCATCGAGTCGATGATTCCGCAGGGCATGCAGCGCATCCGGCGGGTGGAGGACGGCGACGAACTCGACATCAATGCCGTCATTCGCGCGATGATCGACATCCGCATGGGGCAACAGCCCGACACTCGCATCATGATGCGCCACAAGCGCAGCCTGCGTGATCTGGCGGTAATGGTGCTGCTTGACATGTCGGAATCGTCCAACGACAAGGTGCGCGGTCAGGAATACAGCGTGATGGATCTGACCCGCGCCGCGACGGTGCTGTTGTCGGATGCGCTTGACCGCATCGGCGACCCCTTCGCGCTGCACGGATTCTGTTCCAATGGCCGCCACGATGTGCATTACTACCGTTTCAAGGATTTCGACAAGCCCTACGACGATCTGGTGAAAGCGCGCCTCGCAGGTCTGAAGGGCTCGTATTCCACGCGCATGGGTGCCGCACTGCGCCATGCTGGCGCGCAGCTCAAGCTGCAGCCGAAGAACAAGAAGATTCTGTTCATCATCACCGACGGCGAGCCCGCCGACAACGACGTGCGCGACCCGCAGTACCTGCGCTTCGACACCAAGCGCGCGGTGGAAGAACTGGCGCGCGACGGCATCACCGTCTATGCCCTGAGCCTCGACCCCCATGCCGACCAGTACGTGGCGCGCATCTTCGGTGCCAAGAACTTCACCGTGCTCGACCACGTCGAACGGCTGCCGGAAAAACTGCCGATGCTGTACATGGGCCTCACGCGCTAGCCCGCACGGCAGACGCCGCTGCGCCGACCGACCATGCACATCACGCTTCGTGCCTTTGTTTTTATCGACTCCCTGCAGCCGCAGTTGGCGTCGTATCTGGCGACCTCGTCGCAAGGCTTTCTGCCGGTTCCGGGCGATGCCTGCATGTGGATCGAGGTCGCGCCCGGCATGGCGGTGCACCGGCTGACGGACATCGCGCTCAAGGCCACCAACGTGCGCCTCGGCGAGCAGGTGGTCGAACGCGCGTTCGGCTCGATGGAAATTCACTATCGCAACCAGAGCGACATTCTCGAGGCGGGCGACGTGATCCTGAAAGAACTCAATACCACGATGGACGCTCGCCATCCGTGCCGCATCGCGTGGAAGGAGATCATCCGTGGCATTACCCCGGACCACGCTACCCTGATCAACCGCCAGTTGCGCAAGGGTTCGATGATTCTGCCTGGCAAGAGCATGTTCATTCTTGAAACCGAGCCCGCCGGCTACATCATCTACGCCGCCAACGAGGCAGAAAAGGCCGCGCACGTCACGCTGGTGGACGTGAAGGCCTTCGGCAACTTTGGACGCCTGACGATGATGGGGTCGGAATCCGAAGTCGAAGAGGCGGCGCGCGCGGCTTACCGTGCGATCGGCAACATCAACCTGCAAGCGCGCAAAATCACTGAAGGCTAGTTATCGGCGCGATTCGCCAGGTGGATGCGGAATAAACTGACTAAGTCCATCCACGCTGACATCGCATGCTGATGATCTCGATCCGAGTCCAAATTGAACACGCGCCCCGATTGCACGACCCAACGCCTGAGTGGCGACACACTCGATGACATTGCGCGCGCGGCGACAATCCTCAAAGCGGGCGGCCTGGTCGCTTTCCCCACTGAAACGGTCTATGGCCTGGGCGCGGATGCCGCCAATGATCGGGCCGTCGCAAGCATTTTTGCCGCCAAGGGCCGCCCTGCTGATCATCCCCTTATTGTTCACATTGCATCGGCGAGCGAGATGAGCCGCTGGGCACGCGACATTCCCGAGACAGCATGGGAGTTGGCCGCGCAATTCTGGCCAGGCCCGCTTACCTTGATCCTGAAGCGCGCTCGCGACGTGGCTGAGGCCGCCAGTGGAGGACTCGATACCATCGGCCTGCGGGTGCCCGGACATGCCGTCGCGCAGGCAATACTGCACGCATTGGGCGGCGGCATTGCGGCTCCTTCAGCCAATCGGTTCGGGCGGATCAGCCCAACCTGCGCCGACCATGTGCTGTCCGAACTGGACGGCCGCATCGAGGCGGTGATCGAGGGCGGCACGTGTGCGGTGGGACTGGAATCGACCATCCTCGACCTGAGTGGAACCCGACCTCAGATACTGCGACCGGGCGCGGTGACCGTTGACATGCTGGCAGGAATCATCGGCTCGCTGGACGAGGTGCCCTCCACCGAGGCGCCCAAGGCACCGGGTAGCCTGGAGGCGCACTATGCGCCCGTCACGCCGCTGCGCCTGGCGGCATCGCCCGGGCTTGAAGCCGAGGCTGCCAGACTTGCATTAGCAGGGGCGGTGGTCGTGTTGGCACGGCGTGAACCTGTATCGAACGTCGGTTGCCAGTGGGTGCGGTTGCCGGAAGGGGCCGCCGCGTATGGGCACGATTTATATGCGCGGCTGCGTGAGGCCGACGCACAGGGGGCGGGGGCGATTTTGATCGAAAGCCCGCCTGAAGGATCGGAGTGGATAGCCGTGCATGATCGGTTGCGGCGCGCGGCCGTCGGTTCGGGTGTGGCCACGCGCCACGAGTAGTGAACAACCCGTACCTGCCGTTACAATCGGATGAACAACCCCGCTCGTAATTCAATGGAAAGCAAAACCGCACGTCTGACGATTCTCATTGACCCGGCCAAGAAAAAGGCCTTCGAGCGCCTATGCGCCGAGCAGGATCAAACGCCATCGCAGGTCGTGCGCCAGATGATCCGGGAGTACCTGGCGCAACATGGCGTGCAATACGTCGCGTCAGCCGACCCGGTCAAACCGGCAGGGAAATGACGGCTTAGTGCTCTTGATCGCCGGCAGGGTGGCCGGCGTTGCGTTTCAGGTGTTCGCGGCTGACGTTGGGCATCGCGCTCGCATTTTCCGGCGATTGCGCTTGAGGCGCAGCGGACCGGCCTTTCACCAGACCCTGGCACAGGCTGATGGCCTCGCCGCAGGCCCTGAAATAATGCGTCTGTCCGATCAGGTCGAGAATGCCCGACCTGGCCAACTTGCGCTCCACCCGGACGTTGGCGCCGCATAACACCACCGCGACGCCGCGTCCGTGAAGGCCGCGTATGGCGTCTTCCAGCGCCTGCAGACCGGTCGCGTCGATGAAGGGCATGCGGCGCAGGCGCAGGATGAGCAGATGGGGATCGTTATGCGTGCTGGCGAGTGCGCGCTCGAAGTTTTCCACCGCGCCGAAGAAAAACGGCCCTTCCACCGCGTATACCATGACCCCCGGCGGCAGCGTTTTAAAGCCGAGGTGGGCGTATTCACGATGAAGTTCGTTTTCGTCCAACAGCGCGACGTCCACGCTGGCAGCCATTCTCCGTAGAAAATGGAGGGTAGCCAGGATGACGCCGATATTGACCGCCACCACCAGATCGGCAAATACAGTGAGGCTGAAGGTCACCAGCAGGATCACCACGTCGGCGCGCGGGGCCCGGCGAACCATGCGCACGAAGTGGCCGGCTTCGCTCATGTTCCACGCCACCACAAACAGAATGGCGGCGAGCGCGGCAAGCGGAATGTGGATGGCCAGCGGGGCGAGCAGCAGCACGACCAGCACCAAGGTTGCAGCGTGGATGATGCCGGCAAGCGGGCTGCTGCCGCCGTTGCGGATGTTGGTGGCCGTGCGTGCGATGGCGCCGGTGGCGGCAAACCCGCCAAACAGCGGTGTGACGATGTTGGCAATGCCTTGCCCAATCAACTCCTGGTTGGAGTCGTGGCGCGTTCCAGCCATGCCGTCGGCCACCACGGCGGAGAGCAGCGACTCGATCGCGCCCAGCATGGCAATCGTGAACGCAGGCCCGATCAATTGAATAACCTGATTCGCGGTGAATTCAGGAAAGTGCAGGCTCGGCAGCCCGGCAGGAATGCCGCCGAAGGCACTCCCAATGGTGGCTACGCCGGGGAGATCCAGGCTGGACTGCGCCACGGTGGCGACGATCAGGGCGGCCAGCGGACCCGGCACCCGTCTCAATCCCGGAATCTTCGCGGTGTACAGCACCAATAGCAGCGACAGCACAGCCAGGCCAGTGGTCATGAGGTGCAGATTGGGCAGCACTTCCAGCAAATGCCAGACTTTTTCATGGAAATGCGCACCGGAAACGGCGGGCAGGCCAAAGAAATCCTTCCACTGGCTGACCCAGATGATGACTGCGATGCCAGCCGTGAAACCGACAATCACCGGGTCTGGAATGTATTTGATGATGGTGCCAAGCCGTGCCATGCCCAGTAGCAGCAGGATCAGCCCGGCCATCAGGGTGGCCAGTTGCAATCCTGCAATGCCGTGTTCGGCGGTCACTCCGGCGAGGATGACAATGAAAGCACCGGTCGGCCCGGCGACCTGCAGACGGGTGCCGCCCAGAATCGAGACCAGCAGCCCCGCCACGATGGCGGTGTAAAGCCCTTGTTCGGGCTTGGCGCCGCTGGCGATGGCAAAGGCCATCGCCAGCGGCAGCGCCACCACACCGACAATGGCGCCAGACAGGATGTTCGGCAACCAGTGTTTGCGGCGCAGCAAACCTGCGCGATGTGCCTCCAGCAGGGCAATCATTGAATAACCATTTAATGATTATAAGAAACAAATCTAATTATAATTCAAGACATCGTTGTATTGATTGTGTGCGGATGTAAATTCCAGCGGCAGTACCGGGCGGAAGACTTGTGCTGCTGGGCTAGATGATGGGAAGGTTGCTGATGACGCTATGCGGTATGCACTTCGAATTCAAGGCTGCGCCGCCACCGCCAGCCTGTGTCGACTGGTGGCACGATGAACAGCACGACATTTAAGCGGCGGGTTTCGCTGCGCCGGGCACGAACCGCGCCTCCAGCGCTCGCAGCGCGATATCCTTGCTGGCAAAGAAATTGTCCGCCCCGATTACTTTGTCGAGACCCGCGCGATCGAGTGCCTCGCGCACGGGCTTCTTCAGGCCGGCCAGCATGAGGGTGACATCGGCCGCCTTCAGGTCGCGCGCCAGGGCGCGTAGTTTTTCTTCGCCGGTGGCGTCGATACGGTTGATGCTGTGGCCAAGGACGAGCAGCGCGCGGGCTTGGGGAAATTGGCTCAAGGCCTTGAGTACGGCTTGTTCAAAATAGGCGGCGTTAATGAATACCAGCGACGCATCGAAACGCAGCACCACGTAGTTCTCGCTGATCGGCGCCAGATCGTGGCTGGCCGCACCCGCCAGCACGCCATCCGCAGTGCGCCCCATGACTTCGCTGCGCGGGCTCATGGTGCTGGCCAGGAACAGCAGAATGGTGAGTACCACGCCGACCAGTACGCCGTCGGCCAGTTGCGGCGCCATGATCAGCGTGGCGGCGAAAGTGATGAACCCGACCACGCCGTCGGCGCGCCGGACGTTCCAGGCGTGCAGCATGGACTTGAAATCGAGCAGGCCGAACACCGCGCTCATGACGATGGCGGCGAGCACCGGTTGCGGCAGGTGATACAGATAGCCGGTGAAAAACAGCATCACCAGCAGCACGCCCAGCGCGCTGACGATGGCGTAAAACCCGGAACGCGCGCCCACTCGGGCCGCCACCGCCGAGCGCGAAAACGAGCCGCTCACCACATAGGACTGGAAAAAGCTGCCGACGATGTTGGCCAAGCCCTGACCGATCAGTTCCTGGTTGGGGTCGAGCTTTTCCCGCGTCTTGGCTGCCAGGGCGCGTGAAATCGAGGTGGCTTCCATGAAACCGATCATGGCCATGATGAAGGCAGTGGCAAACAGGCTGGACATCACGCCGAAATCGAGTGACGGCAGGGTGAAGCTGGGAAGACCGGCGGGGATGTTGCCGACCACCTGGCCGCCGCTGGCGAGTTTGAGCTTGCCGTCCTTGAAGCCGGTCAGTCGCCAGGCGGGCTCGAGCGGGCTCGCGTCTGTTGCGGCGCGGTACACGATGCGGCCGCCGTCCGAGTGCACCGGTATCAGTGCAAACTGGTAGGCGGCCACGCGCTGGCCGTAGAGGCTTTTCTTGAGGCTTTTTTCCTGCCCCAGCAGCCGTAGCGTTTCGGCTTCAAGGCTGTAATCCTGCTGATCGGTTTTGCTGATCGTCTTCAATTTTAGATTGTTCTCGGCTTGCGCTTTTTTCACCTGCTTGAGCGCGGCTTCGGTGGCGGCGAGTTTCTCGAAGGCGGCGCGTGCCGCAGGGGCCTCGATTTGATCCAGCGTTACCTGCGCGGTCTTCTCGAAACCGACGGCAGCGCTCACCAGCGTGCCGATCACTACCACGATCAACACGCCGGGCAGCCTGGGGAAAAAGCGCTTCAGCAGCGACAGCAGGATGAGCGTACTGACGCCGAACGCGATAGTCGGCCAGTGCGCGATCGGCAATTGCTGGGCGACCTGCCACAAGTCGAACAGGAAGGTGTCCGAGCGCGGCATCGGTACGTTGATAAAGCTGTTCACCAGCGACAAACCGATAATCAGCGCCGCCGCGTTGGTGAATCCCAGAATGACCGGGTGGGAGGCCAGATTGATCAGCACCCCCATGCGGAACAGGCCCAGCGCCAGCCGCAATACGCCCACCATCAGCGCCAGCAGCAGGGATAACTGGATGAATTCCTCGCTGCCGCGGCTGGCCAGGGGTTCGATGGCAGCGGCCGACATCAGCGACAGCAGCGCGACCGGGCCCGTGTGCAGGAAGCGCGATGCGCCCCACATCGATGCCACGATGACCGGCAGGAACGAGGCATACAGGCCATATACGACAGGCAGCCCGGCTAGCGTGGCGTACGCCATGCTTTGCGGCACCAGAATCATCGCGACGGTGATGCCTGCAATGATGTCGGCGCGCAGGGTGTCGCGTTGCAGCGGGAACCAGTGCAGGAAGGGGAAAAGTCGTGTCAGCATGGGCGGCAGGGGTGGGTTGGCCGTCTGTGGCAGCGGAGACGGGCAAAAATATTAATTCTGGTTCATCGTCGAATTCACTGTGATTTCTCATCAGACTAAGCGCATATCCAGCTTGCCACAATGAAACAGAATTCGTGCTCGATAGTTGGTGAAGTTGCGAAACCCACGGGCGTTGGCCTTGATGAGTT
>CAMTWC010000080.1:0-2446 GCA_947085345.1 uncultured Gammaproteobacteria bacterium | reverse complement strand
GCGAACTTGCCCTGGCCATCCAGGCGCGCGAAGCGGCGCACCGACATGTTCTCGCCGATCTTGCCGACCAGCTCGGTGCGGAAGGCTTCCACCGTGGTGCCCTTGTAGGGGAGCGCGGACAGCGCGGCGACGTCGGCCGGCTTCTGGTTCAGCACCATCTCGGCCAGCGCCTTGGAGAGTGACAGGAAATCGTCGTTCTTCGCCACGAAGTCGGTTTCGCAGTTGACTTCCACCATGGCGGCCGACTTGCCGTCGGCGCTGATGGCGATGGCGACCACGCCTTCGGCTGCCACGCGGCCGGCGCTCTTGGCGGCCTTGTTGCCGAAGCGCACGCGCAGGATTTCTTCCGCCTTCTGCATGTCGCCGCCAGCTTCCGACAGCGCCTTCTTGCAATCCATCATCGGCGCATCGGTTTTTTCGCGCAGTTCCTTGACCATGCCTGCAGTGATTTCTGCCATTTTGAACTCCTATCCAGTTTCTTCAATACAGAAAGAGGGGCAGACGCCCCTCCTCAAAACCCGCTCGCCGGAACCCGGTCCCGGCGATATTGCTTGCGTCGCGCTTATTCGGCAGCAGGCGCAGCGTCTTCTTCCACCTCGACGAACTCTTCACCGCCGGTGATTTCGCTGATGACCTGGGCACGGCCTTCCAGCGCCGCATCGGCCATGCCACGGGCGTACAGGCGAATCGCGCGGGCGGAGTCATCGTTGCCCGGGATGATGTAATCCACGCCTTCCGGGCTGTTGTTGGTGTCGACCACGCCGATCACCGGGATGCCCAGTTTCTTGGCCTCGACCACGGCGCCCTTCTGGTAGCCGACGTCGATGATGAACAGCGCGTCGGGCAGGCCGCCCATTTCGCGGATGCCGCCCAGGCTGCGGTTCAGCTTGTCGACTTCGCGCTGCACGGTGAGGGTTTCCTTCTTCGACAGGCGGCCCGGTTCGGCCAGCGAAGCCTCCAGGTCGTTCAGGCGCTTGATCGACTGCTTGACCGTCTTGAAGTTCGTCAGCATGCCGCCCAGCCAGCGGTTGTCGACGTAGGGCATGCCGGCACGCTGCGCTTCTTCGCGCACGATGTCACGCGCGGCGCGCTTGGTTCCGACGAACAGCACGTTACCCTTGTTGGCGGCGAGCTGGCGGACGAATTTCTGCGCGTCCAGGAACAGCGGCAGCGACTTTTCCAGGTTGACGATATGAATCTTGTTGCGATGGCCGAAAATGAACGGGGCCATCTTGGGGTTCCAGAAGCGGGTCTGGTGGCCGAAGTGGACACCGGCTTCCAGCATTTGACGCATGGTGACAGACATGAAAGTCTCCTAAAGGGTTGAGCCTCCACCCGTCAGCAGCCGCGCGTGGGTGTGTCCGACGCGCCGCCACCCTTTAATGACAGGTGTGCGAATTTGTCCGAACCATTTCGGACAGCCGGCAATTCTAATTCGATCAGGCTTTAATTTCAAGGTGGAGCCCCCCCGATGCGCGCCTATGCCGTGACGGATCGTGGGCGCCTCCCGCTTGGCCATACTTGGACCAGGGTTGTAACAGCATGTGGCGAGCGCGCTAGAATGCCGCTTTAACGCCCGAATTTAGCCCTTACATGACTGTCACCATCAAAACCGGCGCCGAGATCGAGGGCATGCGCACAGCCGGCCGGCTCGCCTCGGAAGTGCTCGACTACATCACGCCCTTTGTCAAACCCGGCGTCACCACCGGCGAGCTCGACCGGCTGTGCCACGAGTACATGGTGAACGTGCAGGGCACCGTCCCGGCGCCACTGAACTATGCGCCCTCCGGCCACGCGCCCTACCCCAAGTCGATCTGCACCTCGGTCAACAACCAGGTGTGCCACGGCGTGCCGGGCGACAAGGTACTGAAGAACGGCGACATCGTGAACCTCGACATCACCGTCATCAAGGACGGCTGGCACGGCGACACCAGCCGCATGTTCGCCGTAGGCGAGGCGACGATCCAGGCCAGGCGGCTGATCCAGATCACCTACGAAGCGATGTGGGCCGGCATCGCCCACGTCAAGCCCGGCGCGCGACTGGGCGACATCGGCCACGCCATCCAGCGCTTCGCCGAAAACCACGGCTACAGCGTGGTGCGCGAATTCTGCGGCCACGGCATCGGCAAGAATTTCCACGAGGACCCGCAGGTGCTGCATTATGGCAAGGCCGGCACTGGCCTGGTACTTGAGCCCGGCATGACCTTCACCATCGAGCCGATGATCAACGCCGGACGCCGCGACATCCGCCAGATGCCGGACGGCTGGACCATCGACACCAAGGACCGCAGCCTGTCGGCGCAGGGGGAGCACACGATTCTGGTCACCGACAGTGGTCATGAAGTGTTGACCGTGTCGGCCGGCGCCCCGGCCGCGCCCGACCGCATCCGCCACGCCGCGTGAGCCACCCGCCGTTCGCCGATCTTCGCGAGCGACTCAAATCGGG
>CAMTWC010000079.1:0-1008 GCA_947085345.1 uncultured Gammaproteobacteria bacterium | reverse complement strand
TTCTGTCTTCGATAGCGTTCACCGTTTGGGTGAGTCCGCTACGCACCCGCTGATACGCCTGGCCGCGTGCCTGCCCTTGTCGCTTCGTGGCAGCCACGCGCCCAGACGCGCCATCGGGCGCGTCCAACTGCGGTTTCTAGGATAATCCGCCCACCGGTTTTTTTGGGCAGGTAAACATGGGCTTCTGGTGGCGTCCGCTCAGTGTGCTGGCCAGCGTATTGCTGGTGGCGCTGATTTTGTGGGCCGGCTCCGGCTGGGTGGCTGCGCTGGGCTTTCTGGCGGGCATCCAGGCTTTCGTGATGCTGCGCCGCCTATGGCAGGAATACCGCCTGTCGCGCTGGCTGGAAAACCCCGACGAAGTGGATCCGCCCGACGCCACCGGCACCTGGGGCGACATTTTCTACCGGCTGCAAAAGCTCCAGCGCCGCCAGAAAGCCAGCCGCGGCCAGCTCACCACCGCGCTCGAACAGTTCGAACACGCCGCAATGGCGGTGCCGGACGGCATGGTCATCCTCAACGGCAACGAGCAGATCGAGTGGTGCAACCCCGCCTCGCGCAAATACATGGGACTGGACTGCGAGCGCGATCGCGGCCAGTTCGTGCGCTACTTGCTGCGGCAGGCGCATTTCCTGGAGTTTCTCGACGCCGCCGATTATTCGCGCCGCCTGGTGTGCAAGTCGCCGATCAACCGCGAAGTGACCCTGTCGATGCAGCTGGTGCCATTCGGCGAAGGCAAGAAACTGCTGGTTGCACGCGACATCACCGATCTTGAGCGGGTTGACGCCATGCGGCGCGACTTCATCGCCAACGTCTCGCATGAATTGCGCACGCCCTTGACCGTGGTCGGCGGCTTCGTCGAAACCCTGGCCGATGCGCCCGACCTGACAGCCAGCGAATCGCGTCGCTATTTCGACCTGATGCTCGACCATACGAGGCGCATGCAGCACCTGCTGGACGACCTGCTGACCCTGTCGCGCCTGGAAAGCGCCGATCACACGCTGAAGGACG
>CAMTWC010000078.1:0-42426 GCA_947085345.1 uncultured Gammaproteobacteria bacterium | reverse complement strand
TCTACCAACTGAGCTACGCCGGCGAAAAACAGCGCGCATTATAGCGGAATCGTCCGCCCCTGTGGCGACCTATAGCGCCGCTTTCAGGCGTGCAACCACCTTGTCACGGCCGATCAGTTCCAGCGTCGCGTCGATCGCAGGCGTCTGTGCCTCGCCGGTGACCAGCACGCGCACCGGCATCGCCAGCCTGGGCATCTTGAGGCCGTGCGCGGCGAGCGTTTCCTTGAGCGCGGCGCTGATGGCGCTGCGTTCCCAGGCCAGCGCTTCGAAGCGGCTGGCGAGGTCGGCCAGCGCCGGCAATATCTCGGGGGCGACATGCTGCGCCAGCAGCTCGGGCGCGGGATGCAGGGTGCGGTAGAACAGGGTGGCGGCGTCGGCCAGTTCCCCGATCGTGGCGGCGCGTTCCTTCACCAGCGCGCACACCGCGGCGAGATCGGGGCCGTCGTCTGGATTGGCGCCGTTGCGCACGAGAAAGGGGTGCACGAGGCTGGCCAGCCGCGCATCGTCGGCCGCCTTGATGTACTGCTGGTTGAGCCAGCGCAGTTTTTCGGTGTTGAACTGCGCGGCCGACGGCGTGATGTGGTCGAGGTCGAACCACTGCACGAACTGCTCGCGGCTGAACAGTTCGGCGTCGCCGTGCGACCAGCCGAGCCGCGCCAGGTAGTTGATCACCGCTTCGGGCAGGTAGCCGTCCTCGGCGTACTGCATCACCGACACGGCGCCGTGGCGCTTCGACAGCTTGGTGCCGTCGTCGCCGAGGATCATCGACAGGTGCGCGTATTGCGGCACCTCGGCGCCCAGCGCCCTGAGGATGTTGATCTGGCGCGGGGTGTTGTTGACGTGGTCGTCGCCGCGGATGACGTGGCTGATCTGCATGTCCCAGTCGTCCACCACCACGCAGAAGTTGTAGGTGGGCGTGCCGTCGGCGCGCGCGATGATGAGGTCGTCCAGCTCGGCGTTGGAAAACTCGATCACGCCTTTCACCAGGTCCTTCCACGCCACCGTGCCTCCAAGCGGATTCTTGAAGCGCACCACCGGCTGCACGCCGGAGGGCGGCACCGGCAGCGTCTTGCCGGGTTCGGGACGCCAGCGGCCGTCGTAGCGCGGCTTTTCGCCGCGCGCGCGCTGCGCCTCGCGCATCTCGTCGAGTTCCTGGGGGCTGCAATAGCAGTAATAGGCCTGGCCGTTGGCCAGCATCTGCTCGATCACTTCCTTGTAGCGGTACAGGCGCTGGGTCTGGTAGTACGGGCCTTCGTCGTGGTTCAGCTCGAGCCAGGCCATGCCGTCGAGAATCGCCTGCACCGCCTCGGGCGTGGAGCGTGCGATGTCGGTGTCCTCGATGCGCAGGATGAACTGGCCGCCGTGATGCCGCGCGAACGCCCAAGAGAACAGCGCGGTGCGTGCGCCGCCGATATGCAGGAAACCGGTGGGGGAGGGGGCGAAGCGGGTGCGGATCATGGCAAGGCCGTGCGGAAAAAGGACCCATTTTACCGGATCGCAGCGCCCGAAATTGACCTCGCCGTGTCGGATGTGGTTTAATTCGCGCCGCTTCGGGGCAGTTAGCTCAGCGGTAGAGCATCGCCTTCACACGGCGGGGGTCACAGGTTCAAACCCTGTACTGCCCACCACCCGAACATCGAAAAAGGACCGGCCTGTGCCGGTCCTTTTTCATTCCCGCATGCCGGCGGCAGAAAAGCATTGCTGCATCAGGGCCCAGCCGGTATAGTGCGGCCTCCCGCACCCTGCCAATCGGTGCGCGGTTCTCTTACCTGATCTCACGATCCCCTATTCGTCTGCCTCGATTGGTGTCACTGCAATGTGACAGGCCGTCGCAGGAAAACCTACATGACTACTGAAACCACCTTTGCCAGCCTGGCGCTGGCCGAACCCATCATGCGTGCGATTGCCGATGCCGGCTACACCACGCCCACTCCGATCCAGGCGCAGGCGATTCCGCAGGTGCTGGCGGGCGGCGACCTGCTCGCCGCCGCGCAGACCGGCACCGGCAAGACCGCCGGCTTCACCCTGCCGATCCTGCATCACCTGTCGACCCAGGCAGTTCAAAGCAAGCCGGGCCGCCCGCGCTGTCTGATCCTGGTGCCGACGCGCGAACTCGCCGCGCAGGTCGAGGAGTCGGTCAAGACCTACGGCAAGTACCTGTCGCTCGCCTCGATGGTGATGTTCGGCGGTGTCAGCATCAACCCGCAGTTCAAGGCGCTGAAGTCGCGCGTCGACATCCTGGTGGCGACGCCGGGCCGCCTGCTCGACCACATGGGGCAGAAGACGGTGGATCTCTCCGGCGTCGAAATCCTGGTGCTCGACGAAGCCGACCGCATGCTCGACATGGGCTTCATCCGCGACATCAGGAAAGTGCTCGCCGTGCTGCCGAAACAGCGCCAGAACCTGCTGTTCTCGGCGACCTTCTCCGACGAGATCCGCACCCTGGCCAACGGTCTGCTGCACAACCCGAAGAGCGTTGAAGTCGCGCGCCGCAACACCACTGTAGAGATCGTCGAACAGTCGATGCACCGGGTGCCGCAGGCGCACAAGCGCGATCTGCTGGCGCACCTGATCAAACACCACGACTGGCAGCAGGTGCTGGTCTTCACCCGCACCAAGCACGGCGCCAACAAGCTCGCCGAGAAGCTGATCAAGGACGGCATCAGCGCCGCCGCGATCCACGGCAACAAGAGCCAGTCGGCGCGCACCAAGGCGCTGGCGAGCTTCAAGGACGGCAGCGTGCGCGTGCTGGTGGCGACCGACATCGCCGCCCGCGGCATCGACATCGACCAGCTGCCGCAGGTGGTGAACTTCGAACTGCCCAACGTGGCGGAAGACTACGTGCACCGCATCGGCCGCACCGGTCGCGCCGGGGCAACCGGCTCGGCGCTGTCGCTGGTGGATGACGAGGAAATGAGCTACCTGCGCGACATCGAAAAGCTGATCAAGCGCTCGATCGTGCGGGTCGAAATCGACCCCGGCTTCGTTGCGCCCGCCAAGGCCGACCTGATGTCCGACGAGCGTCCGCCGCGTCCGCCGCAAGGCCGCGGCGGCCCGCGTCAGGGGCAGGGCGCCCGCTCGGGGCAGCCTGGTGGCCGCAATGGCTCCGGCCGCGCGCCGCAGGGCAAGCCCGCAAGCGGCGGCGCCAAGCCCGCAGCCAACCGCGGCGCCACACCGAATTCGCCCGCCCAGCCGCGCAAGCCGCGTCCGCAGGCGGCGCTGTTCTCGTCCAAGCCGGGTACGCGCGGGCACTGAGCGGCAGGGACGGACAGCGCTTCGGCGCCACATCTCCGAGTAGTTGGGTTTTTCGCGGGCACTGACCGTTGGCCGCCGGGCTACCCCCGGCCAAGGATCAGTCGCTGAGCGAGAACCCAACTACTCAGCGTGCTTCGCGCCTAACCAGTCATGATGACGACTCCTCGCCCCCGAGCACTGGATTGTTTCGGCGCTACGCGCCTCCCAATAACAGGCGGTGAGCGGCGCTACAATCGCCGCCATGGATACCCTCGCCAGCTACGACCAACTCCCCTACGACAGCCTGCCGTTGCCCGAGACCCAGCCGGATTTTCTGGCTGCGGTCGCCGGGCTGCACGGCTTCGACGCACCCGATCCGAGCCGTGCGCGCATCCTCGAACTGGGCTGCGCGCAGGGTGGCAACCTGATTCCGCTGGCGTGGCGCTGGCCCGGGTCCGACTGCGTGGGGGTGGAGCTGTCACGCGTGCAGGCGGAGGCGGGCGCCGACTTTATCCATCGTCTCGACCTGCCCAACGTCCGCATCCTGCACGGCGATCTTGCCGCGTTGCCGGACGACCTCGGCCAGTTCGACTACATCATCGCGCACGGCGTGTTTTCCTGGGTGCCGCCGTCGGTGCGGCAGGCGCTGCTCGAGGTCTGCCGGCACCATTTGTCGCCGAATGGCATGGCCTACATCAGCTTCAACGTCGCAGCCGGCTGGCACGCCCTGCAGCCGCTGCGCACAGCGCTGATCGAGCGCACCTCGGCTGATCTGCCTGCCCCCGAACGTCATCAGCAAGCCCTGCGCGTGCTGGACGAACTGGAGGCCGAATGGAGCGATCCTCTCCTGCTCAAGGAAGTTGCCTACCTCAGGACGGCTGCGCCGTCCTACCTGTTTCACGAATACCTTGCCGAGTTCAACGTACCGATGGGCTTCGGCGAATTTGCCTCGCAGCTGGATGCGCACGGCCTGCGCTACGTCGGCGAGGCGGGCCCGCGCCGCGCCGTGGTTGATATCGAGGACGCCTGGGGCCTGATTCCGGAAGGCATGGCCGGGCGCTGGCTGGACGCCGAGGCGGCGCTCGACGACGCGCTCGCCATCCGTTTTCGCCGCGCTTTGATTGCACGCGACGACGCCCCCTGCGCCCAGCCGCCGCAGGCCGAAGCCTTGAGCTGCCTGGCGTTTTATGCCGACTTGCGCAGCGACGAGGAAATCGACCTGGAAGCATCCGTCGAACAGCGTTTCCTCAACCCGGCGGGCAATACCTTCCCGATCGCGCTGCCTGCGATGAAGGCGGCGGCGATGGCACTGTCGGCCGCCTATCCCGGTGCGCTCGACTACATGGCCCTGCTGTCGGCCGCCGCCCGGGTGCTGGCTCAATACGACGCCAGCCCGGAGCTGGATGAAGCCCCGTTTCGCGAGGCACTGTTTCAACTGGTGATGGCCCATGGCGTGATGCCGACCATTGCGGCCGGCGCGTTTGCCGCCGAACCGGGTGAGTTCCCCTGCGCGAATGTGTTGGCGCGGCAGCAGGCGAGTTCCCCCGGGTGGGTGGTGAGCGGGGCGCGCCATGTGGCGATGGATATGGATCCGGCCGGCCGGATGCTATTGAGTGCGCTGGATGGCAGCCAAACAGTTGATGCGCTCGCGGCACGCATGCAGGCTGCGCTGGCGCATGCGGGGCTTGAAGTTCCACTGGCGCGAGTCAAGGAACTGACGTGGCAGCAGCTGTGGCTGTTCGCGCGCCAGGGCCTGCTGGTGTAGAACCGGCCCCCGGCCTTGATGCTTCCGACGTAAGCTGTCGACGCAATCCGGAAGGTCGGTCTGCCGGCCTAGCGCGGCGCCTGCCAGCAGTTGTTGTTGACCTGCCAGCTCGTCGAGAGCTGCTCGCTGGCGGGGTAGAGCACGTATTTGACGCCCATGTAATCGGAGCCTTTGCGCCAGAACATCGCCAGCAGGTTCTTCTCGCCGCTGGCGATGACGCTGGTATGGGGAATAACCTTGAGCGGATTGCCGTAGAGGTTGGAATAGTTCGACGCGATGACGACGAAGTGGCGGAAGGCCGGTTCGACTTCCTGCTCCAACGCCACCAGCTTGTCGTTGCAGAAGCTGAACAGGAAGCGGCGGCCAGCCGGGTTGTTGGGTAGATCGTAGACGAACAGGCCGTCGTTGCCGACCGCCAGGATCTTGTCGAAATTCCAGGCCCTGAGCGCGGCCTCGACTTCGGCGCGCGGCATGCCGTTCCTGAATTCGCCGACTTCCCAGGCCTGGGCGGGCAGGGCGAGCAGCAGTCCGGCAATCAGGCCCAGTGTTTTCATTTTCATCTGCGCCGCGCGGTGGCTATTTTCCGCCGACGGCACCGAAAACCTTTTTCAGCAGATCGCTGCCGGCCTGCATGGGGTTGGCGCGGATCGCGGCTTCTTTCTCGCCGATCACGGTGTAGAGCCGGTCGAGCGCCTGCTGGGTGACGTACTGTTCGACGCTGGCCTGCTTTTTGTCGATCAGGTTGAACTGCGCGGCGGCGCTGGCGTACTGGTTGTACTGCTGCGCCAGCCCGACCTTGTCAGTGGTCGCCTTGACGATGGGGCCGAAGCGCTCGGTGAGTCTGGCCTCGGTTTTCCTGCGGAAGAAATCGGTGGCCGAGGTTGGGCCGCCGGTCAGGATGCCCCTGGCGTCTTCCAGCGTCATCGCCTTCACCGCATCGATCAGCAGGGTTTTCGCTTCCGGCACGGCGGCCTCGGCGGCGCGGTTCATCGACAGCACCAGCTCGTCGGCCTGTTTGCCCATGCCGAACATGCGCATGGCCTTTTCGGCTTTCTGCAGGCTGGGTGGCAGCGGGATTTTCAGCGCGGCGTTGCCGAAGAAGCCGTCCTTCCGCCCGAGCTGGGTGACCGCGGTTTCGGCGCCGCGGGTCAGCGCCTCCTTCAGCCCCGCATTGATGTCGGCGGTGGAGAGCACGTCGACGCCACTGGCAGCAGGCTGGCTGGCGGGCTTGCCCAGCACGCCCTTCAGCATCTCGTTCCAGTCGATCGCATGGGCGGGCGCGGCAAGCGCGAGGCCGGCGGCCAGGACGAGCCAGCGCTTTGAAATCAGGGTGGCCATTGCGCGTCTCCTCAGCTTAATCGGGATTACAACACCTCTGCAGCATAGTCGGCCAGGCGCGAACGCTCGCCGCGCTGCAGGGTGACGTGGCCGTTGTGCGGCCAGCCCTTGAAGTGGTCGACCACGTAGGTGAGGCCGGAGCTGCCTTCGGTGAGGTAGGGCGTGTCGATCTGCGCGATGTTGCCCAGGCACACTACCTTGGTGCCGGGGCCGGCGCGGGTGATCAGCGTCTTCATCTGCTTGGGGGTGAGGTTCTGCGCTTCGTCGATGATGAGAAACTTGTTGAGGAAGGTGCGGCCGCGCATGAAGTTGAGCGACTTGACCTTGATGCGCGAGCGGATCAGGTCCTGCGTCGCCGCGCGCCCCCAGTCGCCGGCATCGTCGTCGCTCTTGTTCAGCACGTCGAGGTTGTCTTCCAGCGCGCCCATCCACGGCGTCATTTTTTCCTCCTCGGTGCCGGGCAGGAAACCGATGTCCTCGCCGACCGGGACGGTCACGCGGGTCATGATGATTTCGTTGTAGAGCTTCTTGTCCAGCACCTGGGCCAGCGCGGCGGCGAGCGTGAGCAGGGTCTTGCCGGTGCCGGCCTGGCCGAGCAGGGTGACGAAATCGATCTCGGGATCCATCAGCACGTTGAGCGCGAAGTTCTGCTCGCGGTTGCGCGCGGTGATGCCCCACACGTTGTTCTTGGCGTGGCTGAAGTCGCGCACCGTGACCATTTCCGCCTGCTTGCCCTCGACCTTCAGCACCTTGGCATAGAGCGGGTTGGGGCCTTCCTGATAGACGAACTCGTTCGGCAGCAGATTCGATACCAGCGGCCCCTTGACGCGGTAATAGGTGTGGCCGTTGGCCTGCCATGATTCCATGCCCTTGCCGTGGCTGTCCCAGAAGTCGGCGGGCAGTTCGAGCAGGCCGGGGTAGAGGAGGTCGGTGTCTTCCAGCACCTTGTCGTTGAAGTAGTCCTCGGCGGGCAGCCCCAGCGCACGCGCCTTGATGCGCATGTTGATGTCTTTCGACACCAGGATGACCTGGCGCTTGGGGTGGTGGCGCGACAGGAACAGCACCACGCCGAGGATCTGGTTGTCGACCTTGCTGGTCGGCAGGCTCATCGGGATGTCGCCGCTGATTGCCTGGGTCTGCAGGAACAGCCTGCCGCTGGCGGCATTGTGGCTGTGCGGGGCGAGCGGCACGCCGTCCTCGATGCTGTCGAGCGTGCTGACGATCTCGTCGATGAAGCGGCTGGCCTGGCGTGCATTGCGCGAGACTTCGGTCATGCCTTTCTTGTGCTGGTCGAGTTCTTCCAGGGTGGCGATCGGCACGTAGATATCGTGCTCCTCGAAGTGGAACAGGCTGGTGGGGTCGTGCATCAGCACGTTGGTATCCAAAACGAACAGCTTGGTCTGGGCAGCAGCTTTTCTCGGCATGGCGTGTGAGAGTCGATGGGATAGGAATGGGAATGCATTCATCCTACCTCAAGCGGACGGCTGCTTGTCGAGTGAAAAAAGTAAACCTTGAATCCGTCGGGCCGCTGCGGATCGGGGGGCGAATTTCCCACTAGAATGCCTGATTCGGAACCTGAGATTCGGACTCCCCATGCGTCGTCGGCTGGCGTTGCTGTGTCTGGTGTGGCTGTGGGGGCAAACGCTCCATGCCCAGGTCACCGCGCACATCCTGCTGCAGGATTCGCCGCTGGCCGGGTTTCAGTATCACGCCGGCAAGACCTTGTGGCCGCAGATGCAGGTGGGCGATGCGCTCACCCTGGTGCGCGAGCCGGACAATCCGCACGATGCCCGCGCGGTACGGGTGGAATGGCAGGGCCACAAGATCGGCTACGTGCCGCGGCGCGAGAATGCCGACGTCGCTCGCCTGCTCGATCGGGGGCAGGTTCTGACTGCGCGCATCGTCCGCCTGGCCGAGGTGCGCGATCCCTGGTCGCGGGTGCGCTTCGAGATTCTGGTTCCCCTGCAACCTTAGGCCCCTACAAGGAGGACAGCATGACGCGAGTGATCCTGTTCATGGCGATGGTGTTCGGCTGGCTGGGGCTGGCCGCTGCCGATACCCTGCCGCTTGCCAGCCTCAGCCTGCCGCCCGGATTTGCAATCGAGCTGTTTGCCCGCGTGCCCAACGCGCGGCAGATGGCGCTCGGAAAAGGCACGCTGTTCGTCGGCAGCATGCGCGACGGCAAGGTCTACGCGGTCCCGCTCAAGGGTGCGCGCAAACCGGTGGTGATTGCCGAGGGTTTGAATATGCCGGTCGGCGTGGCATTCCGCGACGGCGACCTGTACGTGTCGGCGGTCAGCCGCATCCTGCGGCTCACCGATATCGAGGCGCGCCTGGACAGGCCGCCGCGCCCCGAGGTGGTCAGCAGCGGCTACCCGGGCGACCCCCATCACGGCTGGAAATTCATCGCCTTCGGACCCGACGGCAAGCTCTACGTGCCGGTGGGGGCGCCGTGCAACATCTGCGAACCCGACCCGGATCGCTATGCCAACCTCACCCGGCTCGACGTGGCGAGCGGCAAGATCGAGGTGGTCGCCCGTGGCGTGCGCAACAGCGTCGGCTTCGACTGGCAGCCGCAAAGCGGCGAGCTGTGGTTTACCGACAATGGCCGCGACTGGCTGGGCGACGATGCGCCGCCGGACGAGCTCAATCGCCTGAGCCGGCCCGGCGAGCATTTCGGCTACCCGTATTGCCACGGCGGTACGATCGCCGATCCCGAGTTCGGCCGCGTCCGCCGCTGCGCCGAATTCGTGCCGCCGGTGCAGAACCTGGGTGCGCACGTGGCCAGCCTGGGCATGCGCTTCTATACCGGCAGGCAATTCCCCGAGCGCTACCGCAATGCCGTCTTCATTGCCGAACACGGTTCGTGGAACCGCAGCAGCAAAACCGGCTATCGGGTGAGCGTGGTTCGCCTGCAGGGCAAGCGTGCGGTGAGCTACGAAGCTTTCGTCAGCGGCTGGCTGCAGGACGAGGCGGCCTGGGGGCGGCCGGCCGACGTGCTGGTGATGCCCGACGGCAGCCTGCTGGTGTCGGACGACCACGCCGGTGCGATTTACCGCGTCGTCTACCGCGGCAACCGGTAAAATTGCACGGATGAAATTGCTCGTTCTCGATACTTCCACCGAATGGTGCTCGGCTGCGCTGTGGCTGGATGGCCAGATCCAGGCGCGCCGCGTGCTGGCCGAACAGCGGCATAGTTCGCTCTTGCTGCCGATGGTGGATGAACTGCTGCGCGAGGCCGGCCTCACGCTGCACCAGCTTGACGGCATCGGCTACGGTGCCGGCCCCGGCTCGTTCACCGGCCTGCGTATCGTCTGCGCGGTGACGCAGGGCCTGGCGTTCGGCGCCGACCTGCCGGTGGTCGGCGTCTCCACGCTGGAATCGATCGCCGAGCAGACCGGCGCCGCGCAGGTGCTGCGCCAAGACCGCCTGGAGGGCGAGCGTTTGGCGGCGCACCCCTTGCGGGTGCTGACCGTGCTCGACGCGCGCATGGCCGAGGTCTACTGGGCGGCGTATCGCTGCGACGGCGCAGGCTGGCAGGTCGTCAGCGAACCGCAGCTGGCGCTGCCCGGGTCGGTGGCGGTGCCGGCCGGCGGCGACTGGGTCGGCGCCGGCAACGGCTTTTCCGCGTTGGGCGAGGTCCTGCGCCCGCGCCTGGCGGCGCAGCTTGTGCGCATCGATGACACGCTCATGCCCGACGCGGCGGCGATGGCGCCGCTCGCCGCCCGTGCATTCGAGCGCGGCGAGGGCATGGACGCCGCGCTCGCCGCGCCGATCTATCTGCGCGACAAGGTGGCGCTGACGGTGGACGAACGCCGCCAGAAAAAATCCGCATGAGCGCCGTGCCTGACATTCCGGTCCACGAGATCGCGCACCGCCTGCGTCCGATGACCGAGGCCGACCTGCCGCGCATCCACCGCATCGAGCTGGCAAGCTACGAATATCCGTGGTCGCCGGGCAACTTTGCGGATTCGATCCATGCCGGATACAGCATGTGGGTGCGCGAAGCCGAGGGCGAGGTGATCGGCTATTACGTCATGATGGCGGCGGCGGGCGAGGCCCATCTGCTCAATCTCACCATCGCGCCGATGTGGCGCCGCCATGGCCTCGGGCGCGATCTGCTCGAGCACTGTCTTGCGTGCGCCTGCGATCACCATGCCGGGACTGTTTTCCTCGAGGTGCGCACGTCCAACACCGCCGCGATCGGGCTGTATCACAGCAGCGGCTTCGTCGACCTGGCCGTGCGGCGCGGCTATTACCCGGCGCGCGCCGGCCGCGAAGATGCGCTCATCATGAAGCGCGAACTGACATGCTGAGCCGCGACGACGTCTTCAACGAGCTTGGCATCGGCCCGGTGTGGCGGTTGCGCGAGATATCCTCCTCACGCCTCACCCCTCGCCCCTCACCCGCATACACCTGGGACACGCTCGCCGACGCCGTTGCCCATTGCACCGCCTGCAAGCTCTCCGCCACCCGCACCCAGGGCGTGCTCGGCGTGGGCGACCGCAACGCCGACTGGCTGATCGTCGGCGAGGCGCCGGGCGCCGAGGAGGATGCACGCGGCGAGCCCTTCGTCGGCCAGGCGGGCAAGCTGCTCGACGCCATGCTGGCATCGATCGGCCTGACACGCGGCGACAACGTCTACATCACCAACGTGCTGAAATCGCGCCCCCCGGGCAATCGCAATCCCGAGCCGGACGAGGTGGCCGCGTGCCGGCCCTATCTGCTGGCACAGATCGAACTCATCCAGCCCAAGCTCATCCTCGCGCTGGGGCGCTTCGCCGCGCAGAGCCTGCTCGACACCGACGAGGCCATCGCCCGCCTGCGCGGCCGGGTGCACCGGTTCCAGAACGTGCCCCTGGTGGTGACCTACCATCCCGCCTACCTGTTGCGCAACCTGCCCGACAAGGCACGCGCGTGGGAGGACCTGTGTCTGGCGCGGCGGGCCTATTCATCCCTGACCCCTGACCCTTGACCCCTGTATCTATGAAACTTCTGCATTCCGCGCTGCGCTTTCGCGTCAATTATTTTTCCGACCTCGGCCGCCATCAGGTGGTGGTGTGGATGCCGGGCGACACCCCGCCGGTCGACGCCCAGGTCGACGTCGGGCCGAAGATCGAGCACGAGGTGCCGAATGAGGTGTTCCGCAGCGACATCGCCCCGCTGAAGCTGGGGCGCTTCTATCCCTCGCAGCTCTTGCATGCCGACGACGCGCCGGGCCCGATGTTCCGCGTGATGAGGCTGAACGGCGCAAGCTTTGTCGCCAACTTCAGCCACCCGCTGCAGGGCCGTATTTTCAGCATCGACAGCGGCAAGAGCGACATCTCGACCGAGCCGGTCGGCAAGGTGGAACAGCTGCTGGAATGGAGCGGCATGGAAACACAGCTGCAGACGCCGACCGACTTCGAGGGGCCGGATTCGTTCAGCCGCGAGGACGAGTTTCCCGATACCGAGTTCTACGCGCTCGCCCGCAAGCTCACCCACGTCGATGCCGTGTGCGCGCGCCGCATCCAGGCGCTGTACCGCACCGTACTACCGGAGAATGCACGGGTGCTGCGCCAAGACCACCCGCAGGAGGTAGGCCGTGGTTGTAAAGCCGACAAGTCGGCAACAACCACGCACCGCCCGGAGGGCGAGCGTCTGGCGGCGTACCCCTTGCGGGTACTCGACCTGATGGCGGGCTGGCGCTCGCACCTGCCGGACACGGTGCTATCCGCGGTGGGACTGGGACTCAACGCCGAGGAACTGGCCGACAATCCTCAGCTTGCCGAGCGCATCGTGCACGACCTCAACGCCGATCCCAGTCTGCCGTTTGCCGACGCCAGCTTCGACGCCGTGGTGTGCACGGTGTCGTTCGAATACCTGACCCAGCCGCACAGGATCGTGGCGGAAGTGAAGCGTATATTGAAGCCGGGCGGCATGTTCGTGGTGACGCTGTCGCACCGCTATTTCCCGCCCAAGGTGATCAAGCTGTGGACCGAGCTGCATCCGATGGAGCGCATGGCCTGGGTGGGCACGCTGATCAAGCAGGCCGGCTTCAAGAAGGTGGAAACCTACATCGAGCGCGGCCTCAAGCGCCCCAAGGACGACCGCTACGCCGACAAGCTCGCCGAATCCGACCCCCTGTTTGCGACTTGGGGCGTGGCGTAAACTCGCACTATTCAACCCTTCCAGGAGACTGACATGTTCAAATGGCCCAATGTATTCAAATGGGTAAGCGCGACATTCATGGCGTTGACCCTTTCCGGCTGCGGCTACAACACGCTGCAATCCACCGACGAGGACATCAAGGCCACCTGGGCCGAAGTGCTGAACCAGTACCAGCGCCGCGCCGACCTGGTGCCGAACCTGGTCAACGTGGTGAAGGGGTATGCGGCGCACGAGAAGGATGTGCTGACTCGCGTCACCGAAGCGCGCGCCCGCGTCGGCGCAATCCAGGCGACACCCGAACTCATCAACGATGAAGCGGCGTTCCAGAAGTTCATCGCCGCGCAGGGCGAGCTCACCGGGGCGATCTCCCGTTTATTATTGGTGGCCGAGAACTACCCGCAGTTGAAGGCCGATGGCCTGTTCCGCGACCTGCAGGCGCAGCTCGAGGGCACCGAGAACCGCATCACCGTCGCGCGCAACCGCTACATCGCCGCGGTGAAAACCTACAACGTCACGGTGCGTTCCTTCCCCTCCAACCTCACTGCGATGCTGTTCGGCTACAAGACCAAGCCGACCTTCACGGTGGAAAACGAGAAGGCCATCGCCGTGCCGCCCAGGGTCGATTTCGGCACTCCCGCACCGGCAGGCGGCTATTGATCTCCGGATGAACCGGTTGCTCCGGACGCATACAACCTTTCATGGGCTTCAACCCATAGAAAGCCGGAGTACCCACAAGGGGTATCGAGATCCCCTTGTGGGGCGCTTCGCGTCCAGCCTCCTTCTGTTGCTGTTTGCGCTGTCCGCCTGGGCCCAGGTGGCGGTACCCGACTTGTCGCGCCGTGTCACCGACCTGACTGCCACGCTCAACGCCGAACAAGTTGCCGCACTGGAAAGCAAGCTGGCAGCCTTCGAGGCGCAGAAGGGCAGCCAGATTGCCGTGCTGATCGTGCCGACCACCCAGCCCGAGGACATCGCCCAGTTCGGCATCCGCGTCGCCGAGCAATGGAAGATCGGCCGCGAAAGAATCGACGACGGCGTGATCCTGATCGTCGCCAGGAACGACCGCACGCTGCGGCTGGAAGTCGGCTACGGGCTGGAGGGCGCGATTCCGGACGCCATCGCCAAGCGGGTGATCGCCGAAACCATCACGCCCTATTTCAAGGCGGGGGATTTCTATGGCGGCATCGACGCGGGCGTGCAGCAGCTGATGCGGCTGATCGAGGGCGAGTCGCTGCCGCCGCCCAGCGAGGCGGGCAGCAGCGGGGACGATGGTTCCTTCGTCATGCTCGTCGTCGTCGGCATCGTCGCGGGCTGGCTGCTCTCCATGCTGATGAGCCGTCCGGCTGCGGGCGGGATTGCTGCGCTCGGCAGCGGGGCGGTGGGCGCGATGCTGCTGGGCTTCACGCCGGTGCTGCTGTTGATCGCCGTGTTCGTGTTTGCCGGGGTGGCCTCGGGATTCCGCCACGGCGGCGGCTGGACCAGCGGCGGCGGTGGACCCGGCAGGGGAGGCGGATTCGGCGGCGGTTCCTGGGGCGGGGGCGGCGGCGGATTCGGCGGCGGAGGCGCATCGGGCTCATGGTGAACACGATCCTGAAAACCACAGGTGATCGCTTGCTGTCTTAATGAGGCTTTTATGAAAATTGGCCTGCTCCTCTTCGATACGATTCACCTGTCAGGTAAGGGCGCCACGCACTCGCTGGCACGTCCGTGTGCGCGCCTGCCTTTGCACCCGCAAGGGGCAGGCCGGATTCGTAAAGCCGCTGAAGCCCTAAAGGACACCGATCCGCTACGCGCTGAAGCGCGTGCGGAGTCGTATGCGGCAACGACTCCGCTCTCGCGCCTCGTTGCAGCACCCGCAAGGAGTACGCCGCCAGACACTCGCCCTTCGGGCGGTCTTGGCGCAGGCTCCGGCCTGCCGCCTCGTTGCGGCAGACACACGCCCAGACGCACCATCGGGCGCGTCCAACTGAGGTTTCCAGGATGATGCGCAGCCCGATCCCTTCCATTTTTCCATGAGCACTGTCGTAGTGATCGGTGGCGGCCCGGCCGGTTTGATGGCGGCCGAGGTGCTCGCACAGGGCGGTGTCCGGGCCGATCTGTACGACGCCATGCCTTCGGTGGGGCGCAAGTTCCTGCTGGCGGGGGTGGGCGGCATGAACATCACCCATTCCGAACCGTTCGACGTTTTTCTGTCGCGCTACGGCGCGCGCGCCTCGGCAATCCAGCCGCTGCTCGAAGCCTTTTCACCTGACGCGCTGCGCGAGTGGATTCATGGGCTGGGGGTCGAGACCTTCGTCGGTTCGTCGGGGCGGGTATTTCCAAAGGACATGAAGGCGGCGCCGCTGCTGCGGGCCTGGCTGCATCGGCTGCGCGAATCCGGGGTGCGGTTTCATGTGCGGCATCGCTGGCTTGGGTGGGCCGAAACGGGGGCGCTGCGCTTTACGATCCCACAAGGGGACTCCGATCCACTACGGGCTGAAGCCCGTGTGGAGTCGTATGCCCTAAAGGACTCCGATCCACTACGGGCTGAAGCCCGTGTGGAGTCGTATGCCCCGCAAGGCGAAATCGCCGTAAAGGCCGACGCGGTGGTGCTGGCGCTGGGCGGCGGCAGTTGGGCGAAGCTGGGATCGGACGGCGCCTGGGTACCGCTGCTGGCGCAGCGGGGGATCGATGTCGCGCCGCTGGTGCCGTCGAACTGCGGCTTCGATGTGGCAGGCGGCTGGAGCGAACATCTGCGCAGCCGCTTCGCCGGGCATCCGCTGAAAACCGTGGCGCTGCGATTCACCGACGCGGCTGGCCATTTACATGCGCGCAAGGGCGAGCTGATGCTGTCGGACAGCGGTGTCGAGGGCAGCCTGGTATATGCGCTGTCGGCGCCGCTGCGCGACACGATTGCGGCGCAGGGGTCGGTGACGGTGCAGATTGATCTGGCGCCGGACAAGCCGCTGGCGCGGGTCGTCGCCGAAGTCGCCCACCCGCGCGGCGCGCGTTCGCTGTCCGGCCACCTGCAAAGCCGCGCCGGCATCAAGGGCGTGAAAATGGCGCTGCTGCGCGAAGTGCTTTCGACGGACCAATTAAATGATCCAGTGAAACTCGCTCACGCGATAAAATCGCTGCCGCTCACGCTCGCCGCCGCGCGCCCGCTCGACGAGGCGATCAGCAGCGCCGGCGGCGCGCGCTTTGAGGCGCTCGACGAACAGCTGATGCTGCGCGATCTGCCTGGCGTGTTCTGTGCGGGCGAGATGCTCGACTGGGAAGCGCCCACCGGCGGCTATCTGCTGACGGCGTGCTTCGCCAGCGGACGCGCGGCGGGGCAGGGCGCATTGAATTATCTGAACACTCACCATGCTGCGACTGACTGAACTCAAACTCCCGCTCGACCATCCTGCGGACGCCCTCCGCTCGGCGATCCTGCAGCGCCTGGAACTGGCGGACGAGGACCTCGTCGGCTTCAGCATTTTCAAGCGCAGCTACGACGCGCGCAAAAAGCACGCGCTGCTGCTGATCTATGCGGTCGACGTCGAGGTCAAAGACGAGGCCGCGCTGCTGAAGAAATTCCGCAACGACCGCCAGCTCGCGCCGACGCCGGACATGGCCTATCGCTTCGTCGGCCATGCGCCGGAGAGTCTGGCCGAACGTCCCATCGTCATCGGTTTCGGCCCCTGCGGCATCTTCGCCGCGCTGGTGCTGGCGCAGATGGGCTTCCGGCCGATCGTGCTGGAGCGCGGCAAGGCGGTGCGCGAGCGCACGCAGGACACCTGGGGCCTGTGGCGCAAGCACGTGCTCACTCCCGAATCCAATGTGCAGTTCGGCGAGGGCGGGGCGGGGACGTTTTCCGACGGCAAGCTCTACAGCCAGATCAAGGACCCCAGGCATCTGGGCCGCAAGGTACTGACCGAATTCGTCAAGGCGGGCGCGCCGGAGGAAATCCTGTACGTGTCGAAGCCGCACATCGGCACCTTCCGCCTGGTCGGCATGGTCGAGACCATGCGCCACGAGATCGAGAAACTGGGCGGCGAGATCCGCTTTCAGCAGCGCGTCACCGACGTGCTGATCGAGGATGGCCCCAATGGTAAAAGTATCCGCGGGGTGACGCTCGCCAGCGGCGAGACGCTCGCCAGCAAGCACATCATCCTTGCGCTCGGCCACAGCGCGCGCGATACCTTCGAGATGCTGCACGCGCGCGGCGTCTACATGGAGGCGAAGCCGTTTTCCATCGGCTTTCGCATCGAGCATCCGCAGTCGCTGATCGACCGCGCGCGGCTGGGGCCGAATGCGGGCAATCCGCTCCTGGGCGCGGCGGACTACAAGCTGGTGCATCACGCGAAGAACGGCCGCTCGGTATACAGTTTCTGCATGTGTCCCGGCGGCACGGTGGTGGCGGCCGCCTCCGAGCCGGGCCGCGTGGTGACCAACGGCATGAGCCAGTATTCGCGCAACGAGCGCAACGCCAACGCCGGCATCGTGGTGGGCATCACGCCCGAGGATTATCCTGGCGGACCGCTGGCCGGCATCGAGCTGCAGCGCCGGCTGGAGGCGCGCGCCTTCGAACTGGGCGGCGGCAATTACGCGGCGCCCGGTCAGCTGGTCGGCGACTTTATCGAGGGCAAGCCGTCCAGGCAGCTCGGCAGCGTCGAGCCGTCGTACAAGCCCGGCGTGCACCTCACCGACCTCGCCTCGACGCTGCCGGATTACGCCATCGAGGCGATCCGCGAGGCACTGCCGGCATTCGACCGGCAGATCAAGGGCTTTGCGATGAAGGACGCGGTGCTGACCGGGGTCGAGACGCGCACCTCGTCGCCGCTGCGCATCACTCGCGGCGACGATTTCCAGAGCATCAACGTCAAGGGCCTGTTCCCGGCGGGCGAGGGCGCGGGCTATGCCGGCGGGATTCTCTCGGCCGGGGTGGACGGCATCAGGGTTGCCGAGGCGGTGGCGCGCGATGTCCTGGGACTTGCACCCGAAGGCTCGGGCGCAAAGCCGGGAGCGGGCTGCGACTACTGAGGGGTTACCCCCTGCGGTTAAACTAGGGTGTGGCTGAGGCGGTGACGAGTTGCCGATAGGCCGCATCGGCCAGCTGCCGGATCGCCTGGCGCCCGATCTGGCCCGACAGGGCGTAGCCGAAATCGCCGTCGATCCAGTAGAACACGTCGACGCCATTTTCGATGGCGTGGCGGAAAGCCGTTTCCGTGTTACCTGCAACCGCGCGGCGCACATAGAGCGTGACGCGGCGTTCGATCTTGTCCTGGTACATGAACTGCGCGACCGGGCCGGTTTCGCCGGTCAGCAGCCGGCCGCCGAGCAGGTCGAATCCCTGCGCGCTGAAATCCGGCGCCTGAAGTTGCGTGCCGACGCGCTTGGAAAGCCAGGCCACCAGATGCTCGGCATGGGCGGCGTCGACTTCGACCGGGTGACGCGCTTCGGGGCTGAACACGGCGTGGGCGATGGCAGCGTCGCGGGCAAGGTAGGCACTCGGCGCGGCGGGCGCGTGCTCGACGCTGCCGAGGCCGATGGCGTAACCGACGAGGCCGGTCACCAGCATGGCCAGCGTTGCCGCGATCGCCTTGAACGGCACGGGCAAGGCGGGACGGCGCGCGGCGCGCACCAGGTTCAGCGGCAGCGGCTCGTTCAACACGCTGTCGAAGGCGGCATGCAGGGATTGGTTCTGTCCGATCCAGTCCTGCACCCGCGCGGCATCCTCCGGATGCGTCGCCAGCCAGGCTTCGATCTCGAGGCGGCGTGTCTCGGGCAGGGAGCCGTCCACATAGGCGTGGAGTTCGTGTTCGTGGATGTCGTCTGTCATTTCACAAGCTTCAGTTTGACTGCGGGTTCGCCCGCCAGCATGGCCCTCATGCGTTCGCGCGCACGCGACAGCCGCGACATCACGGTGCCGGGCGGCACGCCCAACACCTGGGCGGCTTCGGCGTAGCCGAACTGCTCCAGCCCCACCAGCAGCATGACCGCGCGCTGTTCCTCGGGCAGCCGCGCCAGCGCGGCGTGGATGTCGCGCGCGTCCAGCGCTTCCATCTGTCCGCCGCTCACCGGCTCGTCGAGCGCATCTTCCATCACGGTTTCCTGCGGCCGGCGTACGCGGATCTGGTTGACGAACAGGTTGTGCATCAAGGTGAACAGCCAGGCGCGCAGATCGCTTCCAGGCTGCCACAGGTCGAGCTTCGCCAGCGCGCGCTCGAGGGTGTCTTGCACCAGGTCGTCGGCGCGATTGACGTCCCCCGTCAGCGCCCGGGCATAGCGGCGCAGGCGGGGGAGGTGCTCGATCAGGTCGGGACGGGCGTGCACTCAGGGTTTGGCGGTGTGCCATACGTTGTTGACGCCGTCGCCGGTCATGTCGCCCGGCTTCTGGTCCTTGATCCACAGGTAGAGCGGCTTGCCCTTGTACGACCACTGTTTTGAACCGTCGTCACGGGTGATGACCGCATAGTCGCCGGCGGTCTTGTCGGCGGCGGTTGCAGTCAGGGGCGGCCACTTGATGGCGCAGTCGCCGTTGCAGACGCTCTTGCCGGAACCGGCCACGTCTTTGTCGAAGGTATACAGCGTCATGCCTGCGGGATTGGTGAGCACGCCCATCTCGGTCTTGGCGGGCGATGCGGCGTAGGGGCTGGCGCAGGCAACCAGCATGCTCAGGGCGGCGAGGGAAGAGGTCAATGAGGTGTTCATGGCTTTTCCTTGTTCAAGGGGTGGGAAGAAGGGGCAAGTCGGGGCTTGCATGAACGTGAACACCTGCCACGCAAAGTTTATTCCCGCGCGTCCGAAAAATTTTCACGGGCCGCTGCTGCATGCGGAAAAAAACGCTTGCAATTTTTTCAACGATTCAATTAACATTGAAATATGGAAACGAAAAGCGTCGTCACCGCCCTTGCTGCCCTGGCCCAGGATTCCCGCCTGGCCATCTTCCGCGCGTTGGTCCAGGCCGGTCCGGCAGGACTCGCCGCGGGTCGGATCAGCGAACTCACCGGCATCGCGCCGTCCTCGCTGTCCTTTCACCTGAAGGAGCTGTCGCACGCCGGCATGGTGAGTTCGCAGCAGGCGGGGCGCTTTGTCATCTACACCGCCAATTTCTCCACCATGAACGCGCTGCTCGGCTTCCTCACCGAAAACTGCTGCGGCGGCAATCCCTGCTCGCCGGTCTGTTCGCCGGCCTGCGTCCCTTCAAAGGAGTCAACATGAAACGCCTGCATGCACACGTCGCGGTCGACGATCTGGCCGCCAGCATCAAGTTCTATTCCGCCCTGTTCGCCGCCGAGCCGGCCGTCGCCAAGGACGATTACGCGAAGTGGATGCTCGACGATCCGCGCGTCAACTTTGCGATCTCGGCGCGCGGCGCCGCCCCTGGCCTCAACCATCTGGGGGTGCAGGTCGAGCCGGCCGTGGTCAAGATTTCCGGCTGCATTCCGGTCAAGGCCAAGCCGGCCGCGAGCGGATGCCGCTGAGTTTTTCTTTCATTCATCAAGGGGCCCATCGTGGCTGAAAAAACCTACACCGTGCTGGTGCTGTGCACCGGCAATTCCTGCCGCTCGCAAATGGCCGAAGTGCTGCTGAACCATGAGCTCGCCGGCCAGGTGCGCGCGCTCTCCGCCGGCACCCGGCCGCAGCCGAAAGTGGCCGACGGCGCGATCGCAGCGCTGCAGGCGGCTGGCCTGAATACCGACGGCCTGCATCCGAAGGACATCGACGCGGTGATGAACGAAGACATCGACCTGGTGGTGACGGTGTGCGACAACGCGAAGGAAGCCTGCCCGATTTTCCCGAAGCCGATCCCGGCCATCCATCTGCCTTTCCATGACCCGCACGGCGAGCCGCTGGAGAGCTTCCTTGCGGTGCGCGACGACATCCGCACCCGGCTGGTTGCCGCGGTGCAGCAAGCCTTGCACCTGGCATGAGTGCGCAGTGTGAGGTGACCGCCAAGCGCGCCGCCAAAATGGTTGGGGCAGCCGCGCCGATGAGCGTGTTCGAGCGCTGGCTCACCCTGTGGGTGGCGCTGTGCATCGTCGCCGGCGTGCTGCTGGGGCAGACGATGCCGGCGCCGTTCCAGGTGCTTGGGCGGATGGAAGTGGCGCAGGTGAATATTCCGGTCGGCATTTTGATCTGGATCATGATCATCCCCATGCTGATGAAGATCGACTTCGGCGCCCTGCACCAGGTGAAGTCGCACTGGAAGGGCATCGGCGTCACCCTGTTTGTGAACTGGGCGGTGAAGCCGTTTTCGATGGCGCTGCTGGCCTGGCTGTTCATCCGCCACTGGTTCGCGCCCTACTTGCCTGCCGAACAGCTCGACAGCTATGTCTCCGGTCTCATCCTGCTGGCCGCAGCGCCCTGCACCGCGATGGTGTTCGTGTGGAGCCGGCTGACCGGTGGCGACCCGTATTTCACCCTGTCGCAGGTGGCGTTGAACGACGCCATCATGATTTTCGCCTTCGCGCCCATCGTCGGCCTGCTGCTCGGGCTGTCGGCGATCGTGGTGCCGTGGGGCACGCTCATCACCTCGGTGGTGCTGTACATCGTCATCCCGGTGATCCTGGCGCAGGTCTGGCGCCGCGCCTTGTTGAAGCGCGGTCAGGCGGCGTTCGACGCGACGATGGCGCAACTCGGCCATCTGTCCATTCTCGCGCTGCTCGCCACGCTGGTGCTGCTGTTCGCGTTCCAGGGCGAGGCCATCATCGCGCAGCCGCTGGTCATCGCGCTGCTGGCCGTGCCCATCCTGATCCAGGTGTTCTTCAATTCGGGCCTGGCCTACTGGCTCAACCGCAAGGTGGGCGAGAAGCACAGCGTCGCCTGCCCGTCGGCACTGATCGGCGCGTCCAACTTTTTCGAGCTGGCGGTGGCGGCGGCGATCGCGCTGTTCGGTTTCCAGTCGGGCGCGGCGCTCGCCACCGTGGTCGGCGTGCTGATCGAGGTGCCGGTGATGCTGCTGGTGGTGAAGATCGTCAACCGCAGCAAGGGCTGGTACGAAGCCGGCCTGGCCTCCAGATAGGGAAAGCATCAGTCTGAAACGCTGGCGTTGATTCTTTTTTTTGCCGCCGATCGGCACCGGGGGATGCGTGATGCCTGGGCCTGGAACCCGGCGGGGTGACTATGATGAGTAATTCAAGTCGCTTGTTTCCCGGGAGCACGCCATGCCCAGTCTCCGCTGTATCGTTGCCGCCACCGACTTTTCCGCCTTCTCCGACCGGGTTGTTCAGCGCGCCGCGCGCATTGCCCAGAAGCACGATGCCGAGATGCATGTGCTGCATGTGGTGCGCCCCCTCGACCTCTACCCCGGCCTGACGCTGGGGCCGGACGAGTTCGGCCAGCACGACCAGGATTTGCAGCAGGAGGAGCAGACCCGGCTGGACACCATGGCGGCCACCCTGGCCAGCCAGCTCGGCATTCAGATTCATCCCGTCACC
Organism: uncultured Gammaproteobacteria bacterium; assembly: GCA_947085345.1. Taxonomy (GTDB): domain Bacteria; phylum Pseudomonadota; class Gammaproteobacteria; order Burkholderiales; family Thiobacillaceae; genus Thiobacillus. The sequence goes on along the minus strand of CAMTWC010000078.1, from coordinate 20,535 downwards.
CGCCTGGGCCGGGCCCATACCGAAATCGCCGCCTATGCGCAGGCGGTATCCGCCGATCTGGTGGCGGCCGGGGCGCGGGGTGAGAACACGCTGATGGACCTGTTCCTCGGGTCCACCGTGTCGCGTTTGCTGCGGGTGGCCACCTGCCCGGTGCTGATCGTCAGGAAACCGGCGGATGAAGCTTATCGCCAGGTGTTGGCGGCGGTCGATTTTTCCCCCGTGTCGGCGGCGGTGGTCAGTCATGCCCTCGGTCTCGCCAATGGCGCGCGGGTGGAAACCCTGCACGTGCTGGGGAGCGAGGTCGAGCAGCGCCTGCGCAAGGCGAAGCTTGCCCAGCTGGACGTCACGGACTGGCTTGCGCGCCTGCGTACCGAGGCCGGAAAACGGCTCGACTCCCTGCTTGAACCAATTGAAAACAGCGCGGCCGTCGGTCGCCTGATCCTGCCCGGCTTTCCCCCCGCCGCGATCTGCCAGTGCATCGAGGAAAGGCACGCCGATCTGGTTGTGCTGGGGCGGCATGGCCATGGCGGCGGCTTGCAGGACTGGCTGCTGGGCAGCGTGAGCAAGGACGTGGCCTTCGCCGCGGCGTGCGACGTGCTGCTGATCAGCCCCGGCGGGCCCGCTTGATCCGGAAGAGATCGATGGCCATCCCCCCACTTTTCCGCTTGCGGGGACAGGCGCTCGCGCTGGCCATTGCGCTCCTCGTCGCGCTGGCGGGGTGCGCACCCACGCGGCACTACGAAGCGGCACTCGTGCTGCAGGACTTCGCCGCCGGTGCCGCCGATTCCCGGCTCAAGCGGACGACCCCTGAACCGGTCCGGCAAGCCCTCGCCTACACGGTGGCGGGGCGCACGCACCATGCCGATCTTTATTTGCCGGCGGCGCTGGAGGGCTGCGCCGTGCCGCCCCCGGCGCAGCCAGGCCAGGACTTGGCCCCGCGCTGTCCGCGCGCCGCCCTCGTTGCCGTTCCCGGCGCGGTGCCGCTGGGGAAGGACGATCCGCGTCTGGTGGCCTTTGCCACCACCCTGGCGCGCGCCGGGTTTGCGGTGCTGGCGCCCGAAATCAGCGGCTTCCGGGAATTGCGCATCCGTCCCGCCGATGCGCAGGAGATCGCCGATGCCTTCGCCTGGATCAGCCGCCGCCCGGAACTTGCGCCGGATGGGCGCGCCGGGATGTTCGCCTTCAGCTATTCGGTGGGGCCCGCTGTGCTTGCCGCGCTGCAGGACGACATCCGTGAGCAGGTGCGTTTCGTCGTCGGGCTGGGGGGGTATTACGATCTGCCGCGCGCCATGCTTTTTTTCACCACTGGCTGGTTCGAGCATGAGGGCAGGTGGCAGACCATCACCCCGGACGATACCGGCCGCATGGTGCTGGCCTATTCCAGCCTGGATTACCTTGCCGCGGCGCCGGATCGCGCGGTGTTCGACCGCATGGTGGCGCTGCGCATGCGCGACCCCCAGGCCGACCTGGCGCCGCTCGCCGCCAGGCTGAGCCCGGGTGCGCAGGCGGTGTATGCGCTGGCCGTCAACACCGATCCCGCGCGCTTTGCCGAACTGTTCGCGCGGCTGCCCCGGGCCATGCGCGAGGACATCGATCGGCTCGATCTCGCGCGGCACGATCTCGCGCCGCTGCAGGCGCGGCTGATCCTGGTGCACGGCAGGAACGACAATCTCATTCCCTGGACGGAGAGCCTGGCGCTCGCCGCCGCCGTGCCGGAGGGGCAAGTCCGCGTGTTTCTCATCCGGCGCGTCCTCGGGCACGTGGATATGAGCATTTCCAATCTGCTCTCGTGGCGCTTCTGGGGCGAGGAACTGCCCGACCTGTGGCGGCTGTGGCGCGTGATCGACGTGCTGCTGGCCGAGCGCGAGGCGGGCACGTGAGCGCCGCCCCCCGTGCCAGGGCGTTTGGCCTGTGGCTGCTGGTTGGCATGCTGGCGGGGCTCGCCTTTGTGCTGCCACCCATTGCGCAGCCGCTCAGCTATCACGATTTCGCCGACCGGCGCGCCTGCTGGGGGCTGCCCAACTGCCTCGATACCGTGTCCAACGCGCTGTTCGTGCTGGCGGGGGCCATCGGTCTTCGATTCATGCAGCGGGCACAGGGGAGGGCTGTTTTCCGGGACCGGCGCGAGGCACGGCCTTACTGGCTGTTCTTTTTCGGCGCCGTGCTGGTCGGCCTCGGCTCGGGCTACTACCACCTCGCTCCCGGCAACGACCGGCTGCTGTGGGACCGGCTGGCGATGATGCTGGCGTTCATGGCGTGGTTCGCCGCCATCGTGTCCGAGCGCGTCAGCTCCCGGGCCGGGCTGCGCCTGCTGCCGCTGCTTTTGGCCGCCGGCCTCGGCAGTGTCGCCTGGTGGGGCTGGAGCGAGGCGCGCGGGATGGGCGACCTGCGTCCCTACCTGCTGATGCAGCTTTATCCCATGCTGCTGATCCCGCTGCTGCTGTGGCTTTATCCGCCGCGCTACAGCGGCGATCGCGCCATTCTGGCGGTCATCGGGCTGTATCTGCTGGCTTTGCTGTTCGATCTGGGCGACCGCCCGGTTTTCGAATTGACCGGCGGGCTGGTCAGCGGACACACGATCAAGCACGCGATCGCCGCCGCCGCGGTGCTGGTGGTGGCGCTGCACTTGGGGCGGCGCCACGTCATCGAGAAATTGTCGTGATTCGGGCAAGGTCGCCAGTCTGGAGCTTCGCTGCCAGCGTCCTGTTTGTGGCCGCCGTCCTCGGTGTGCTGATTTATTTCGATACCCACCAGCAGGTGCTGCGCTTGCTGGAGTGGCTGGACGCACAGGGCGCCTGGGCGCCGCTGCTGTTCATTCTGGTCATGACGCTGGTGGTGGTGCTGGTGCTGCCGGGCGTGATGTTCACCACCGGCGCAGGCTTCGTGTTCGGCGTCGTGGAGGGTACGGTGTACGTGGTGCTCGGCACCACTCTGGGCGCGACGCTCGCCTTCCTGATCGCGCGTTACCTGTTCGGCGCGCGTGCCACGCGGTTTATCCTCGCGCACGCCAGGCTGAAGCTCGTCAGCGAAGAGCTTACGCCGCAGGGCTGGAAGATCGTGTTGCTGACCCGGCTGGTGCCGTTCTTCCCCTTCAAGCTCTCCAATTACTTCTTCGGGCTGACGCGCTTTTCGCTGCGCGGTTTCGTATCGGGGACCTTCGTCGGCATCCTCCCGTTCTCGCTGCACAATGTGTATCTCGGCTCGATCGCCGCCGACATCGCCACCCTGGGCGCGCGCAGCGCGGACCGCACGCCGCTGCAATGGGCCCTCTACGGCGCCGGGTTGCTCGCAACCATCGTCGCGGTGATCTATCTTAGCCGCCTGGCGCATCGGGCCCTGGCAAAATACACGGCTGAAGTGGAACAAGGAGACAAGCCATGCCGGGGCTGAAATGGTTGCCCTGGCGGTTCCTGATTCGCCGCGTGGCGCGTGCCCACGGCTTCCTCGACCCGATTGCCTTGCTGGCGCGCCTGCACCGTTTCGCCCAGCCTTCCGATGTGGGCGAGCCGGTCGAATTGCTGCGCGCCGGGGTGGTGTTCCACGCCCGCGGTCTCATCAACAGCCGGGTGATTCAGCACAACCTGGACTGGGTGTGGCCCTACTGGGTCGAACGCCAGTTCGACCCCAGGGACGACGCCTTCATCCCGCGCGGGTTCGCCATTTCCCATGTCAATCTCACCCATCGCAACTGGACCGCCGTCGGCTGGCCCGATTGCCCGGAACTGCCCATCGTCGGCCCGCGCGGTTTGCTCACGCCGCTGTACGACGGCTGGTCGCTGGACGGCTGGATCAAGACCGACGACGGACGCTGGCTGTTGCCCTCGCGCAGCGATGCCTGCGAGCAGCGCCTCGACCTGGGCGACGGGGTGGCCGTGGTCACGACCAGCCGCGCGGCGGGACTGGCCCTGACCAGCCGCGCCGAGGTCAAATCCAGAGTGGCCAAACCGGGTTCCGCCCAGCCGGTCTGCGAACTGGCGCTGACCGCGCAGGCGGACAGCGGCGGCTGGCTGGTGCTGGCGTTGCGCCCTTACAACCCCGAGGGCGTCAGCTTCATCCATGAAGTGAGCCTGTCGCCCGAGCGCACCGCCTGGAGCATCGAGGGACAGCGCGCCGTCGAGTTCGACGCGCCGGCGCAACGGCATCATGTATCGGATTACCGCGCCGGCGACGTGCACATCCATCTGCAGGATATCGAGGACCAGCAGCGAGGCGTTTGCGAGGTGGGCATGGCCACGGCGGCGGCGCTGTTCCGGCTGGAACCCGGGCAGCCCCGCACGATCCGCGCCAGCGTACCGCTGGGCAAAACCTGTCAGGCTGCGTCGCCAGCCGATAACGCCTGGGAAAAAGCCCTGCACGGTCATTGTCGACTGCGCATCCCCGATGCGCATTTTCAATTCCTGTACGAGGCGGCGTTGCGCACACTGATTCTGCACTCGCCCGATGACGTGTACCCCGGCCCGTATACCTACAAGCGCTTCTGGTTCCGCGATGCCGCGTTCATCATTCATGGCCTGTTGTGCGCCGGTTTAACCGGGCGCGCCGAGCGCGCGCTGGACCGCTTTCCGCCGCGCCAGACCGCGCGCGGCTATTTTCATTCCCAGGACGGGGAGTGGGATTCCAACGGCGAGGCGTTGTGGATCATGCACCGCTTTTGCGAACTCACGGGGCGCGCGCCCAAGCCGCAATGGCGCAAGTCCATCGTGCGGGGCGCGCGCTGGATCGTGCGCAAGCGCCTGGCCGAGGATACGGATGCCCCGCACGCCGGCCTGCTGCCGGCGGGATTTTCCGCCGAGCATCTCGGCCCCAATGACTACTACTATTGGGACGACTTCTGGGGCATCGCCGGCTTGCGCTCGGCGGCGGCGCTGTGCAAGCTGGCGGGCGAGGATGTCTTGCGCGAGGAATTTGCACGCGAGGGCGAGGCGTTTCGGCAGGCCGTCGAGCGCAGCCTCGCCGGGGTGGCCGAACGCCTGGGGCGACCCGCCATGCCGGCCTCGCCCTACCGCCGGATGGATGCCGGGGCCATCGGCTCGCTGGCCGCGGGCTACCCGGCGCAACTCTGCGCGCCGGATGACCCGCGCCTGCTCGATACGGTCGAGTTCCTGCTGGAGCACTGCCTGGTTGAGGGCGGGTTTTTCCAGGACATGATCCACTCCGGCATCAACCCTTACCTGACCCTGCACCTGGCCCAGGTGCTGCTGCGCGCCGGCGACCCGCGTTACCTGGAGTTGGTGGACGCAGTTGCAAAACTGGCCTCGCCCACCGGCCAGTGGCCCGAGGCGATACACCCGCGCACCCACGGCGGCTGTATGGGCGACGGCCAGCATGTGTGGGCGGCGGCGGAGTGGGTGCTGATGATGCGCAACTGTTTCGTGCGCGAGGAGGATGAAAGCCTGATCCTGTGCCAGGGCGTGCCGGCACGCTGGCTCGCGGGCGGCGCGCCGCTGACATTCGGCCCCGCGCCGACGGCTTTCGGTCCGGTCTCGATCACCGTCGAGCGCAGTGAAGACACCGGGCGCGTGACCGTCGCCTGGCGCGGCGCCTGGCATGGCGCGGCGCCGGCCATCGAGGTGCGCCTGCCCGGCTTCCGGCCCGTCGTCGCCAAACCGGATTCGACATCCGTAGATCTGATGCAAGGAAACACATGAATATCGTCATGCTGACCAATACCTACACGCCGCACGTGGGCGGGGTGGCGCGCTCGGTGGAGGATTTCGCCGCCGAGTACCGGCGTCGCGGCCATCGCGTGCTGGTGGTGGCGCCGGAGTTCGCCGGCCAGCCACAAGACGAGCCCGAGGTGGTGCGCATCCCGGCCATCCAGAATTTCAACGGCAGCGATTTTTCCGCCGTGCTGCCGGTATCGGGGCTGCTCACCGAGGTGCTCGATGCCTTCCGCCCCGGCCTCGTGCATTCCCACCATCCGTATCTCCTCGGCATGACGGCGCTGCGCGTGGCGCGCTACCGCGAGCTGCCGCTCGTCTTCACCCATCACACCCTGTACGAGCAGTACACCCATTACGTACCGGGCGACTCGCCGGCCTTGCGGCGCTTTGTGATCGAGCTGGCCACCCGCTACGCCAACCTGTGCGACCAGGTGTTCGCCCCCAGCGAAAGCATTGCTATCCTGCTGCGCGAGCGCGGGGTCGAGGCGCCCATCGCGGTGGTGCCCACCGGCGTGAACATGGAGCGCTTCGCGCAAGGCGATGCAGCGGGCTTCCGCAGGAGGATGGGCATTCCCGATAACGCCTTCGTGGTGGGACACCTGGGGCGGCTGGCGCCGGAGAAGAACCTGGTGTTTCTGTCCGAGGCGGTGGCCGCCTTTCTCAAGACGGCGCCGCGCGCCCATTTCCTGCTGGTGGGCAAGGGTTCGTCGGAGGCAGAGATCCGGGCGATATTCGAGCGCGAGGGCTTGAGCGAACGCCTGCACGTGGCGGGCATCCTCGAACCGCCGCAATTGGCCGATGCCTACCACGCCATGGACGTATTCGCCTTTGCTTCCAGGAGCGAGACCCAGGGCATGGTGCTGACCGAGGCCATGGCCGCGGGCGTGCCGGTGGTGGGTCTGGACGCGCCCGGCGTGCGGGAAGTGGTCAAGGACAGGCGCAATGGGCGGCTGCTGCATGGAGAAGACACTGCGGCGTTCGCTGCCGCATTGCAATGGGTGGCCGATCTGCCCCGGATAGAAAGGCAAGCGCTCAAACAAAGCGCGCGCGACACCGCCGAAGACTTCTCCATGCCGCGCTCGGCGGCCACGGCCCTGGGCTGCTACGAGGCATTGCGCGCGCGGACCCTGGTCGGGCACAGCGAAGAAGATGCGCAGTGGGAACACGTGCTGCATCTCATCGAGGCCGAATGGGCCATTCTCAAGGGGATGGCGGGCGCTGCCGTCGCCGCATTCGGCGGGCCGCAAGCGCGGGAGCGGGGCCCTAATTGATCGGCCGTATCGAAACTTTTCTGCGGCGCTTGCGCCGCATGTTCAGCCGCAGTGAATGGCTGGCGCGCCTGCTGCGCTTGCCGCTATCGAGGGGCACCGGGACCGCCCCCGGCCTGGTCATGATCCAGATTGACGGACTTTCGCAGCGCGAGCTCGAGCGCGCGATGGAACGGGGCGAGATGCCTTTTATGCACCGGCTCATCCAGCGCGAACACTACCGGCTGCACCGCCAGTACGCAGGTGTGCCCGCCACGACCGCCGCAGTTCAGGGCGAGCTCTTTTACGGCGTCAAGGGCGCGGTGCCGGGTTTCAACTTCATGGAGCGCGCCTCGGGACGCCTGGTGCGCATGTTCGAACCGGCCGCCGCCGCACGGGTCGAGCGCGAGCTCGAAGCCGCCGGCGGCGAGCCCTTGCTCCAGGGCGGCAGTTGCTACGTGGACAACTACACCGGCGGCGCGGCGGAACCACACTTCTGCCCGGCCGCTGCGGGCTGGGGGCCGGTCCTGCGCGCCGCCAATCCGCTGGCGGTGGCTTTTCTCGTTGTCAGCAACGCCTACAGTTTCCTGCGCGTCGCCGTGCTGCTGCTGCTGGAACTGGCGCTCGCGCTGCATGACTTCGTGCGCGGGCTGATCGCCGGCCAGGACTTTTTCAAGGAACTGAAGTTCATCCCGACCCGGGTGGTGATATCCATCCTGCTGCGCGAGCTCGCCACCATCGGGGCGAAGATAGACGTGGCGCGGGGGCTGCCGGTCATCCATGTGAATTTTCTCGGCTATGACGAACAGGCCCACCGGCGCGGGCCGTCCTCGCTGTTTGCCCACTGGACCCTGAAGGGGGTTGATGACGCCATCGCCCGCATCTGGCGCGCGGCGCACCGTTCAGCCCGCCGTCACTATGATGTCTGGGTTTACTCCGATCACGGTCAGGAGCACACGCGGTCCTATGACAAGACGCATGGCCGCAGCTTCGCCGAGGCCGTGGCCGAAGTATTCGCCCGCCACCAAGGCGAGCCGATCCGCTATCGGTCAAGCGGGCAGCGCGGGGTACAGTTGCAACGGGTGCGGCTGTTCGGCGGCAAGCGGGTGCAGCGCTTGTTTCCGGTCAACAACCTGCGCCAGGAAGAAACCGATGACCCCAAGCTTACCGTGGCGCCGCTGGGGCCGGTGGCGATGATTTATTATGAGCGGGAATTGGTAGCGGCGGAGCGCACCGCGCTGGCGCGCGCGCTGGTGGAGCAGGCCAAGGCGCCGCTGGTGCTGATCAAGAACGGTTCGGGGCGCGCCCGCGCCTGGAGCGACGCCGGGGAATTCGCCCTGCCGGAGGACGCTGCCGAGGTCCTCGGACCCAGCCATCCGTTTCTCGATGAGGCGGCGCAAGACCTCATCGCCTTGTGCCATCATCCCGACGCCGGTGATTTCATCGCCTGCGGCTGGCGGGCGGGCAGCCAGGCCTACAGCTTCGCTATCGAAAACGGCGCCCATGGCGGGGCGGGGCCTAATGAGACCAACGCCTTTGCGTTGCTGCCGCGGGACATCCCGCTCGCCTCGAACGGGCGTGATTATCCTGGGCCCTCCGATCTGCGCCACGCAGCCTTGCAATTCCTCGGCCGCAGCGAGATCAAGGCCCCGCAGGCGCCGAGGCGGGACACCGCGCAGACCCTGCGCGTCATGACCTACAACGTCCACAGCTGCATCGGCATGGACGGCAAACTCGCGCCCGAGCGCATCGCGCGCGTGATTGCCCGCTACGCGCCGGACATCGTGGCCTTGCAGGAGCTGGACGTGGGGCGGGCGCGCACCGAGGGCATGGATCAGGCCCACCTGATCGCGCGCTACCTGGAGATGGATTTCCACTTTCACCCGGCGCTGCATCTCGAGGAGGAACGCTACGGCGACGCCATCCTGACCCATCTGCCCATGCGCCTGGTCAAGGCGGGTGCGCTGCCGGGGCTGCCCGGCAAGCCCTTTCTGGAACCGCGCGGGGCGGTGTGGGCGGCGATAGACGTGCAGGGCACGGAAGTCCAGGTGCTGAACACCCACCTCGGCCTGCTGCCGGGCGAACGCCGCGCGCAGGTCGAGGCGCTGCTGGGCGCCGAGTGGCTGGCGCATCCCGATTGCCGGGGGCCGGTGATCCTGTGCGGCGATTTCAACGCGCTGCCGGCATCAACGGTATGCCGCCGCTTGCGCAAGCGGCTCAACGACGCGCAGATCGAACTGGACAGCCACCGGCCCCGAGGCACGTTTTTCGGGCGTTTCCCCGTCGTCCGCATTGATCACGTGTTCGTGGATGCCAGCCTTGAAGTGGCCGATATCGAGGTGCCGGACTCGGAACTGGCGCGTGTGGCCTCCGACCACCTGCCGCTGATCGTCGAAGTCAGGCTTGATCGCAGCGCGCGCGTTTGATCGGCGGCAATGCCGCAGGCTGGCCTTCGCCAGGAGGGCGAAACAGCTTGCCGGAACAGGCACGGAGGACGGAACATGAAAAACAAGCGCATCCACGACATCGCCCGGCAGCGGGCCGACAGCGGCGGCGCGCTGCCGCACCGCCGCATCGGCGCGGGACTGCTGCTGGCCCTGATGTCCGGCAACCCGGCAGCGGACGCCGCCGGCGCCGAAACCAGCGTATGCGGAAGCCTGCGCGAGCCCCTGGCGTTCTGGCTGTTTCGCTCGGTGGCCGGCGCAGCGGACGCGCGCCGCATCGCAGCCATCCGCGACATCGAGCGCCTGGCATTGAAAACCCGCGACGGCCGCACGCTCGGCGGCTACCGGCTGCGCCACCCCGACCCCCGGGGCTATCTGCTGGTCGTTCCCGGCAATGCCATGCTGGCCGATCAGATCGCCGCCGAACTGCAATTCTTCCGCGACCGCGGCCTCGACGTCTACGTGGTCGACTACCGCGGTTACGGACTGTCTTCCGGCCGGAGCCGTCTGGCCGCAATCGTCGGCGACACCCGCGAAATCGTCGCCCATCTCAACAGCCTGGCTTACCCCCGGCGCCTGCTGTATGGAATGTCCATGGGCGGCGTGGTGCTGCTCAACGCCATCGGCACCCGGCCCGACCAGTACGATGCCCTGATGGTGGATTCCTCGCCGAGCCGCATTTCGCCCCTGGGCTGCCCGCAAGACTACGATCCGGTCCATCACCTGCCGGCGGATTGCTCGCGCATCAAGATCATGGGCGGCGAACGCGACCGCGTGGTGCGGCTCGCGGACATGCAGGAACTGATGGCCGCCGCGCAAGACTGCGGGGCGCAGATCAGGCGCAGCACCGAGTTCGCGCATCCCTTCCAGGACGCAAGCGAAGCCATCCAGCGCCGCCGCTTCCAGGAAGTCGCGGATTTTCTGGCGCCATGATCCCGAAAACCGCAGTTGACCGCGTATAACCTCATGCGGTTTCCAGGATGATCCCGCTCTGGATCAAGATTGCCTACACCCTGTTCGTCGCCGTGCTGGTGCCGGTGTACTGGGTGCGTTTTGGTCCGTTGCACTTCCTTTGGGCGTCCGATATCGCGCTCTTGGCCATGGTGATCGCCCTGTGGCGCGAGAGCCGGCTGATCACCAGCACAGTGGCGGTGGCGGCGCTGCTGCCGGAACTCGGGTGGAACCTGGATTTCTTCGCCCGCCTGCTCGCCGGGCGCGACATGATCGGCCTGGATGCGACCGCCTACATGTTCAACCCCGCGCAGCCGCTGTGGTTGCGCGGACTGTCGCTGTTCCACGTGTTTCTGCCGGCGCTGCTCGTGTACATGCTCTACCGACTCGGCTACGACCGGCGCGCCTGGCTCGCGGCGACACTGCTGTGCTGGGTGGTGCTGCCCGTCACGTACCTGTTCACCGACCCGGCAAGGAATATCAATTGGGTATTTGGACTGGGCGGCGAGCCGCAGGCCTGGCTGCCCGCGCCGCTGTACCTGCTGGGGCTGCTGCTGCTGTTTCCCCTCTGCGTCTATCTGCCCACCCATCTCGCGTTGCAAAAGGCGTTTGCACGGGGCGGAAGGCTTCGGCAGGTGTAATTCCAGTTCGCGTTAATTGATACTCTGTCGGCTTCGCCTTACCCGATCCCCCCAGGCAAGGAGCCACCGGCCATGAACGCAAGCCTCACCCCCGTCCTCATGGGCCTCGCCCGCTGCGGCCAGCGCCCCGCCATCCTGGCGCTTGGTCCCGAAGGCGCCCTCACCTGGAGCTATGTCGAACTCGCCAGCCGGGTCGAGACGCTGGCGGGCGGACTCCTCCAGGCCGGCCTCGCGCGCGGCGAGGCGGTGGCCCTGTTCGCACCCGACAGCCCGCCGTGGATCGCCGCGGCGCTGGCGATCGTCCGCGCCGGCGGCGCCGTGCTGCCGGTGGACGCGCAACTGGGCGACGAGGTGCTGGCGCATGTGCTGGCCGACAGCGGCGCGCGCCTCGTCTTCACCAGCGCCGACCGCGTGGAGCGATTGAGCCGCCTGGCGCCCGCGCTGCGACTGATCCTGCTCGATGCGCCGGACGGCGATGCGCGCGGCTGGCAGGCGCTGCGGGCGCAACATGCGGCCGAGCTGCCGGCGTTGGCGGCTGCCGACCCGGCCGCCCTGTTTTACACCTCTGGCACCACCGGCCGTCCCAAGGGGGTGCCGCTCTCCCACGCCAATCTGGCCTTCCAGATCGATGCCATCGCCGCTGCGGGGCTGCTCATCCCATCCGACCGGGTTGCCCTGCCGCTGCCGTTGCATCACGTCTATCCCTTCGTGCTGGGGCTGCTGGTGCCGCTTGCGATGGGGCTGTCGCTGATCCTGCCGCAGGCGCTGACCGGCCCGCAGGTGCTGCGGGCGCTGAAGGAGGGCGAGGCCACGGTCATGGTGGGGGTGCCGCGCCTGTTCGAGGCCATGGTGACCGGCATCGAGGCACGGGTGGCAGCGCGCGGCGGCGCGGCGGCGGCGCTGGTGCGCCATCTCATGGCCTTGTCGCGCTTGCTCAACCGCCTGGGACTGGACGCCGGCCGCCGGCTGTTCGGCCATCTGCTGCACGCCAAGCTCGCGCCCCGCCTGCGGCTGCTGTGCTGCGGCGGCGCGGCGCTGCACCCGGAACTGGCCGCCACACTCCGGGCGCTGGGCTGGCAGCTGGCGATCGGCTACGGCCTGACCGAGACCGCGCCGCTGCTCACCATCAATCCGCCCAGCGGCAAGCCCGGCAGCACCGGCCGCGCGGTGCCGGGGGTGGCGCTGCGCATCGCCGCGGACGGCGAGATCCAGGCGCGCGGTCCCAATGTCTTCAAGGGCTACCGCAACCTGCCGGAAAAGACGCAGGAGGCCTTCACCGCCGACGGCTGGTTCCGCACCGGCGATCTGGGGCGGCTGGACCCCGACGGCTATCTGTTCATCACCGGCCGCGCCAAGGAACTCATCGTCACTGCGGGCGGCGAGAACGTGCAGCCCGAGGAAGTGGAGACGGCCTATCAGCGCCATCCCTACATCCGCGAATTCGCCCTGCTGGAAGAGCGCGGCCGCCTGCTCGGGCTGGTGCTGCCCGAACCGGGTGCCATCCGCCGCGCCGGGCACACCGACATCGCCGCCGCCGTACGCCAGGCGGTGGCGGAGGTGAACGCAAGCCTGCCCTCGTATCAGCGCGTCGCCGAAATCGCGCTCACTCGCGACCCCTTGCCGCGCACCCGTCTGGGCAAGCTGCGCCGTCACCTGCTGGCGGCGGCCTGGCAGGCCGCCCGCGCCGGCGCGGCGCAGCCCGCGCGGGCCGAACCCCTGCCGCCGGACGAATGGCCGGAGGCCGACCGGGCGCTGTTGCTCCAGCCCGCGTCGGGCCTGACCTGGGACTGGCTGGTGCGCCGCTTTCCCGGCCGGCGCCTGACCCCCGACACCAGCCTGCGCCTGGACCTGGAGGTGGATTCGCTGGCCTGGCTGGATATTGCCCTTGACCTGGAGCAGGTGGCCGGCGTCGAGCTCGGCGAGGCCGCCATCGCCCGCATCGAGACCGTGCGCGACCTGTTGCGGGAAATGGGCGAGGCCAGGGCCGGCGAGGTCAGCGCCGCCGCCTGGGATCAGTCCGAGCAGGTGCTGAGCGTGGCCGACCGGCGCTGGCTGGCGCCCACCGGGCCGCTCGCGCGCGGCTTTGCCTGGGGCTTCGTCTGGCTCCTGCAACCGCTCGCCCGGCTGGCCTTTCGGCTCCGCGTGGAGGGCCGTGAACACTTGCCGGCGCAGGAACAGGTCGTCTATGTCGCCAACCACGCCAGCTTCCTCGATCCTTTTATCATGGCCGCCGCCATGGGCCCGGCGCGGGTGGCGCGCACCCGCTGGACAGGCTACACCGGCATGGCCTTCGCCAACCCGGTCACGCGCTTTCTGAGCCGCATCGCCCGCACCCTGCCGGTCGAGCCCGAGCGCGGCGCGACCGCCGCCCTGGCGCTGTCCGCCGCGGCCATCCGGCAGGGCGACAGTCTGGCCTGGTTCCCCGAGGGACAGCGCGCTCCCGACGGGCGCCTGCACGACTTTCGTCCCGGCATCGGCCGGCTGCTGGCGCGGTTTCCGTTGCGCGTCATCCCACTGCATATCGCCGGCGCCTACGAAGCCATGCCGACCGGCAAACGCTGGCCGCGTCGCGTCCCCATCGTCATCCGCTTCGGCGCGCCCATCGACCCGCGGACGCTGGTTCCGGACCTGGAGGCCGCGGATGCGCCTGAGCGCCTCGCGCGCGCCTTGCAGGCGGCTGTGTCCGAACTGGAAGCGCCCGAGATGGCCGAGTGAACATGCAGGCGCTGCCAGTGGGCCATCGACGAATCGGTACCGGTGCAGAAGGTCTGGGTGCGTGACAGCGTGCGCTGTCAAATTGACGCGGCCGGGAGAACACGCCGCGGCTGACTGAAGCCGGGTCACTCAGGGTGCACAGCCAATGCTTGCATGTTGACGCAAGCCATGGCTTAGTAATTTCGGCTATCCGATTTTCGTGATTGAAATGCCGTGTCGTGACGTTTATCGCTTCTTTGTGAAAAAGCGTGTTACGTGATTGACGTCACCGCTATGTTTTGCTATCATAAAACCGTGTTCAATGATTGATGGAGTGCAGCAACATGACCCTCTTTGATGCGCTTGGCTTCCGATGGGACAGATCGGCAGTGCCGACTTCTATCACGTCACACTCGATTGAGCGGGTCTGCTTCCGCTTCCACAAAATGCTGCCGGAATTTGTGTGGGATGCGTCGGTGCTCGAAGGCAATCCCTTCACCTTCCCCGAGGTCAAGACCCTGCTGGATGGCGTGACCATCGGCGGACGGAAAATTTCCGATCAGGAGCAAATCCTGAACCTTGCGGAAAGCTCAAAGCGCCTGCTGGCGATGGTCAAGAGCGGTCAGTTCTCTCTCACCAAGACCGTGTTCATCGAACTGAACGGCATTGTCGCTCGCAAGGAAGCCTTGGAGTGGGGTGTGTTCCGTGGCGAAGGTCAGGAGACGAACTACACCCCGGATGTGGGCCTCGGTGAGCATGGGCGCTATACCCCGCTGCCGACGCTGCCCGGTGCCCCGGAACTGAACCGGGTGTTCAGTGAAGGTGTGGCAGCACTGCAAGAGTGCGAGCCGTTCGAGCGGGCAACGGCCTTCTTCCTGTTCGGTGCCTTGCAGCAGTTCTTCTTCGACGGCAACAAACGCACGTCGCGCTTCATGATGAACGGCGTGCTCATGTCGCATGGCATCGACGCCATCAGCGTGCCCGCCGCCAAGGCGCAGGAGTTCAACGAAAAGATGGTGCGCTTCTATCTCTCGAAGGATGCCACCGAGATGATGGCGTTCCTCGCGGGGTGCCATCCGGATGCGGAGGCGATTCTGCCGCCCGAGAAAGATCGAAACCACGATGACGGAATGGAGCCGTAATCATGCAATGGATCAAGCTGACTGACAGGATGCCGAACCCGGATGAACATAGCCGGGTGCTGATTTACACGGAAGGCCATGACTTCAACGGCGAACAGGTTCGACGTGAAGGCAGAAACGCTGAACGAGTGTTTCTATGCCGATCCAGAGGATCAACCAGAGGTATGCAAGCATGCCTCGCATTGGGCTGCCCACCCTCGTAACGCTGCGCTGCACCCGACAATGCAGCAAGGCGATTTGCTGGCGCTGCTGGCAGACATCAAGCGCTTTGACATCGAGAATCTTTCCCTCGATCTGCCGCAGGCGATTCGTGCTCGCATCAAGCGGGCATTGATGAAAGGTCAATATGACGACTGATCTCGAACTGACGAAAGAGCAGGAAGCGATGTTCCAGCCGGGTCGCTTTGTCGTTCTACATCCAGACAGCAAACACCCGGATGCTGGCCGCGTTGGCAAGATTGTCAGCCGCAAGGGCAGCGAGATGCTGGTCGAGTTCTTCTCGGACGATTTGATCGGGAGAAGCGAATTCAGCCTGATTCCGCTGGGACATTGGGCGCCTGTGCCCGAATTCTTCGTCGAGGAGTATGAACCTCGCGCCAAGAAACGCGGATGGCGCGTCACCGAGCGCGGTATGAAGATGTTTCGTGATCTGGGTTGGGGCTACACGGCGGCCACGGAGGGCAAGGCTTGACCACCGAGCAGGCGATTCATGACGTGGTGATGATTGCACGCAATGGGATTGATCGCGTCATCGAGCTTGAGCGTGACAAGGCCAGCCTACAAGCCGAGGTGACTCGGCTGCAAGAACTGTCGGATGAACTGTTCTCAGCGATTGTTGCGGCGTTATCGATAGCCCCGCAAGATTCCGTTGTGTACGGTGTGCTGGACGATGCGATCAAGAACATTTAATCCAAGTGGATTCGCAGTGCCATGGAGCCATGATACATGCCCGCGAACATCCTGAATCTGCCCTGCTACAAGGTGCTGGGCATCCAAGAGAACGAACACGACTACCACGTTGACGTTGAAGCAACAGAACCGCCCAAATCATGTCCACACTGCCAGTCGAGCAACCTCGTCGGTTTTGGTCGCCGTGAGCAGATGGTCAAAGACCTGCCGATGCACGGTCGCCGTGTCGGCCTCTACATCGACACGCGGCGCTACCGCTGCCGCAACTGCGGCAAAACCTTCTACGAGGCGCTACCGGAGATCGACGAAAAACGCCTGATGACCAAGCGGCTTGCGCAATGGATGGGCAAGCAGGCCATCAAACGCACCTTCGCCAGCATCGCCGAGGAGGTCGGCTGCACGGAGTTCACCGTCCGGGCGGTGTTCAGCGACTACGTGAACGAGTTGGAAAAGACGATCCGCTTTGAGACACCGAAGTGGATGGGTATCGACGAAATCCACCTGATCAAACCGCGTGGCGTCATTGCCAACATCCAGAACAACACCATCGTCGAACTGCTGCCGAACCGCAACAAGGATACCGTAGTGCGGTTCCTGCATCACTTGGAAGGCAAAGACCGCATCCAGTTCGTGGCGATGGACATGTGGACGCCGTACCGCGATGCTGTCCGGGCGGTCATTCCGCAGGCCGAGATCGTGGTGGACAAATTCCACGTTGTTCGCATGGCGAACGACGCGATGGAACGGGTCAGAAAGAGCTTGCGCGAGTCCTTGACACCAAAACAACGTCGCGGGTTGATGCACGACCGCTTTGTATTGCTCAAGCGCGAGCGCGACCTGAATGACAAGGAAGCGCTACTGCTCGATGGCTGGACGAAGAACTACCCAGAGCTTGGTGAAGCCTATCGGCTCAAGGAGCAGTTCTTTGGTATCTACGATGCCGAGTCTCCCGATGAGGCACAAGCCAAGTTCATCCAGTGGCAGAGGGGCATTCCGTATGAGATTGCAGACGCCTTTGCCGACATCGGGCGGGTATGGGGCAATTGGACGATGCCGATCCTCAATTACTTCAATCACCCCGTCACCAACGCCTACACCGAGAGCTTGAACAGCCTGATCCGCGTTATGAACCGGCTTGGTCGGGGCTACAGCTTTGAGGCGCTACGAGCCAAGATTCTGTTTGCTGAGGGTGCGCACAAACACAAGCTGTCGCGGCCCAAGTTCGAGCGCAAGGGGCGTCGGCAGGCTGAACCGGAGCCGGTCATGATGTATGGGCTACCCAGCAACTTCAAAAACTTCGAGATGGGCGAATCATTGGCCCGCATGACGCCGCCTGAGCCGAAGCCCTACGTCCCGAAATCAACAGGATCGGAAAAGCCGGAGAAGAACTACGGCGTCGATATTTCAACGCTGATCCGCATGATCGAAGCGGGTGAGCTTTGAACCACTTTCAATCACGAAAATCGGATACCCCTTTTTCAGCCATATGCGACCGTATCCAGAATGTCGGGACGGCAGTCGAAGCCCCCCCCGACGCGCCCGAGCAAGACCAGCTGGCCCTCGTCGACGAAGCTGAATTCGAAGACTGGCTGAACGTGTCGGCGGCGATCAAGCTGATCGAGGCGGACATCGCCGCACAGCTGTATGCATTCGAGCAGCGCTACAGCCGGCTGGTCGGCACGCCCGTCGACAGGAAGACCAACCCCTTCGGACCGGAAGCGATCTGCCGCACCTTCAGGGGCGTGATCCAGGATGTGGATTTTTCCAACCCCGTGCGGGCGCATCTGTATGAGGCGCTGGGGCAGGCAGTGTCGAGCCGTGCCCCGGCGCTGTACCAGCAACTCAACCAGGTGCTGGCGGCCCTGCAGCCGGCCGCGCCGGAATGCGAAAAGACACGGCCAGCGGCCGCAGCAGTCGATCCGCGTCGCGCCGAAAGCCGCAGGCCCGAACTGGATCTGGCCGAAATTGCCGCCACGCTGAACACGCTCTCCAAGCAGGATCGGGCCGGCATTCACCTGGCCCCGGACCAGGCCGAATATAACCTGGACCGGATTCTGGCCAGCCTCAACGCCTCCCACGGTGCGGCAACGGGGACGCGTGCGGCGCGGGCGCGTTTCCACGGCGGCTTTCCGGCGGGGCAGGTTGCTGCCCGGCCGCCCGGGGTTCTGGACGTGCTGGGTCGTCTGCAACAGGCTGCCCGCCAGCTGGCTGGACGCGATGACCCTGCGTTGCACCCTTCCGTCGCGCAGGGCGTGCCGGCTGCCGGCCTGAGCGAGCTGCTGGCGGCACTGGACGGCTTGCCGCTGGCGATCCAGGCAGCGCCGGGCAGCCCGATGCCGCCGCCATTGACCGAACAGGTTGATGCGCGCATCGCCCTCGCCGGGGCAGCAGGACGCCTGGCGCCGGGCCACCGGCATTTTCGAGGCGGTTCGCGACAGCCTCGAAAAGGTGCTGCTGCCAATCCTGCAGATCCGCAGAACGCGCGTCGCGCGCCTGCAGGAGGCGTGCGAGGGTCGGGCGTGCATCCGCACCGCCCGTTCCCGGGTCAATGCGGCGCTGGAACAGCGTCTGGCGGGACGCGAGGTGCCCGCCATGCTGCTGCGCCCGCTGGATGCGGGCTGGCGCCAGCACCTCGTGCTGCTGGAAATGCGCCAGGGGGCGCAGGGCGAAGCGTGGGACGCGGCTCTGGCGGTGCTGGACCGGCTGTTCGCCTGGCTCGGCCCCGATGCGGACGGATCGCGAACCGCGGAGGCGGCGCAGGCCTTGCTGAGCGAGATCGAGCGCACGCTGGCGACGATCAATGTCGATGCCAGGCTGCTGGCCGCGTTCATCGACGAGCTGGGTGACAGGCTGGCCGATGTGTCGTCCCCTTCTGCCGCAGGCCCCGCGATGGTCAGGGTGCCCCCCGGCAGACTGGCCGCGCCGCAAGGCGAGGCAGATGAAACCCAGACTACGCATCGCCGGCTGGCAGATCGCCTGCGAGTGGGAGACTGGTGGGATTTCAGACTGGAAGGCAGCCGGGTGCCGATGCAGCTCATCTGGATCAGCCAGCCGCCATCGAACTGTGCGTTTGCCAACCGCTCAGCCACCAACAAACTGGAGTTCACGCTCACCGAGCTTTCCCGGCAGCTCCAGAGCGGTGTCGCGAAACCGGGCAGGGATCTCGGCCTGCCGCTGATCGAGCGTTCGGAATATGCGCTGTTCGACGAGACTTACCAGGACCTGCTGAATCAGGCCATGCACGACCCGGTGACCGGCCTGCTCAATCGTAATGGCTTCATGCAGCGCCTGAACCAGCTGGCGCTGCCGGAGCAGGCGGACAAGGTGCATGCCGTCGGCATCATCGAGTTCGACCAGTTCCGCATGGTCTACAACAGCTGCGGCGTGGACGCGGCGGAAGCGCTGGCGCGCAATCTGGCCAACGCGGTACGTGCGCAAATCGGGCCCGACGCTGTTCTGGCTGCGCTCCGCGACGACACCCTGGCGCTCCTGCTGCCCAACTGCAGCCGGGCAGCAGGTTGCCCCGCCGTCGACAAGCTGCTCGACCAGATGAAGGACTACCCGTTTCAGCATGGGCAACACGGCTACAGCATCGGATTCAATATCGGCATCGCCGAATATGCGCCGGACCGGTCCAGCGCCGCAGAAGCGATCCGGCGCGCCGACTCGGCCTGCATCACCGCAAAATCCCAAGGCCGCAACCGGATGCAGATATACGAGCAGGCCAGTCCCCAGTTGCTGTCCCAGGAATCGCTGATGGACTGGGCAGGCCGCCTCGATGCCATCCTCAATGACGGTGGCCTGCATCTGCGCTGCCAGCAGGTGATGCCCGTCGGCGCCGGCACGTCCCTGCTGCCCTATTACGAAATCCTGCTGGGCATCGAAGGCAAGGACGGGCTGGAGATCGGTCCGGCGCACTTCATCCCCGCCGTCGAGCGCCTGCAGCGCGCCCACGAAGTGGATATCTGGGTGATGCGCAAGGTGTTCGAATGGATCGGGGCGAACCGGTCGAGCTTCGCGTCCGTGGGCGGCTTCGCCATCAACCTTTCCGCCACCTCGCTCAGCAACCCCGAGGTGATGCGCTATCTGCAGAAAGTGCTGCCGGGCAGCGACCTCCCCACCGACAAAATCATTTTCGAGATCACCGAAAGCGCCGCCATCGAAAGTTATGGCGCCGCGCAGGACTTCATCCGGGAAATTCGCGGCTATGGCTGCAAGTTCTCGCTGGACGATTTCGGCAGCGGCTTCACCTCCTACGCCCATCTCAAGAACCTGCGCACCGACACCCTCAAGATCGACGGCAGTTTCGTCAAGGACATGCTGCAGAATCCCGGCGACTACGCCATGGTCAAGTCGATGAACGACATCGGCCATTCGCTCGGCATGCTCACCGCGGCCGAGTACGTGGAGTCTGCTGCGATCCTGGGCGCGTTGCGGGAAGTCGGCGTCGACTATGTCCAGGGCTACGCCATCCATAAACCCTGTTGTCTCGACGAACTCGTGCTGGAGCAGACGGTTTAGGCGCGGGTGGCGAGGCAGGAAAAAACGCCGCTGGTTGGCGGCGTTTTTTTACAACTGGTGCCGGCGATCGGAATCGAACTGACGACCTTCGCATTACGAATGCGCTGCTCTACCGACTGAGCTACACCGGCGCTAGCAGCCTGTCGGACTTGCTTCGTGAGAAACGAGTCCGACAGGCTGCTGGGCGTGGATTATAGAGAATGGGCGCAATGGCGGCAATCTTAATTGAGTTCGCATGCCAGCACGAGGATAATCGTTGCTTTTTGAGCCGCTGCTGCCCTATGAAATTCACTGAACACGATTTGGCAGGCCTGTTCCCCGAC
>CAMTWC010000077.1:0-42141 GCA_947085345.1 uncultured Gammaproteobacteria bacterium | reverse complement strand
TGATCGGATCAGCCATCATCGTTTTCAGGGAAAGCTTCGAGGCTGCCCTGCTCATCGGCATCATCGCTGCCGCCACGCGAGGACTGTCCGGCCGTAACCTCTGGCTCGCCGTGGGAATCGGAGCCGGCCTGGCCGGTTCCCTGGTGGTGGCGGGCCTGACCGAAACCATTGCAGAGCTGGCCGAAGGCACCGGGCAGGAACTGTTCAACGCCACCATCCTTGGCATCGCCGTGCTGATGCTGGGCTGGCACAACATCTGGATGGCCACGCACGGGCGCGAGATGGCGGCCCAGGCCAAATCGGTCGGACATGCGGTCAAGAGCGGGCAGCGCGAAATGTCGGCCCTGGCGATCCTGATCGCCCTGGCCGTCCTGAGGGAAGGGTCGGAAACCGCGCTGTTTCTCTACGGCCTTGCAGCGGGTGACGGCTCCGGCCGCGTCTCCCTGATATCCGGCGGGCTGCTAGGCCTGGCGGGCGGCATCGGCGTCGGCTGGGCGTTGTATGCGGGTCTTGCGCGCATTCCCCTGCGCCATTTCTTCACCATTACCGGTGGCCTCATTCTCTTCCTGGCAGCCGGCCTGGCCGGGCAAATGGCGCGTTTCCTGATCCAGGGAGACGTCATTCGTCCGCTTGCCACCCCGCTCTGGGATTCATCATCCCTGCTGCCCATGGATTCCATCCTGGGCAACCTGTTGCACCTCCTCGCCGGTTATGAGGCCCGCCCCAGCGGCATGCAGGTGCTGTTTTACGGTCTGACCCTTCTCGTCATCCTGTTCGGGATGCGCTGGAATCGACCCCACACCCCCCAAGCAATCTGAAAGGAACGTTATGAAATCGAAAGCAGCATGGATTGCTGCGATGGGCATGCTTTGTCTGCAATCCGCCCACGCAGGCCCCGCCGACTACGTCTTTACCCCCACCGTGGAGAAGGGCGAGAAGGAGATCGACTTCAAATTCGGCACCATTGACAGCGATCCACGCAAATCCCTGGCGAGCCTCGGCTTGGGCTACGGCGCCAACGACTGGTGGTGGACCGAGGCCTACGTAAAGTACGCCAGGGAGGGCAGCGCAGACATCAAATACGACGCCTTCGAATGGGAGAACAAGTTCCAGCTCACCGAAACCGGCAAATACCCGGTGGACGTGGGTCTTATCACCGAGATCGAGATCCCCCGCGACCGCGACGAAGAGGGCATCGAACTGAAAGTCGGTCCGCTGTTCCAGACCGAATTCGGCAAGCTGCAACTGAACGGCAACCTCCTGTTCGAGAAACACTTCGATGCCGCGGTATCGAGCCCCACCCAGGCAGGCTATCAGTGGCAGGCGAAATACCGCTGGCAACCCAGCCTGGAATACGGGCTCCAGGGATTTGGCGATTTGGGCGACTGGGACCATTGGGATACTACCAGCGAGCAGTCCCATAAAATGGGCCCGGCCATCTTCGGCAAGTTTTCCGCGGGCGACCATCAAACCATCAAGTACAACGCCGCCTGGCTGTTTGGCCTGACGGGCGCCACCCCCGACAATACATTCAGACTCCAGGCCGAGCTCGAGTTCTAAGCGGGGCAAGACGGCATCGTCGCATGCATCAGCGCGGCTTCACCCGCGTTCCATCGCTGATCCTGTCGTCCGGATGGCTGACCACGCGGGTGCCGGCGGCAAGCCCGGACAGGATCTGCGTCGACAGTCCCGCACGCCGGCCGGTCTCGACCGGGGTCACGCGGGCGCGGCCGCCTTCCACCGCGAACACGGCCCAGCCTTCTCCTTGTCTGAACAAGGCGCTGGTCGGCAGCTGCAGCACGTCGTCGCCTTCCCACAACACGAAGCGGGCTTCCACCCGATAGCCGTCGCCGAGGGGCTGCCAGGCCTCGCGCGGCGAGCTGAAGCTGACAATCACGCGCACCCGCTGCTCCTCGACGCCGAGCGCCGAAATCTTGGTGAAGCCGCTCGGTTCCACCACCCGCACCGTGCCCTGCACCGCCTGCTCGCCGCCCCAGCGGTCGAGGATGACTCTCGAGCCGGGGGCGATTTTCACCGCATGGGTGGACAGCACTTCCACCTCGACTTCCAGGCTGTCGGGATTGCCGATTTCGAGCAGCGGCTGGGCGGCCGCCACCGCGCCCTCGCTTTCATGCAGCAGCTTCAGCACGCGCCCGGCCACCGGCGCGCGCACCTGCAAGGCTTCGGCCGCGCCGCCGGCCTGCAGGCGGACGGTGTTGGCGACGGCGGCGCGCGCCATCTCCAGTTCGAAGCGCGCCACCCTGACCGCGTGCTGCGCGGCGGCCTCGGCGGCGCGGGCGCGGGTCTCTGCGCTGCGCGCCGTGTCGAGCGCCTGAGCGGAGAGAAAATTCGACACGCGCAGCGATTCGGCGCGGACGCGTTCCTGCTGCGCCAGCTGTGCGGCGGCCGTGGCGGCACGGGCGTTTTCTTCGGCAACGGCCAGCGCAGCCCGCGCGGCGCTCACCTGCGCCTGCGCCTGCAGGCGGGTACGCGGGTCGAGCGCCACCGAGCGCGCAGGCTCGATCACCGCGAGCATCTGCCCGGCCGTTACGGCATCGCCCGCCTTGAGGCCGATGCGGCGGACGTAGCCGGCCACTGGCGCCGACACCAGGTAGCGCTCCATGACGCGGGTCTTGCCCTCCTCTTCTACCGTCACCGCAAGCGGCGCGCGCGTCACCTCGGCCAAGTCGACCGGGACCGCGCGCGGCATGAAGCCGACAACGAGGCCCGCCGCCACCAGCACGGCGATCGCCAGCGTTCCGATTTTTGCGCGTAATTGCATGTCTGTTGCCTGCCTTATTCGCGTGTTTTCAGTACTGCCACCAGGTCCAGCCGGCCGAGGCGCAGCCACAGCAGCAGGGCGGAGAGCAGCGCGGAAACGATGACCACGCTCGCCCCCATGGCGTAGTTTTCCGGCGTCAGGATCAGCGGCAGCCGGTAGAGCTCATTCTGGAACGCCACCACCAGGATGCCGACCAGCCCGACGCCGACCAGGAAGCCGACCGGAATCGCCGCCAGCGTCAAGAGCGCCAGCTCTCCCAGCAGGATATAGGCGATCTCGCCGCGGGTGAAGCCCAGCACCCGCAGGCTGGCAAGCTCGCGGCCGCGTTCCGACAGCGCGATGCGCGCGCTGTTGTAGACGACGCCGAATCCGATGGCGCCGGCAAGCAGCGTTGCGATCAGGTTGTAGAACAGGATGAACTCGCCGATGGTGGCGTAGAAGCTCTGGATCGCCGCCTTGTTGGCGACCATGCCGAGCACGCGCGGGCGCTCGTGCAGGCGGGCGTAGAGTTCGGTTTCCATGCCCGGCCGCACCGCGAGATAAGCGCCCGAAACCGTGCTGTCCTCGCGCATCAGCGCGTTCAGCGATGCCTGCTGCATGTAGGCCGAGACGCCGAGAAACTGCTTGGTGATGCCGAGCACCGGCACCTGCAGCACCGGGCGGCGGCCTTCCAGCACCTCCACCGTCAGCATGTCGCCCGGCTTCACGTGCAGGATGTTGTTGGCCAGATGGTCGGTCAGCACCACCCCGCCGGGCGGCACCGCCACCGGCTGCAGCTTGCGGTCGAGCGAGCGGTGCAGCTGGCCTTCGGGCTGGATGCCGAACAGCGCGGCGCGATGCTGGTAGTGCCGGAAGCGCAGGATCGCCGGCACGTTGCGAAAGCCTTCCACGTAATCGACCCCCGGCAGCGCCGCCAGCTCGTGCAGCGCGCGGCCGGAGGTGGGTTCGATGAAGGCGAGCGCCAGGTCCTCGCGCGCGGCCTGGCGAAACTGCACGTCGACCATGAAGTCGATCGCGCCCTTCTGGTAATTGCCCACCATCATCAGGCCGCAGGCGCAGGCGATGCCCAGCACCGTCAAGAGCGACTTCAGCGGGCGCCGCTCGATGTGGCGCAGGATCATCCGTGTCGGCGCGGCGAACCAGCGCTGCAGGCCGATGCGCTCGACCAGGGTGGCGTGGTAGGCCACCGGCATGTCCGGGCGCATGCCCTCGGCCGGCGGCAGCCGCACCGCGCGCGCGACCGAAAACAGCGTGCCGCTGACTGCAGCAAAGACGCTGATTCCGAGGGCAACCAGGATCACCCCGGCATCGAGCCGGTAGTCAAGGTAGGGAAAGCGGAACGTCGTCTCCATGTACACGTTGGAGAGCCCCTGGCCAAACCAGGCGCCGAGCGCCACCCCGCCCGCCACCCCCAGCACCGCCATCAGCAGCACCAGCTTGACGTAGTGCGCGCCAATCGCCAGATAGGGATAGCCGAAGGCCTTGAGGATGGCGATCTGGTCGCGCTGCAGTGCGACCAGCCGGCTCAGCACCACGTTGAGCAGGAAGGCGGCGACGCCGAGAAAGATGGCGGGGAACACCGTGGCGGTGGTCCGCAGCTGCTTCAGCTCCTCGGACAGAAAGCGGTTGGAGAACTGAGTCTTGCGGCCGTAGGCACCGGTTCCGCCGTAGGTCGCTAGCACGGCGTCGACGCGGTCGATCACGTCCTGCTCATGGGCGCCGCGCGCCAGCGTCAGGCTGACCTGGTTGAAGGCGCCCTCCATGTCGTAGGCCGCGGCCAGCGCATTGCGCCCCATCCACAGCACGCCGTAGCGCTTGAAATCGGGAAACATGGCGCCGGGTGCGATCTGGTAGACATACTCCGGCGACACCGCGACGCCGACCACGGTGAGCTGCTTGCGCTTGCCGTTGATGATGGCGGCGAGCGTGTCGCCCGGCTGAAAGCGGTGCGCATCGGCGAAGGTGTCGGACAGCACCACCTCGTCCGTGCTCCAGGGCTGCACCATGCGTCCGCGCCGGAGATGCAGCGCGTTGAGCAGCGGCTCGCCCTGGTCCGGCAGCGACAACAACTGACCCGTGATGGGGTCACTGAAACCCGCCACTTCCAGTTTCACCCCGGCCTTCACCCGCGTCTCCAGGCGCTCCACCCCGGGCAGCGCGGCGAGCCGCTCGGCCACCGGTTCGGGCGCGCGCTTGAGGCTGACGAACACCTCGGCGAAGCGGTACTCGCTGTAGAAGCGGTCGCGCGTGGTGACCAGCGAGTCGTAGGTGGAGAGCGACATCACCAGGGTGGCGACGCCGCCCATGATCACCGCGGCAATCGCCAGCACCTGGCCGCGCAGATGCCAGACGTCGCGAAAGAGCTTGCGGTCGAGGGCTTTCATCGCGGGTGACGCCGTTCCCAGCGCCGGTAGAACACCTGCTTCGCCCACAGCATGAACGCGAGGTAGGCGACGACGATGCCGGCCAGCACCACGTAAAAGGCGGGCTGCGGCGCCACGAAGCCGAGGTGGCCGGCGAAGGGCAGCCAGGGCAGGGCCATGGCGAAGGCCACCACGCCGAGCGAGAGCACAACCAGCCAGAGGTTGGGTCGACTGGCGAAGGGACTGCCGCGGGTGCGAATGATGAAGATCACCAGAACCTGGGTGGCGATGGACTCGATGAACCAGCCGGTATGGAACAGCGCCTCGTTCGCCTCGAACACCTTCAGCAACACGTAGAAGGTCAGGAAATCGAACACCGAACTCACCGGCCCCAGCATCAGCATAAAGCTGCGGATGAAGTCCATGTTCCACACCCGCGGGCGGGCCAGCGTATCCTCGTCCACCTCGTCAAGCGGAATGGCGATCTCCGACAGGTCGTATAGGAAATTGTTGAGCAGAATCTGGATCGGCAACATGGGCAGAAAAGGCAGCAGCAGCGCGCCACCTGCCATGCTGAACATGTTGCCGAAATTGGAACTGGTTCCCATCATGATGTATTTGGTGACGTTGCCGAAGGTGCGCCGTCCTTCCAGCACGCCCGCCATCAGCACGTTGAGATCATGCTCCAGCATCACCAGGTCCGCCGCCTCCTTGGCAACGTCAACCGCACTGTCGACCGAGATGCCGACGTTGGCCGCATGCAGGGCCGGCGCGTCGTTGATGCCGTCGCCGAGAAAGCCCACCACGTGGCCGCGCGCCCGCAACGCGTTGAGGATGCGCGTCTTCTGCGCGGGCGTGACGCGGCAGAACAGGTTCACCTGCTCCACCTGCACCTGCAGCGCAGGGTCGTCCATGCCCTGCAGGTCGGTGCCGTTGAGTGCGCCGGTGATCGGCACGTCCAGCCTGTCGCAGATGTAGCGCGCGACCCGTTCGTTGTCGCCGGTCACGATCTTCACCGCCACGCCGGCAGCGGCCAGCGCGGCCAGCGCCGGCGCCGCGCTGGCTTTCGGCGGATCGAGAAAGGCCGCGAAGCCGCTGAACACCAGTTCGCTCTCGTCGGTGACCACGGCGTGGTCCTGCTGCGGCGGCGTCTCGCGCCAGGCGATGCCGAGCACGCGGAAGCCGTCGCGGCCCAGTTGATCGAACAGGGCCAGGATGCGTTCATGCGCCGCGTCGTCCAGGGGATGCTGCGCATCCGCGTCTTCGTAGTGGGTACACAGCCGCAGCACGTCCTCGGGCGAACCCTTCACGAACAGGCAGCGCCTGCCCTCGCGCTCCAGCAGCACTGACACCCGCCGCCGCTCGAAGTCGAACGGCACTTCGTCGATCTTGCGCCACGCGCTGACGTCGATGTGGGTGTGCGCCAGAATCGCCTCGTCGAGCGGACTCTTGATGCCGGTTTCGAACTGGCTGTTGAGATAGGCGAGTTCCAGCACGCGGTCGCTGTCGCGGCCGAGGGCATCGACGTGGCGCTCAAGCCGTATATGGCCTTCGGTCAGGGTGCCGGTCTTGTCGGTACACAGCACGTCGATACCGCCCAGTTCCTGCACCGCGGACAGGCGCTTGACGATGACCTTGCGGCGCGCCAGCCGCATCGCACCCTGCGACAGGGTGACCGAGAGCACCATCGGCAGCAGTTCCGGCGTCAGGCCCACCGCCAGCGCCACGGCGAAGAGGAAGGATTCGAACAGCGGACGATCAAACGCGGCATTGATCAGCAGTACCGCCAGCACGAGGATCACGGTGAGCCGCAGGATGAGGGCGCCGAAAGCCTGGGTGCCGCGCTCGAATGCGGTGGCTTGCGGGCGCTGTGCCAGAGTGTCGGCGATCTGTGCCAGCGCCGTTTTTGAGCCGGTTCGGACGACGAGCATGCGACCGCTGCCGCTGATGACCGAGGTGCCCAGGAACAGCGCGTTCGCCGCCGCCGTCATGTCGGCGCCGGGGAGTACGTCCTGCGCGCGTTTTTCCACCGGGTAGGATTCTCCGGTCAGCATGGCCTGGTTGACGAACAGGTCGCGCGCCGCCAGCACGCGGCCATCCGCCGGCGCCAGGTCGCCTGCCGAGAGCAGCACCACGTCGCCGGGCACCAGTTCGACGACCGGGATCTCACGCGCCAGGCCATCGCGTATCACCGACGCACGCAAGGCCACCGTATGCCGCAGTTTTTCCACGGCACGGCTGGCACGATATTCCTGGAAGAAATCCAGGACCACACTCATCAGCACGATGCCGGTGATGACGACGAAGCTCTTCACGTCGCCCAGCACGCCGGCAATCGCGCTCGCCGCCAGCAGGACCAGGATCAACGGATTCCTGAAGTGCGCCACGAACTGCCGGATCCACGCCCGCTCGGCACGCGGGCGCAGCAGGTTGGGCCCGAAGGTGCCGAGACGAACTTCGGCTTCCGGCTCGCTCAGGCCTTCAGGCCCGGCTTCCAGATCGGCCTGCAGCGCTGCAAGGGGCGGCTGCCAGAAATCCGGAGAAAGCGTCTCGGCCAGAGGCATTGTTCACCAGGACAGTTCGTGCGCCGCCTGCTTCGCGGCGTTGGCATGGATCTCGGCGATCCGCCCGTCGGACAGGCGGACCACCCGGTCGGCCATGTCGGCAATGCCGGCGTTGTGGGTGATCAGCACGGTGAGCGTGCCGAGCTCGCGGTTCACCTTTTCCAGCACATCGAGCACCACCACGCCGGTGGCCGAATCGAGTGCGCCGGTGGGTTCGTCGCACAGCAGCACCGCCGGGTTCTTGGCGACGGCGCGGGCGATCGCCACCCGCTGCTGCTCGCCGCCGGAAAGCTGTGCCGGGAAATGGTCCAGCCGCTCGCCCAGGCCGACCAGCCGCAGTGCGTCTTCCGGCCGCATGGGGGACTCGGATATCTCCGTCACCGCAGCGACATTCTCGCGCGCGGTGAGGCTGGGGATCAGGTTGTAGAACTGGAACACAAAGCCGACGTGCTCGCGGCGGAAGCGGGTCAGCTCGGCCTCGGATGCGCCGGTCAGCATGTGGTCGAGATAACGCACCTCGCCGCCGGTGGGCGCATCGAGCCCGCCGAGGATGTTCAAGAGCGTCGACTTGCCGCTGCCGGAGGGGCCGAGCAGTACCACCAGTTCGCCGCGATAGAGGGTGAGGTCGATGCCGCGCAGCGCATGCACCTCGACCTCGCCCATGCGGTAGACCTTGGTGAGGCCGCGGGCGACGAAAATGGCGTTGGCTTGATCGGGGGACATGCTTTTCATCATGCCACGGGCATGGGTGAGCGGCCAGCACGCACATGCGTCGCCCCGGCGGAAGCCGGGGCGACGATGCTTCTTTGCCATTCATGAAAAAATCGGCTACGCCGGCAGATGCTTTGCAAACCAGGCCGCGGCCTGGCGGGCCACCTCTTCCAGGGTGCCGGGTTCCTCGAACAGGTGGGTGGCGCCAGGTACGATGACCAGTTCTTTTTCGCAGTGCAGCCGGGCATAGGCCTGCTGGTTGAGGTCGATCACGCCGTCGTCCAGGCCGCCGACCAGCAGCAGGGTCGGGGCCGTCACTGTCGCCAGCGCCTCGCGGCTCGCCAGGTCGGGACGGCCGCCGCGCGAGACCACGGCCCGGGCATCCGCACCCAGTATCGCCGCGGCCTCGATCGCGGCCGCGGCGCCGGTGCTGGCGCCGAAAAACCCGAGCGGCAGCTCGCGGGTGGCCGGCTGCGACACCACCCAGCGCGCCGCATCCAGCAGGCGCTGCGTCAGCAGCGCAATGTCGAAACGGCGGGCGTAGTCGCGGTCTTCCGCCGGCGTCAGCAGATCCATCAGCAGGGTGCCGACGCCGGCCTGCCGCAGCACGCCGGCGACATAGTTGTTGCGCGGCGAGTGGCGCGACGAGCCGCTGCCGTGGGCGAACAGCACCAGCCCGACGGCGCGATCGGGGATCTCCAGCATGCCCTCGATGGTGACGTTGCCGGCCGGGATATGGGTCAGGGACGAGGTATTCATGCCCGGTTCTCCCGGTGCATGGCAATCGGGATGCGGCGATTGCCGAAGGGGTGGCTGAATACGCCGAAGCGGCCGGCGATGGCGGTGCCGCAATGCGGGCAGTGGCCGTCGGGCGTGAGCTTGTAATCGTCGATGCGATACCAGTCGCGCACGATCAGCGCCTCGTGGCAGTTCGGGCAGGACGTGGTGCCGCCGGCGGGGTCGTGCACGTTGCCGGTGTAGACGTAGTGCAGCCCCGCCTTCAGCGCGATGTCGCGCGCGCGGGTCAGGGTGGAGGCCGGTGTCGGCGGCACGTCCCTCATCTTCCAGTCGGGGTGGAAGGCAGAAAAATGCAGCGGCACGTCGGGGCCGAGCTCGCGCATAATCCACTGGCTCATCGCCTCGATTTCGGCGTCGGAGTCGTTGTGCCCGGGAATCAGCAGGGTGGTGATCTCGAACCAGACGTCCGTCTCGCGCTTCAGGTACACCAGCGTGTCGAGCACCGGCTGCAGATGGCCGCCGGTCAGCTTGACGTAGAAATCCTCGGTGAAGGCCTTGAGGTCGACGTTGGCTGCGTCCATTTTCGAATAGAACTCGCGGCGCGGCGCCTCGGTAATGTAGCCGGCGGTAACCGCCACGGTCTTGATGCCGCGCGCATGGCAGGCGTCGGCCACGTCCATCGCGTATTCGGCGAAAATCACCGGGTCGTTGTAGGTGAAGGCCACGCTCTTGCAGCCGCTCTTCCCGGCGGCAGCGGCGATCTCGTCCGGCATCGCCCGGTCGACCATGGTGTCGGTCTCGCGCGACTTGGAAATGTCCCAGTTCTGGCAGAACTTGCACGCCAGGTTGCAGCCGGCGGTGCCGAAGGAAAACACCGACGACCCCGGGTAGAAGTGATTCAGCGGTTTTTTTTCGATCGGGTCGACGCAGAAACCGGACGAGCGGCCGTAGGTGGTGAGCACCATCTTGCCGCCTTCCATCCTGCGCACGAAGCACAGGCCGCGCTGGCCCTCGTGCAGCTTGCAATAGCGCGGGCACAGGTCGCACTGGATGCGGCCGTCGGGCAGCACATGCCACCAGCGTGCCGGGGTGTGCGATTCGGGAATGCTCATGCTACGGGCTCCTTCCACTTGCTGACGGTGTAGCGCGACAGGCGCACGCCCTCCGCCCAGAAATCCATCGGCAGCCCGGCCTTGCGCTTCAGCTGCGCGAGAAAACCGGCCGGATCGGGCAGCTGCTCCCACACCTGCGGCAGAAAGGTGCTTCTGAAATGCCGATACTCGAACACCACGCCGTCGACGTTCGGCCGCAGCGCGGCCAGCGCCGCCGCCTCATCGTCCACCGCCAGCGCCTGGGCCGGCGACAGTACCGACACCTCGACCCGGATGTCGTCGAATTCCGCGCGCGAAAGCGGCATGAAGCGCGGGTCGCGAAACGCCGCTGCCACCGCATTTTCCCGCACGTCGATCCCCAGCGGCCGGTGCGCTTCCAGCGTGCCGATGCAGCCGCGCAGCTCGCCCCTGCAAGTTAGGGTGACGAAGCTTGCGCCCGGTTCGGCCAGCCAGCCAGCCTGCGCCGGGGGCGTCACAGGCTGGTCCAGCTTCGAGGCGATTCCGGCACGCGCCAGCTTCAGCAGGGTCGAGCCTTTTTCCGCGTCCGGCTGGTCAGGGTTGGCTTCAGCCGTAAAAGCGAATGCGGCATAGCCGACCACCCGCTCGGGGTCGCCGGCGGTGTCGCTGGAGTTGCGCACGTCCAGCGCGACCGGGTGCAGGCCGTGCTTGCGCGCTGCCAGCAGCAGGCCGTTGATCGGCGTGGCGCCGCAGGCCTGCTCGTGGCCAAGGTGCGAATCCAGCGCCAGGATGGCGTTCACCGTATCGCCGTCCACCTTGCGGGCGGCCGCGTCGGGCAGGAAATGCGACAGGTCGGAACTGACCACGATCAGCGTCTCGTCGCCGCCCCACACCCGCTCCAGCACCTCGGCCACCTCGGCCGCGGTGGCCTCGCCCACCGCCAGCGGCAGCAGCTGAAAGTCGCCCAGAACCTGCTGCAGGAAGGGCAGCTGGACCTCCAGCGAATGTTCCATCTGGTGCGCCGCCGCGCTGCGGCTCACCTGCGGCAGATCGGCCAGCCGCTGCATGCCCTCGCGATCCAGCGGCACTTCGCCCAGCGGGGTGGCGAAGCGTTCCGCCTCGGGCAGCGCCAGGCCGCGCACCCAGACGCGATGGGTGGGGCCGAGCAGCACCGCCCGGCGGATGCGGCCGCGCAGCGCCGCCAGCTGCGCATAGGCGCTGGCGGCGACCGGGCCAGAATAGACATAGCCGGCATGCGGCACGATCAGCGCCTTCGGCGGGCGCGCCAGTACGGCACTGGGATGAGCCAGCAATTCGGCAAGCGTTTGCGCCAGCACACCGGGGTTGTCCGGGTAGAACATTCCCGCAACGGCGGCAGGTCGGATGGCAGACATAGGGCTTTCCCTCACTTATTTAGTCTAGTAAATGAGGGGAAATTGCCCGGGTTTCAAGTCAGGCCCATGGGGCAGGCGGTTTGCACCGATAATGTTGCGCTCAAGATGGCTGGATCGTAGCCGTTTCAGGGTTCAACCTTGATTCCTCAGTTGGACGCGCCCGAGTGTGCGGTTTTCGCGTCGGCTGGCAAGGCGCGAGGCGCCGCCTGGTCGCTCCCTGCAACGAGGAGCAACGCAGCCAGGCGACGCGAAAACCGTGCAATCGGCTGCGTAGCGGACTCAACCGGTGGGTGAACGCCATCGGAACTGAAATATTCGGTATTCATCAGGCTTTCCAAGGGACGAGAAGCGGTCAACTGAGGAATCAAGGTTCAACCCCAGGAGGAACATGCGTTCATTCAAAGCTGCCGACGAAGGCGCGCTGTTGCTGTCGATTTTGCAGGAAACGACAACCGAGGTGCTGGTGTTCGACGCGGACACCTTGCAGATCATCCAGGCCAACCCCGCCGCAAAACGTAATCTGCAATATCGGCTCAAGGCCTTGCAGAAGCTGACGCCGCTGGATATTTTGGCGCCTCAGGATGGCCGCTCATTCAACACGCTGCTTGCCCTGCTGAAAAACGGCAAAAAACGCCGTACCGCCCTCAATGTGCACTGCCGCCGCCGCGACGGCACCCACTATCCGGTCGAAGCCCGGCTGTTTTACTCGAACGGCCGCGACAAGCCGGTTTTCATCTGCATCGCCAACGACGTCAGCCTGCGCGAAGCCACGCAGCAGGCACTGGAACATTCAGCCTCCGATCTGCGCGCGATCGTGGCGCACATCCCCGGCATGGCCTTCCAGGTCATGCAAAAGGACGGCGCCGCGCCCATGCTGCACTATGTCAGCGAGCAATCCACCCAGCTGCTCGGCATCAAGGCGGCTGCGCTGCGTGCCAATCCGGAACGGTTCTTCAAACTCATCCTTCAAGAAGACCGGGACGACTATCTGGCCAGACTGGCCGAAGCCGGCGGCGTCCACCTGAGCTTCAACTGGGAAGGCCGCATCTGGATGAAAGACTGGAAAGACGTGAAATGGGTGAACATCCGGGTCAGCCAGCGCATGTCTGCGGACGGCACCCTATGGGACGGCATCATGCTGAACGTGACGCACAGCAAGCTGGCAGAGGCGGAAATCCGGCGCTCGCGGGCGCAGCTGAGCGCGCTGGCCGCGCACGTCGAAACCGTCAAGGAACAGGAGCGTCTCAACCTTGCCCGCGAGGTGCACGACGATCTCGGCGGCAATCTCACGGCGATCAAGATCGGCCTGTCGTGGCTGATGAAGCATCTGCCGCCCGAGCAAACGAAGCTGATCGAACGCACCGCCTACCTCGACAGCGTGGTCGACCAGACCTTCGAGGCGGCGCACCGCATCGCCTCCAACCTGCGGCCGTCTGCGCTGGATTTCGGCATCGTCGCGGCCATCGACTGGCAATTGCAGCGCTTTGCCCGCAACACCGATATCGCCACCCGATTCAGCGCGCCCGACGAGCCCATCCCGCTCGATCCCGACACCGCAATCGCCGTTTTCCGCATCGTGCAGGAAGCGCTGACCAATGTCGCCAAGCACGCCCGCGCCACCCGGGTCAAACTCAAGCTGGTACGGGAGCAGGACACCTTGCTGGTCACCCTCACCGACAATGGCCGGGGAATCCAGCCCGAGCGCGGCGACAAGGGCAGGCTTGCCTTCGGCCTCCTCGGCATGAGCGAGCGCGCAACCGCGCTGGGCGGCGAACTCGCAGTCCAGCCCGCCAAACGCCAGGGTACCCAGGTCAGCCTGCGAATTCCTTTGTCCGCCCCCGCGCCCGATGCGGCGAAATGACGGCATAATCTGTCCATAACGCTAAGCAGAGAACGACCGTGGCCGTAGCAGAACCGTATCGCATCCTGATCGTCGACGATCATGCCATCGTCCGCGAGGGGCTCAAGCAAATCCTGGCCGAAGTCGACGACCTCAAAGTCGCCGGCGAAGCCGACTGTTCCCGCTGCGCCCTGCAGATGGCCCGGCGCGAGCAATGGGACCTGGTGCTGATGGACATTTCCATGCCTGACCGCAGCGGCCTGGAAACCCTGGTACTCCTGAAAAAGGAGCATCCCGGAATCAAGGTGCTGATGCTGTCCATGCACCGCGAAACCCAGTATGCGGTGCGCGCCCTGAAGAGCGGCGCCGCCGGCTACCTCAACAAGCAGAGCGCACCCGACCAGTTGATCGGCGCCATCCGGCTGGTCGTCTCCGGCAAGAAATACATCAGCCCCGAAGTCGCCCAGGAACTCGCCAGCCAGGTCAGCGGCGAACGCGATGGCCTGCCGCATGAAGAGCTGTCCAACCGCGAATACCAGACCCTGTGCATGATCGCCTCCGGGCTTCCCGTCTCCGCCATCGCCGACAAGCTCGCCCTGTCGGTCAAGACCGTCAGCATGTACCGCGCCCGCCTGCTGAAGAAGATGCAGCTCAAGAACAATGCCGAACTGACCCATTACGCCATCAAACAGGGACTTCTGGATTAACGGAGCGGCGCCCCCGCCGCGATTTTCGGCCGCCTGCGGAGCACCCCATCGGCCCGGGGACGGGCCTCCTGCATTTTACTTGAGACTGCGTTTGGAATTGCCGGGGTTTTCCCGTCCTAATCCGCCCTTCAACCCGCCCCTGCCCGCCCTACCATGCGAGGGCATCGTGAAAGGCCCATGCGGGGCCGGGGCGCAAACATGGCCGAACCCACTGTCAAAATCAATCTGGACAACCCGACCGAGGTCGCGCGCGAAACCCTGCGCCGCCTGGCGATGCGGCGGATTGCGCCGACCCCGGACAATTACCAGACCCTGTACGAAGAAATCGTCGGCGTTCCGGCAGCCCCGGCCAACGCCGCCACCGCCGCCGGTGTGCTGGCGGAACTGGTCAACGACCTGAAGGCGCACCACCCTGCGCTGTCGGCCCAGCTGGCCAGCCTCAACAAGGCCATCGACAAGAGCGACTGGCGGCAATGCAGCTGGCAGCTTTCCGAAATCACCGCGCAGCTCAAGCCGCAGCCGGTCAGGCCGCAGCCGGCCGACCTGGTAGAGCGCCCGCAGGAAGACAACACTGCCCTGCTGCGCGACCTGCTGGCCAAAACCCTGGAATTCGCCGTCGTGTCGCAGCTGACGCACGCCCCGCGCCTGGCGGAAAAAGCCCAGCAGCTCGCCGGCGCCGTGCGCGAAGCCGACGGCGTCGCCCGCCTGCGCGATGCCGCAGCCGGCCTGAAATCACTGTGGGTCGGCATCGAGCTGCAGGCCACGGACGCCCGCGACCAGCAGGAAACACTCAAGCGCATCCTGCTGCTGCTGGTGGAAAACATCGGCGAACTGCTCGACGACGACACCTGGCTGCGCGGCCAGCTCGACATGGTGCAGCAAGTCATCGCCGGGCCGCTGAAGGCGCGGTCGCTGCAGGAAGCGGAAAAGCGGCTCAAGGAAGTGATCTACAAGCAAAGCCTGGTCAAGCACGGCCTGCGCGAGGCCACCGCCACGCTGAAAGCCACCATGACCACCTTCGTCAGCCGCATGAGCGACGCGGTGGCGGCAAACGACGAATACCAGGAAAAGATCGCCTCCCACATCGAGCGCATCAGCAACACCGAGGACGTAGGTGAACTGAGCCGCATCATGGAAAGCCTGATGGAGGACACCCGCACCGCGCAGGCCGACAGCCGGCGCGCGCACGACCAGCTGATCGAGCAGCGCGATGCGGCCCTGCAGGCCGAAGCGCGCATCAGGCAGCTGGAAACCGAGCTTGCCGAAATGAGCGCCCTGGTGCGCGAAGACCCGCTGACCCACAGCCTCAACCGGCGCGGACTGGACGACGAGTTCGCGCGCGAGGCCTCGCGCGCCGACCGCTACAACACACCCTTCTGCATCGCCGTGCTGGATATCGACAACTTCAAGGCGCTGAACGACCTTCGGGGCCACCGGACCGGCGACGATGCGCTGGTCCACCTGGTCAAGGTAGCAAAGGAAGAACTGCGGATCACCGACCACATCGCGCGCCTGGGCGGCGAAGAGTTCCTCATCATCCTGCCCAACACGCCGCTCGACGAGGCCGCGCAGATCATCACCCGCCTGCAGCGCAGCCTCACCAAAAGATACTTCCTCGACAACAATGAAAAGGTGCTGATCACCTTCAGCGCCGGCGTCGCCGAGCGCACGGCGGGCGAATTGCAGGAAGCCACCATCGGCCGCGCCGACGCCGCCATGTACCAGGCCAAGCAGGCCGGCAAGAACCGCGTCTGCACGGCACCGGTCGCCCCTCAGGACACTGCGGAATGACAACGATGCAGTTTTTTGGAAAATCGGCCTTAACTTTCTCCAGCCCCCGACGATTCTTCACACAACGGCGGTTCATGTAGCCCAGCGGGCAGACCAAAGTTGACGGCACCAACCCGATTTCAGGGATAAAAGCCGGAACCCTCGACCCACCCAAGGAGAAACATCATGGCAGCAGTGATCAACACCAACATCGCTTCGCTCAACACCCAGCGCAACCTGAACATGTCTCAGTCCGCGCTCAACACCTCGATCCAGCGCCTGTCTTCCGGCCTGCGCGTCAACAGCGCCAAGGACGACGCCGCCGGCCTGGCGATTGGCGAGCGCATGACTTCGCAAATCCGCGGCCTCAACCAGGCTGTGCGCAACGCCAACGACGGCATCTCGCTGGCGCAGACCGCCGAAGGCGCGCTCGGCACCGTCACCGACAACCTGCAGCGCATCCGCGAACTGGCTGTGCAAGCCGCCAACGCCACCAACAGCGCTTCGGATCGCGAAGCACTGAACCAGGAAGTGCAGCAACGTCTCGCTGAAATTGATCGTGTCGGCAGCCAGACCGCGTTCAACGGCCAGAAAGTGCTTGACGGCACGTTCGGTACCGCCAGTTTCCAGGTCGGTGCCAATGCCAATGAAACGATTGACATTAACTTGAGTGTCGGCACGCGTACCAATCAGATCGGTCAAATTGCAAAGGGAACCTCCACTGTCGAGGTAACCACCAC
Source organism: uncultured Gammaproteobacteria bacterium (assembly GCA_947085345.1). Classification (GTDB taxonomy): domain Bacteria; phylum Pseudomonadota; class Gammaproteobacteria; order Burkholderiales; family Thiobacillaceae; genus Thiobacillus. The sequence goes on along the minus strand of CAMTWC010000077.1, from coordinate 25,462 downwards.
AGCCCTCTCCGGGTCGGGCACCATCCAGGTGGGCTCGGGTACAGCCAAGACAATTGGTGCGTCACTCCAAGGCTCGTCTGCCGGTCAGTCTGTCGGCAGCGCTTACTCGAAGGCACAGGCCATCAACGCCGCCAGTGTGCCTGGATTGACCGCAACCGCAACGAACAACATCGAGCTCACTGCGGCTGCGGTGACTGCTGGTGGTGCTGGTGCCACTTACAGTCTCAAGATCAATGGCACCGATATTTTCGCCGGCTACGACTCGTCCGCAACCGGACTGACCACGCAGCAGATTACCGACGCGATCAACGCCCAAAGTGCAAACACAGGTGTAACCGCTTCCTTGACCGGCACTGACCTGCGTCTGAGCGCCGCGGACGGCCGCGACATCAACATCGGCCAAACGCTTAACCTATCGACTGGTGGTATCAGCGCAGGCGCTGGCGGGTCGTCGACCGTCAATGGCGTGATTTATCGGGACGGCACGGTGGGTACCGCCGCCAATGCGACCGCCTACAGCACGGATGCCACCGCAGTGAATGGTGGAACGCTGACCCTGTCGGCCACGGAAAACATCGTCATCACCGGTGACGGTGACCGCATGGGCTTTGCCGGTGCAAACACCACAATCGCCCGTGACACCACGACGATTGGATCGGTGAATGTCAAAACCGTGGCGGCCGCGAACGACACCCTCATGCGTATTGATGCCGCACTGACATCGATCAGCACCCTGCGCAGCACCTTCGGCGCGATTCAGAACCGCTTTGAATCCACCATTTCCAACCTGCAAGGGACGTCGGAAAGCCTCTCCGCCGCGCGCAGCCGCATCCTGGATGCCGACTTCGCCGCCGAGACCGCTGCGCTGACGCGCGGCCAGATCCTGCAGCAGGCCGGTACGGCGATGCTGGCGCAGGCCAACTCGCTGCCGAACAACGTGCTCTCGCTGTTGCGCGGTTAAGCAAGAACGGGCGCCAAGGCGCCTGACGAAACGGCGGAGCAGGGGTTAAACCTTGTTCCGCCTTCGTCGCACCTAGATTAGGGGAAAGATCATGTCTATTGGAAAAGTCGATTCAGTTGACCTTGCCGCCCTTCGGCAAGCCCCCGCATCCGCACCCGTCCCGGTTACGCCCGCGCAACGCGCCACACTCGACAATCCCGTTTTCGCGCCCGCGCAACCCGTAACCCCGGAAGCGGTCGCTGCCGCCGTGCAGTCGGCCAATGCGTATGTGCAATCCATGTCAACCAGCATCCAGTTTTCGCTCGACCAGGACAGCGGCCGCACCGTGGTCAAGATGGTCGACACAGCAACCGATGAGGTCCTGCGCCAGATTCCCAGCGAGGAAATGCTGGCCATCTCACGATCGATCGACCGCATGCAGGGTCTGCTGATCAACCGCGAAGCCTGAGGAGCCGACCATGATTTCATCGCCCGGTATCGGATCAGGTCTCGACGTCAACGGCATCGTCAGCCAGTTGATGGCGGCCGAGCGCCAGCCGCTCAACGCACTGGTCAGGCAGGAGCTGGCCTATACCCAGAAACTGTCCGCTTTTGGACAGGTGCGCAGTGCACTCGCCAGCTTTCAAGGTGCACTACAAAATCTCAGCAGTAGCAGCAAATTTCAGGCGCTTAGTGCCACTTCTTCCGACACCAAAGTGCTCAGCGCCAGCGCCAGTGGCAGCGCCACTCCCGCCAGCTATCAACTCGAAGTGCTGCAACTGGCGCAGCAACATAAAGTGGCTTCGTCGGGCTATGCTGCGCCCAGCAGTGTCGTCGGCTCGGGCACGCTGACTATCCAGTTCGGCACGTATGACAGCGGTTTAAACACCTTCACCGTGAATGCCGAGAAAGCCACCAAAACCATCGCCATCGCTCCGGCCAACAACACGCTGGCCGGCATCCGCGATGCAATCAACGCCGCCAATGCCGGGGTGACGGCCACCATCGTCAACGACGGCAGCGCCACCGGCAACCGGCTGGTGCTCACCTCCACCGACAGTGGCGCGGCCAACAGCCTGAAAGTGACCGTCACCGACGACGACGCCACCGACACCGACACAAGCGGTCTGTCTGCGCTGGCCTATAACCCGACTGCTGTGGTGGGCAGCGGCAAAAACCTCAGCCAGGTTGCCGTCGCGCGCGATGCGCAGATTAAAGTGGATGGCATTACGGTTAACCAGCCCACCAACACGGTGACGAACGCTATTGACGGCGTGACGCTGAATCTCGTCCAGACCAATGTCGGCGTGCCGCTCACCCTGACTGTCAGCCGCGACACCAAGAGTGTGACCGATGCGGTGCAATCTTTTGTCACCTCGTTCAACACCGCCAACAGCACGATCAAGAACCTGACCGCGTTCAATGGTGTCGGCGCACAAAACGGCATACTGCTCGGCGATGGCACGGTGCGCGCGATCCAGACGCAGATGCGCAGCCTGCTGAATACCCCGGTCGAAACCGGCGGTGCGCTCACGACCCTGTCGCAGATCGGCGTCAGCTTCGGCAGCGACGGCAGCCTGGCACTCGACAGCGCCAAACTCAACACCGCCATCAATACCAACTTCGACGGCATCGCGGCGCTGTTTGCCAAGACTGGCAAAACCAGCGACAGTCTGATCAGCTACAGTACCAGCACCAGCAAGACCGCTCCCGGCAGCTACGCCGTCAACGTCAGCCAGCTGGCGACGCGCGGCAGCACTCAGGGCAGTTCGGCTGCCTCTTTGACTGTGACTGCAGGCACAAACGACCAGCTCGACCTGACGGTCGACGGCACTTCCGTCAGCATTACCCTCGCCGCCGCAACCTACGCCAGCGCAAACGCGCTGGCTTCTGAGATCCAGAGCAAAATCAATGGCGCAACCGGAATCTCCGGCAGCGTGCTGGTGACGCAAAGCGGCGGCGTGCTGAGCATCACCTCGGCGCGCTACGGTAGCGCTTCGCAGGCCGCCGTCACCGGCGGCAATGGCATGGCCACCCTGCTTGGCGCCACGCCCTCCATCAGCGGCGGCGTTGATGTTGCCGGCACCATCAACGGCGCCGACGCTGCCGGCAACGGCCAGACGCTTACGGGAGCAACTGGCAATGCCAGCGAAGGCCTGGCGCTGCTTATTGCAGGCGGCGCACTCGGTGCGCGCGGCAATGTCACCTTCAGCCATGGCTACGCCCATCAGCTCGGCCAATATCTCGACACCATGCTGGGCGACGGCGGTCTCCTGAAATCACGCACCAATGGCATCGACAGCAGCATCAAAAACCTGGATCAACGCCAGGTGCAACTCGAAGCGCGGCTGGCCCAGATCGAAAAACGCTACCGCGCGCAGTTCTCCGCGCTCGACACCATGCTCAGCAGCATGAACAGCACCAGCACTTTTCTGACCCAGCAGCTGGCCAGCCTGCCTGGCAGCAGCCGGAACAACTAAATCAGGAGAAAGTCGTGTACACGAATTCGAGAACAGCTGCCCACGCCTATGCCAACGTCGGCCTGGAAACCGGCGTGGCTGCCGCCAGCCCGCACCAGCTCATTATCATGCTGTACGAAGGCGCAGAACTGGCGGTGCGGATGGCGATCAAGCACTTGAACGAAGGTGACCTGACAAGGAAATCCGCCTCCATCACCAAGGCCAGCAGCATCATTCTGGATGGTCTGCGCGCCGCGCTCGATCCGGAGCAGGGCGGCGACATCGCGCTGCAGCTGGATGGGCTGTACGGCTACATGAACCAGCGCCTGATGCTGGCCCACGTCAACAACCAGACCGCGCCACTGGAAGAAGTGCTGGGCCTGCTGCGCGAACTGCACGATGCCTGGAAGCAGATCGGATCACCTGGCCATACCGCGCCCCAACCTACCCGCCACACCATTGCCGCCTGAGCCGGAGACCGCCATGACCAGCCACGAAATGCTCACCGCCTACGAATCGCTCTCCGAACTGACCGGCACCATGCTGAACGCCGCCCGTCAGGGCGAGTGGGATGAACTGGCCGCGCTGGAGCAGCGCTGCCGCGGCTACGTCGGCAGCCTGATGCAGGCTGCGCCGGTGCCGCTGAACGAGAACGAGCAGCGCGCCAAAGTCGCGACCATCCGCGCCATTTTGCAAAACGACGCCCAGATCCGCGCGCTGACCGAGCCGCGACTGCACGAGCTGCAGCAGCGCCTGAGCATGACGCGCGCCGGGCAGCGCAGCGTCGAGGCTTACGGCGCGCAGCGCACATAGCGGTTTCTAGGTTTATTCATGATTCCGGTTCAGGTTCTGGCCCGCATTCTGGATGTCCCGCCCAAACTGGACGCCCAGGGCAAGCCCCTGTCCGGCCTCACGCCCACACAGCCGGTTCTGAACGCGACCGAACGCGACCAGGCGGCGCCGCGCGCATTCGAAACCATGAAGGTCGGCCAGACCCTCACCGGCCTGGTAAAAGCCCAGGACAAGGGCATCTCGATGGTTGAAATCGCGGGACAAACGGTTGCCATGCGCCTGCCTCACCCGGCCGTGACCGGCGACACCCTGCGCCTGCGCTTCGCCGGCCACATGCCGCAGGCGGTGTTCATGCTCGAACCGCCCGGAACCGAGGCCGGCGATGGCCCGCAACTGAGCCAGACGGCGCGCATGCTGAGCGACATCATGCAGCGGGTGCCGGATCGCGCATTGCCCACGCTCACCCCGCCCGGCCCCCTGCTTGGACAGCCCACCACCCAGGTCGCCGAACTGGCGCTCGCGCTGCGCGCGGCGCTGGTCCGCAGCGGACTGTTTTACGAATCCCACCTGGCCAACTGGACGGTCGGCCTGGACAGCCTGGACGGCCTGATGCAGGAGCCGCAGAACCGGCTCACCGCAGCCGATGCGTCGCGTGCCACCGCCAGCACACAGGCGTTGCTGAACGCCGCGGAGGCGAGCGGCCCGAAACCGCCCAACCCGATGCATGCCCTGCTGACGCAGCAGCTGCAGGTGCTGGAATCGCCTCAGTTCGTCTGGCGTGGGGAGATATGGCCGGGGCAGGAACTGGATTGGCAACTGCGCCAGGAAACCGATCCTGCGCAGGATCATTCGGCCGCCGCGGGCGACAACGAAACCCATCCAGGCTGGGAATCCCGCCTCAGGCTCACGTTGCCGCACCTGGGCACCGTGACTGTGCACATCAAGCTTAATGCCGAACAGGCGTTCAGCATCCGGATGGTGCCGGAGCAAGCCGAAATCGAACCCCTGCTGCAGCGGAACCAGGGCCGGCTGATCGAACAAATGGCGGCGGCAGGCTGCACGCTGCAGGCGCTGACGGTGCAACATCGCGATGGCGACGCCTGACAAGCAGCGCGCCGCGGCTGCGCTGGCCTACCGCGAAGGCGATGGCGCCCCGCGCGTGGTGGCCAAAAGGGACGCGGCATTCTGGCCGACAGCATCATCGAGCGGGCCCGCGCGTCCGGGGTCTACGTTCACGAATCGCGCGAGTTGCTGGCGTTGCTCATGCAGATAGACCTCGACAGCCATATCCCGCCTCAGTTATATATAGCCGTAGCCGAACTGCTGGCCTGGCTCTACCATCTGGACGAGGCTGGGCAGCAGGTCCTTTCGAACCCTTACGTCTGACTTGCATGCTTTCCTCTCTGCACAACGGCATTGGCGCCGACAACCACGACGAGCTGCTGGCGCGCTGCACCTTGCATTCGCGCGCGGAGATCCTGTTTCAGTTGCGGGCGATCCAGAAGCGCAAGCTGCTGGTCAATCTGGATGTCCAGGGCAGCCGGAAAATCGTCGTCACCTCGGTGCTGGGGGTGAACGAGATTAACAACACGGTGATTCTCGACAGTGCCCGTGGCGATGCGCTCAACCATGAGTTGCTGTCCGGCAAGGGGGCCGATTTCATCGCCCAGCTCGATGGCGTGTCCATCTCGTTTACCACCGGGCCGGTGACCCTGTGCACCTACGAGAAACTGCCCGCGCTGCGGATTTCGATTCCCAAGTCGCTGATCCGCCTGCAGCGCCGCGAGCATTTCAGGGTGCCGATGCCCATCGCCAAACCGGTCAGGTGCATTGTGCCGTCACCCACTGCGGAAGACCCGGACCCGATCAGCACGCATATCGTCGATATCAGCTGCGGCGGGGTGGCCCTTGCCGATACCAGCGGCCGCATCGGAACCGAGACAGGCATGATCCTGCATGACTGCCGTCTGCTGCTGCCCGAGTCGAATGCGGTCATTACCTCGCTGGAAGTGCGCAATACAGCCCAGATACGCCTGCAAAACGGCTCCTTCCAGAACCGCCTGGGCTGCAAGTTTGCTGATTTGCCCAACGACATGGCGGCCAGCTTGCAGCGCTTCGTCATGGACATCGAGCGTGCGCGCCGCAACAGCCTCTAAGGAAAGCCCGAATAATTAATTCATTGTCATTGCGAGCGAAGCGAAGCAATCCAGAATGTCAGTGGAATAAACGAACTCTGGATCGCCACGGCCCTACAGGCTTTATGCCCTCTGGGTGTTCGCGATGACGCCCCCCTTATTGTCCAGCCGATTCGTTCCCCCCACAAGAATGCTCCAAGGAGACCCCGCAATGAAAACGATCCAGCAGGAAATTGACGAAAGAACCAACCTGACCAGTTCCAACAAGCTGGAACTGTTGCTGTTCCGCCTGGGCGAGGACCCGAATCTCCAGAGAAGCGAGCTGTTCGGCATCAATGTTTTCAAGATCCGGGAAATCATCCCCATGCCGACGATCACGGCCATGGCCGGATCGTCGCCCCACATGATGGGCGTGGTCGATCTGCGCGGCCAGATCATCCCCGTCATCGACTTGCCGGCAGTGGCAGGCTGCACCCCGAAAACCGGGCTGAACATCCTGCTGATCACCGAATATGCCCGCACCACCCAGGCCTTTGCCGTCGAGTCGGTGGAGGACATCGTGCGCCTGGACTGGCGCCAGGTGCTGTCGGCCGAAGGCAATGCCGCCGGCGGCATGGTCACCAGCATCGCCCGCCTGGATGGCGAAAACAGCGACCGCCTGGCGCAGGTGCTGGACGTGGAAACCATTCTGCTCCAGGTGATGCCGCCGGCCGAATCGGACATCGATGCCTCCAGCATCGGCACCCACGTCGACATCAAACCCGGTACGCTGATCCTGGCGGCGGACGATTCGCTGATCGCGCGCACCATGATCGAACAGGGACTGGAGGCCATGGGGCTGCCCTTCATCATGTGCAAGACCGGCAAGGAAGCGTGGGACCAGTTGCAGGCGATTGCCGCCACCGAGGAGGCCGAAGGCAGAACCGTTCGGGACCGGGTCGCCCTGGTGCTGACCGACCTGGAAATGCCCGAGATGGACGGCTTCACGCTGACCCGAAACATCAAGCAGGATCCACGCTTCAACTCGATTCCCGTGGTGATCCACTCCTCGCTGACCGGCTCGACGAATGAGGCGCACGTCAGGAAAGTGGGGGCGGATGCCTATGTGGCGAAGTTTGTCGCTGAAGATCTGGCCATCGCGCTACGCAAGGCCCTGCGTAGTGAGTGAGGGGTGAGGGGGTAGGTGGTCAGTGACTCGGGTGAAGACTACTCCTCACCCCCTCACCCCTCACCATTTCTTACACGCCCATGGCCATGATTTCCTGATAGGCCGACACCAGCTTGTTGCGCACCTGGATGGTCGTCTGCAGGGCGATGCTGGATTTCTGCAGGGCAATCATGGCATCGGAGAGGCTGACGGTGCTGTCTCCCATCTCGAAACGCTGGGCAAGCTGCGTCGACTGCTTCTGAACCTGATTGACCTGATCCAGCGAGGTTTTAAGGATCGAATGGAATTCGGATACGCCCGCAACCTGCCGGGTTTGCTGTGTGCCGTCGCCGATCGGGTTGGCGCCGGCCGGGGACGCGCGTGCCGCGGCTGTCTTCAGCTGCGCCACCATCGCCTCGATCCTGCTGGTATCGATCGCTCCTATGCTCATCGTGCCCTCCTCTGCTCGTCCTGCCGCCCGTGCAGGGCGGCGGTTTTTCACATGCACACCTTATCAGCCCGGTTGCAAGGCATAAGTCCGATAAGCGCCGAAAACCGGCTTCTATTCCCCCGATTGAAAACCGTGGCGCTGCCGATAATTCGATCACACAGCCCGGATGTTTCATGAATTCGCTTGATGATCGCGCCGGGCCTTGTTCGTCAGGAAAGTTTTGTGAAGGAGCGGCGTAGTGATTCATACGCCCGGCTGAGCAAAACCTTTCATGGCGGACAAGGAACAAGCGAGGGCGAGCGAATTCATGAAACACCCGGGCTCGAAACATTCTCATGGGGAAGCACGACATGAACTCGGCAATCAGCAACAAGGCGATCCATGACGCCAGTACGACGGGAGCAGAATAAAGATGGCGGAAGCAGGTGAAATCATTGTTCCAGGCAATGTCATGGACTTTACCCGCACAGCCGGCGGACGAAAGATCATGCTGGCGCTGGGCGTGGCCGCCGTGGTTGCGGTCATGGGCGCGGTATGGATGTGGGGGCAGCAGCCCGACTATCGCGTGCTGTTCTCGAATTTCAGCGATCGCGACGGCGGCGCGATTGTCGCCGAGCTGGAAAAAATGAACATCCCCTACAAGTACGCCGAAGGCGGCGGTGCGGTGCTGGTGCCTGCCGACCGCGTGCACGATGCGCGCCTGAAACTGGCTTCGCAGGGGCTGCCCAAGGGGGGAAACGTCGGCTTTGAACTGATGGAAAACCAGCGGCTTGGCTCGTCCCAGTTCATCGAGCAGGTCAACTTCCAGCGCGCCATGGAAGGCGAACTGGCGCGCTCGATCGAATCGGTCTCCGCGGTGCAGGCCGCACGCGTGCACCTGGCCATGCCCAAGGATTCGGTCTTCGTTTCCGAGCAGAAGGCGCCGACCGCCTCGGTGCTGCTCAACCTGCACCCCGGCCGCGTGCTGGATCAGCAGCAGGTCAGCGCCATCGTGCATCTGGTAGCCAGCAGCGTACCCGAGCTGCCGATCAAGAATGTGACCGTGGTGGACCAGAACGGCAACCTGCTCTCGGATACCAGCAAAACCGCCAGTGCCAACGGCATGGACCCCAGCCAGATCAAATATGTGCAGGAGCTGCAGCAGAACGTCGTCAAGCGGATCGAATCGATCATCACTCCGATCGTCGGCCCCGGCAACGTGCGCGCCGAAGCGACCGCCGACGTCGACTTTTCGCGCAGCGAACAGGCCGTCGAATCCTACAAGCCGAACCAGACGCCCGATGCCATGGTCATCCGCAGCCAGCAGACCAGCGAATCGCTGAACGGCGCCGCCAGTCCGGGCGGCGTGCCGGGCGCGCTCACCAACCAGCCGCCGGCGCCGGCCACCGCACCGATCACCGCACCGGGTCAGAACGCGGCCACGCCGGCCAATGCGGCAGCGGCGACCAACACGCGCAAGGATGCGACCGTCAACTACGAAGTCGACAAGACCATTCAATACGTCCAGCAGGCCGGCGGCGGCCTCAAGCGGCTGTCGGTCGCGGTGGTCGTCAACTACAAGCAAACCACCGACGCGAAAGGCAAGGTGGCGATGACGCCGCTGACCGAGGCCGAGAAAACCCAGATCACCAATCTGGTCAAGGAAGCCATGGGTTTCAACGCGGAACGCGGCGACTCCGTCAACGTGGTGAACACGCCCTTCGCCCGCGCGGAACAGGAAACGCTTCCCGAACTGCCCTGGTGGAAGCAGCCAGAATATGCCGAATATCTCCAGATGGCCAGGACGGCAGGCAAATACCTGCTGATGGCGATGGCCCTGGTCATCCTCTACCTGCGCGTGCTGAAGCCCTTGCTGAAGAAGCTCTCGGAAGCTGCCAAAACGCCCCCGCCGAGCCAGAACCCGCACCTGCAGCACGTGCAGGCCGCCCTTCCCGGCCAGCGCAACTACCAGGAGAACCTGACACGGGCGCAACAACTGGCCAATCAGGATCCGCGCGTGGTCGCCAATATCGTGAAAACCTGGGTGGGCAGCAATGAGTGAAGCAAGCGGCCTCACCAAGGGGGCGATCCTGATGCTGGCGCTGGGCGAGGAAGGCGCCGCGCAGGTGATGAAATATCTGGGCCCGCGCGAAGTGCAGAAGCTCGGCGAAGCCATGACCACCATGAAGGCCATCCCGCAGGAGGAGGTGGAGAGCGTGCTGGAGAACTTCAACACGGTGGTGGACCTGAATTCCTCGCTGGGCCTGGATTCCAACGACTACATCCGCACCGTTCTCACCAAGGCGCTGGGCGACGACAAGGCCTCGTCGCTGCTGAACCGGATTCTGGGCGGCGGCGGCGATGCCAGCGGCATCGAAAGCCTGAAGTGGATGGACGCCGAATCGGTCGCCGATCTCGTCCACAACGAGCACCCGCAAACCATCGCGACCATCCTGGTGCATCTGGAACGCGACCAGGCCTGCGAGGTGCTGAACTGCTTCTCCGAACGCCTGCGCAATGACGTGCTGCTGCGCATCGCCACGCTCTCCGGCGTGCAGCCGACCGCGCTGCGCGAACTGAACGATGTGCTGACCAAGCTGCTGTCCGGCAGCGACGTCCTGAAGAAACAGCCGATGGGCGGCACGCGCGCGGCGGCGGATATCCTGAACTTCATGGGCGGCGATAACGAATCCTCCGCCATGGAGTACCTGAAAAGCTACGATCCCGAGATGGCGCAGAAGATCATGGACGAGATGTTCGTGTTCGAGAACATCATGGACATCGAGGATCGCGGCATCCAGTTGCTGCTGCGCGAGGTGCATTCCGATTCGCTCATCATCGCGCTCAAGGGCGCCTCGGAAGACTTGCGCGAAAAAATATTCAAGAACATGTCGCAGCGTGCCGCTGAAATGATGCGTGAAGACCTGGAATCGAAGGGGCCGGTGCGCCTGTCCGAGGTCGAGGCACAACAGAAGGAAATCCTGGTGATCGTCCGCCGTCTGGCGGATGAAGGCCAGATCTCGCTGGGCGGAAACGGGGAAGAGAAATATGTCTAGCAGCTTGTCCGAGAATCATCGCGCATGACGAATACAGCCAGACAAACTGCCCATGTCATTCCCAGTGCTGACCAGACGGCCTGCAAGCCCTGGGAGATCGCGAGCTTCGAGGGCGATCCGCATGCGGCCAGGCAGGCGCAGTACGCGGGCGTCACCCTGCCCACGATCGAGCAGATCAGCGCAATCCAGGAGCAGGCGCGGCAGGAAGGCTATGAGGCCGGCCATGCCGAAGGGTATGCCCAGGGCCAGCAAAAAGCCGCGCTCGAGGCCACCCGGCTGCGCAACCTGGCAAACGCGTTCTCGACCGAAGTCAACCAGGCCGATGAAATCATCTCGCAGCAAATCCTGGACCTGTCGATCGACTTCGCTCGCGCCATCCTTAAAACCGCCCTGACAGTGCGCCCCGAACTGGTCATCCCCATTGTCAAGGAAGCGGTTCGCTATCTGCCTGCGGTGCAGCAGCCGGCCCTGCTCTTTCTGAATCCGGACGACGCCGTGCTGGTCAAGGAACGAATTGGAGACGAGCTCGCGAAAATGGGCTGGCAGGTTGCGGACGATGCCCGGCTCAACCCTGGCGGCTGCCGGGTGGAAACCGCCAACAATCAGATCGATGCCTCCCTGCCCACCCGCTGGCAGCGCCTCGCGGCATCGCTGAGCAAGGAATCCGACTGGCTGTCATGATGGACGCCCCTCTCCACAGCGACCGCTGGAAAGCCTACCTGCATGATTGCGGCGAGCTGCTTGCGATCGCGGAGCCGATGCTGGTGTCGGGCCGGGTGACCCGCGTGGCCGGCCTGGTTATGGAGGCGGTCGGCCTGAAACTGGCGGTCGGCAGCGCCTGCACCGTCCCCCTCCCCAACGGCTCGCAACTGGAAGCCGAAGTGGTCGGCTTCGAGGGCGACCGGCTTTTCCTGATGCCGCAAAGCGATGTCGAGGGCATCGTTCCCGGCTCGCGGGTCCTTCCGGTGGAAGTGATCCCCACCCTGCCCGGGCTTGGCCAAGTGAAGCATCCGCGCCGGCGGCCGAGCGACCGCACCCGCCACCTGCCGGTCGGCGACGCCCTGCTGGGCCGCGTGCTCGACAGCAGCGGGCGTCCGCTCGACAGCCTCGGTCCGGTGCAAAGCTCGGCCACGGCGCCGCTCAACACGCGCGCAGCCAACCCGCTGGGGCGCGCGCCGATCACCGACGTCCTCGACGTCGGCGTGCGCGCCATCAACAGCATGCTGACGGTGGGTCGCGGCCAGCGCATGGGCCTGTTCGCCGGCTCCGGCGTCGGCAAGAGCGTGCTGCTGGGCATGATGGCGCGCTACACCAGCGCGGACGTGATCGTGGTCGGCCTGATCGGCGAACGCGGCCGCGAAGTCAAGGAATTCATCGAACAGATCCTCGGCGAGGAAGGCCTTGCGCGCGCCGTCGTGGTGGCCGCGCCGGCCGACACGCCGCCGCTCATGCGATTGCAGGGCGCGGCGTACGCCACCGCCATCGCCGAACACTTTCGCGACCAGGGCAAGAATGTGCTGCTGATCATGGACTCGCTCACCCGCTACGCCATGGCGCAGCGCGAAATCGCGCTCGCCATCGGCGAGCCGCCCGCCACCAAGGGCTACCCGCCCTCGGTGTTCGCCAAGCTGCCGGCACTGGTCGAGCGTGCCGGCAACGGCAAGCCGGGCGGCGGCTCGATCACGGCTTTCTATACCGTGCTCACCGAAGGAGACGACCAGCAGGATCCGATCGCCGACGCCGCGCGTGCGATTCTGGACGGCCACATCGTGCTGGATCGCGCCCTGGCCGAAAGCGGGCACTACCCCGCCATCAATATCGAGCAGTCGATCAGCCGCGCCATGCACGGCATCACCAGCCTGGAACACCAGCAGCTCGCACGCCGCCTGAAAAAGCTGTACTCGCGCTACGAACGCAGCCGCGACCTGATCAACGTCGGCGCCTACGCCGCAGGCACCGACCCGCTGCTGGATGAAGCCATCCGCCTGCAGACCGGCATCGAAGCCTTCCTCCAGCAGGACATTACCGAGCACGCGGACATCCAGGAAAGCCTGGACGCGCTCGTCGCCTTATTCCAATAACCCTCACGAACGACAGGCACACTGAATGGCTTCTCCTTCCGCACTCAATACGCTGATCGATCTCGCAAACAAGGACACCGACGAGGCGGCCAAACGGCTGGGCGCCGCGCTGCGTGCCGGCGAAGAGGCCAACCAGAAGCTTGAGCTGCTGATGCAATACCGCGACGACTATGCCGCGCGCTGCCAGGCCGATCTGACTGCCGGCATCAGCACGACGCATTTCAACAACCTCCAGGTGTTCATGCAGAAGCTGGAGTACGCCATCGCCGGCCAGCAGAAAGTCGTCGCCGAGGCCATGCAACGGGTCACCCAGGCACGTGCCGCCTGGCAGGCCTGCGAACAGAAGAAAATGTCCTTCGTCACGCTGGCAGACCGGGCTAGCAAGGAAGACGCCCGCCGCGAGTTGTGGCGTGACCAGAAGCAGAACGACGAGCACGCCGCACGCCGCGTGCTGCACAAGCGCAACCCTTCCTGAAACAGGGCCCCATCATGAATGCGACTCCCATGAATCTCAGTGCAGGCCAGGCCGTCCAGGCGCAGTCCACTGCCGGCAAACCGCAGGATTCCGCCGCGCCGGACACGCCATTCAGCCAGGTTCTGTCGAGCGAGATTGCGCAAAACCGGAGCCGCAGCGAGGCCCGTCAGGACACCGACACCCAGGCCAGCAAGGACGCCGCCCCACAGACCGACCGCCCGGCAGAGGACGCCGCGCTTGCCGCGGAAAAAGCGGAAAAGGCCGCGCCCGAAGAATCGACCGCGTTCGACCCGCTTGCCCCGCTGGCGGCGGGCGCCGCGACGGCGCCGGAGGCCCTGATTGCGCTGGCGCTCAATCCGGATGCGCTGAAGCCGGCGCCTGCGCGGACGGACGGTGTGGACACAGAGCAGGCAGCCGGCCTGGCCGCAAACGCCCTGCCCATTCAAGGTTCACGCAAGGGCCCGGCACCGCTGACGACGCAGGCTGGGCAAGCCGACAACACCAACCCCGGCCGGCCGGGAACAACAGGCCTGCAGCAAGCCGCGCTTCAGACGGCCGCAACTGCCGCGACGGCTGCCCCGGCCAGCGCATTTTCCGGCCAGCTGGCGGCGGCCCTTCAGGCCGACACCATGAAGATGGGGGAATTCGTCTCCGACCTGATGAGCAATCCCGCCATGCGGCCTGCCTCGCATCCGCTTGAAACCCTGAACACGCTGAGTGAAGCGGCGGTACCCAGATTGGCCCCGGCCGTGGGCACCCCGGCCTGGGGGCAGGCCCTGGGGGAGAAGATCGTCTGGATGGCGACCGCCGCCCAGCAGACGGCCACGCTCACGCTCAACCCGCCCAACATGGGACCGCTGCAGATCGTGGTGAACGTTTCGAACGAACAGGCCACGGCCAGCTTCTTTTCGGCCCAGCCCGAAGTTCGCCAGGCACTGGAAGCGGCCTTCCCGCGCCTGAAGGAAATGATGAACGAAGCCGGCGTCCAGCTGGGGCAGGCCACAGTGAGCGCGGACACCCCGCGCCAGGACGCGCCGCCGCATCGCCAGGGGCAAGCGATCGCGTCCCCCTTTCATGGAACGGACGATCCTGCTGCGACCGCCCTGCAGACCGGTCAGATGCCTGTCCAGCAATCCGGGCGCGGCCTGATCGACACGTTTGCCTGACGAACAGGCCGGGCCGGTGGCGCAGCGAGGCGGCTGGTGCCACTGGGCCGATGAGGCAAAAGCCGGCTTCCGGAAAAGCGGATTTACGTCCCTTTTCCCCCTCTTTTTCCGGCATCGAAGGCGTTTGCCACTTTCGATAATGACAACCACACGAACCCGACTTTGACTGTAGAGGAACTAAATCGATGGCCGCACCCGCCGCACCCGACGTACCTGACGAAACCGAAGAGGCCGCGCCGCCCACGAAGTCGAAGAAAAAGCTGTTCATCATCCTCGGAGTCCTGGTGGTTCTGCTGGGCGGCGGCGGCGCGGCTGCCTGGTTTCTGACCCAAGGCAAGGGCGACTCAGCCAAGGAAGCGGAGGTTGCCCCGCCCAAGGTACCGACTTTCCTGCCGCTCGAGACCTTCACCGTCAACCTGCAGGGCGGCGAGCAGTATCTGCAGACCGACATCACGCTGCAGGTGGCCGATCAGGCTCAGGCGGACGCCCTCAAGCTGCACATGCCGCGCATCCGCAGCCGCCTGCTAACCCTGCTCTCCAGCAAGCATGCCGAGGAGCTGACCGCCGCGGAAGCCAAGGAAAAGCTCGCTCAGGAAATCCGGGCGCAGGTCGCACAGCCGCTCCAGGCCACAGACAAGCCCCAGCAGGTTGAAGACGTCCTGTTCACCTCGTTCGTGATTCAGTAAGGCATTCGATGGCTGACAATTTTCTTTCGCAGGATGAAGTCGACGCGCTGCTGAAAGGCGTGACCGGCGAAGTCGACGATGCGCCAGCCGAGGCGGAAGATCGTTCGCAGGTGCGCCCCTACAACCTGGCCACGCAGGAACGCATCGTGCGCGGCCGCATGCCGACGCTCGAAATCATCAACGAGCGCTTTGCGCGCCTGCTCAGGATCGGCCTCTACAACTTTCTGCGGCGCGGCGTTGAAATCTCGGTCGGCCCGGTGCGGGTCTCGAAATACAGCGAGTTCATCCGCAACCTGGTGGTGCCCACCAACCTGAACCTGGTGCAGTTCAAGCCGTTGCGCGGAACGGCGCTGATCATCTTCAATCCCGATCTGGTCTTCCTCATGGTCGACAACCTGTTCGGCGGCGACGGGCGCTTCCACACCCGCGTCGAAGGCCGGGATTTCACGCAGACCGAGCACCGCATCATCCAGCGCGTGCTCAATATCGTTTTCGAAACCTATTCGAAATCCTGGGAACCGGTCTACCCGATCCAGTTCGAGTTCATCCGCTCGGAAATGAACACCCAGTTCGCCAACATCGCCACGCCCAACGAGGTGGTGGTCGCGGTTACCTTTGCCATCGAGCTCGGCCAGATCAGCGGCGAAATGCATATCTGCATGCCGTACTCGATGATCGACCCCATCAAGGATCTTCTGACCAGCAGCCTGCAGGCCGAAAACCTGGAAGTGGACAAGCGCTGGATCCGCCTGATGCGGCAACAGATCCAGCTGGCGGAAGTCGAGATCGTCGCCGATCTGGGCACGGCGGAGGTCAGCCTGCGCGACATCGTCGACATGAAAGTGGGCGACATCATTCCGCTGGACATTCCGAAAACGATCGAGGCCAAGGTGGACGGCGTTCCCGTCATGGAGTGCGCGTACGGAAAATTCAACGGCCAGTACACCCTGCGCGTCGAGAAATTGCTGTCGAACGGCTCGCACGACCCGCAAACAGGAGATCAACATGTCTGAAGACAACACCCAAACCATCGCCGAAGATGACTGGGCGGCCGCCATGGCCGAACAGGCCGCGCCTGCCACGCCGACCCCTGCGCAATTCCAGGAACTGTCCGGATCGACCGCATCCGGCGGGCTGGCCAAGGATATCGATTTCATTCTCGACATTCCGGTGCTGCTGACGGTGGAACTGGGGCGCACCAAGATTGCGATCAAGAACCTGCTGCAGCTGGCGCAGGGATCGGTGGTCGAGCTCGACGGCCTGGCGGGCGAGCCGATGGACGTGCTGGTCAACGGCTGCCTGATCGCACAGGGCGAAGTAGTGGTGGTGAACGACAAGTTCGGCGTGCGCCTCACCGACATCATCACCCCCGCCGAGCGGATCCGGAAACTCAACAAATGAGAACGATTGATCCGGCACAAAAACATATCGAGCAGTCATTCCGGCGAAGGCCGGAATCCAGTTCATTTAACTGGACACCGGCCTTCGCCGGTGTGACGAAACTCAAACGCTATTCGGACCGGATCAATAGTGGCCTGACCGCTACATGGGTGCTGCTGAGCCTGCCGGCAGCGGCATTCGCGGCCGATGCGCCCGATGCCGCATCAGCCCCCGCCGTCTCTGCGGCCGGCAGCCTGCTGCAGGTCTTCATCGGCCTGGTGGCCGTGCTGCTGCTGATCGCCGCCACGGCCTGGGTGGCCAAGCGCTTCGGCATCGCCCACGGCGGGTCGTCCAGCCTGGTGCAGGTGGTCGGCAGCGCGTCGGTCGGCACCCGTGAGCGGGTCGTGGTGGTCGAGGTAGGCGAATCCTGGCTGGTGGTGGGCGTGGCCCCCGGCAGCGTCAATGCACTGATGACCTTGCCCAAGGGAACACTCCAGCCGTCGGCCGCCTCTGCCATCGGCGCGCCGTTTGCCGCACGCCTGCAACAGCTGATCGAGAAGCGCCGTGGCAAATAAGCCGCACCTCGAAAAACCCATGATTCGTCATTCCGGCGGAAGCCGGAATCCAGCGAAGTCAACAAACTGGACACCGGCTTCCGCCGGTGTGACGGGTTTTTCGTGGTGCCTTAGGCAGTATCCACGCGTAGCAAAGGCCTTCTTTATGCTGGCCGCACTGCTGCTGCCTTCACTGGCACTGGCCCAGGGCCTGCCCGCCTTCACCAGCGCCCCCGGGGCCGGCGGCGGCCAGACCTATACGCTGAGCCTGCAAACCCTGTTGCTGCTCACCTCGCTGTCCTTCCTGCCGGCCGCGCTCTTGATGATGACCAGCTTCACCCGCATCATCATCGTGCTATCGCTGCTGCGGATGGCGCTCGGCACGCAATCGACGCCGCCGAACCAGGTGCTGATTGGCCTGGCGCTGTTTCTGACGCTGTTCGTGATGGGGCCGGTGTTCGACAAGATTTACGTCGAGGCCTATCAGCCGCTTGCGGAAAACCGCATCCAGATGGGCGAGGCGCTGGACAAGGGCGCGGCACCGCTGCGCGCATTCATGCTGAAGCAGACGCGCGAGACCGATCTCGCCCTGTTCGTCAAGATGTCGAACTCGGCCCCGCCGAATTCGGCTGCCGACATCCCGATGCGCGTGCTGATCCCCGCCTACATCACCAGCGAACTCAAGACCGCCTTCCAGATCGGTTTTGCGGTGTTCATCCCCTTCCTCATCATCGACATGGTCGTTGCCAGCATTCTGATGGCGATGGGCATGATGATGGTGTCGCCCGCCATCGTCTCGCTGCCCTTCAAAATCATCCTGTTCGTGCTGGTCGACGGCTGGAATCTGCTGCTCGGCTCGCTGTCCCAGAGCTTTTACTGACCGGAATCCGCCATGACGCCAGAAAGCGTAATGACCATCGGCCGCACCGCGCTGGAAATCACCATCCTGGTTTCGGCCCCGGTTCTGCTGGCCACCCTGATCGTCGGTCTGATCGTTGCCGTCTTTCAGGCCGCTACCCAGATCAACGACGCCGGCCTCTCGTTCATCCCCAAGGTCATCGCGGTGCTCGTCACCTTCGCCCTCGCCGGCCCCTGGATGCTGACCGTGATGATCGATTACATGCGACGGGTGTTGACCGGCCTGCCCGGCATCATCGGCTGATTCCATTCGTCGTTCCATGATCAGCCTCACCGATGCCCAGCTCAATGCCTGGCTGATCAGTTTTATCTGGCCCCTCACCCGTATTCTCGGCCTGATCATGGTAGCCCCGGCATTCGGCCACCGCTCCGTTCCTGGGCGCGTCAAGATCGGCCTCGGCGTGTTCATCGCCCTGATCATCGCCCCCACCCTGCCGCCGATGCCCGATGTGGGGCTGGGGTCGTGGCATGGCCTGTTCATCCTGGTCCAGCAGCTGCTGATCGGCATCGCAATCGGATTCACCATGCGCATTGCCTTTACTGCCGTCGAGGCGGCAGGCGAAATCATCGGGCTGCAGATGGGCCTGGGATTCGCCTCCTTTTTCGACCCGCAAAGCGCCGGCCAGACACTGGTGCTCGGCCGCTTTTTCAATATACTGGCGGTGCTGGTGTTCCTGGCGGTGAACGCCCACCTGCTGCTGATCGGCATCCTGGTGGAAAGCTTCCACAGCCTGCCCATCAGCCACCAGCCGCTCTTGGCCGGGGGGTTCTACAACGTGGCCGCATACGGTTCCACCGTATTCTCGGTCGGCCTGCAACTGTCGCTGCCGCTGATCGCCATCCTGCTGATGACCAACCTGGCGCTCGGCATCCTCACCCGCTCGGCGCCCCAGCTCAATATCTTTGCGATCGGTTTTCCCATTACCCTGGGCGTCGGCCTGATCGTGCTGAACCTGACCATGCCCTATCTGGGCCCCCTGTTCGAACAACTGATCCAGAACGGCCTCAAGGCAAGCTCGATGGTGATTCAGACACTGCGCCCCGGCGGGGCATAGGCTAGCAGCAGACAGCGGACAGAGAGCGGCGGCTTGGCTTCTGTCCGCTGTCCGCTGATTAAAACCCCAGACTGTCGAGCAAATCGTCGACCTGGCTCTGATCGGCGACCACGTCGCTCTTGTTCACCGGATTGATCTGCGGGCCGTTGAGCAGGCCGCTGCTGGCTTCGCGCTTCGCCTCAGCCGGCGCATAGTCGATCAGCAACTGAACCAGTTGCTGTTCGAGGCCATGCGCCAGATCGGTCACCTTGCGGATGACCTGGCCGGTGAGATCCTGGAAATCCTGCGCCATCATGATCTCCAGCAGCTGCTGCTTGGTGGCGCTGGTGTCGGTGCGCATGTCGATCAGGCACTGCATGGTCAGCGTGGCCATGTCGCGGTAGTTGGCTTCCGAAAAGGGCGCTTTCAGGGTGGCGTGCCAGCCTTTCAGCACCTCGTCGGCGCCCGCGTCGATCCGCTCCTGCAGGGGGATTGCGGTGTCGGTGGCGTTCAGCACGCGCTGCGCGGCCTGTTCGGTCATGCGCGCCACGTAGTTGAGGCGCTCGCGGACATCGGGAATGTCGTGCGTCGCTTTTTCCACCACCTTGTCGAGGCCCAGCTCGCGCAGGCTGTCGTGCAGGGTGCGGGTGATCTGGCCAACCCGCGCCAGCATCTCGTCATGCTCGCCCACTTCGGCCTTCACGACATCGTTGTGAGCGGGGACGCGCGCACCCTCCAGTGCGCCAGCAGCGGAGCCAGCGAATTGCGTACTCACGTCAGGCCCCCGCTTTTTCGAGTTTTTCGAATATTTTCGAGAGTTTCTCGTCGAGCGTGGCGGCGGTGAACGGCTTCACCACGTATCCGTTGGCGCCGGCCTGGGCCGCAGCGATGATGTTTTCCTTCTTGGCCTCGGCCGTCACCATCAGGACCGGGAGCTTGGACAGCGCCGCATCGGCGCGAATGTTCTGCAGCATGGTCAGGCCATCCATGTTCGGCATGTTCCAGTCGGATACGACAAAGTCGAAATTGCCTGCGCGCAGCTTGGCCAGTCCATCGACGCCGTCTTCTGCTTCTTCTACATTGGAATAACCCAGTTCCTTGAGCAGATTTCGCACGATGCGACGCATCGTGGAAAAATCGTCAACAACCAGGAATTTCGTGTTCGGATCGGCCATACATTGCTCCAGTGGTGCGGTTTATTGTGCTACGGGATGAATCGGCTAAACGGCGTCAAACTTGAGCGGCAAAGCCGCCATAAAAAGCGGTTCGTCCGGATCATTAAACCCGCATGGCGCGGTTGCCTTGCGACGCGAAGAAATCCATCACCCGTTTCGGCAATTCGTGCAAGGGAGCGACCTCATGGGTGGCGCCGATGGCGATGGCCTCCTTGGGCATGCCGAAGACCACGCACGACGCTTCGTCCTGGGCCAGGTTGTAGGCGCCCGCCTTTCTCATTTCCAGCATGCCCGCTGCGCCGTCCCGGCCCATGCCGGTGAGGATGACGCCGACCGCATTCCTGCCCGCATTGGCTGCGGCCGAATTGAACAGCACATCCACCGATGGACGGTGGCGATTGACCGGCGGCCCCTGGTCGAGCCTGGTCATGTAGTTGGCCCCGCTGCGCGCCAGCAGCAGGTGGGAATGGCCCGGCGCGAGATAGGCATGGCCCGGCAGCACGCGCTCCCCGCCTTCGGCTTCCTTGACTGAAATCCTGCACAACTTGTCGAGCCGGTTGGCAAACGACCGCGTGAAGCCTTCAGGCATATGCTGGGTAATCAAGATGCCCGGGCTATCGGGCGGCAGTTGCACCAGGAAATCCTTGATCGCTTCGGTGCCGCCGGTGGAGGCGCCAATGATGATCAGCTTTTCGCTACTGACGAAAGTATTGCGCACGGCCGCCAGCGGGGAACCTTCGGCATGGGGCTGAACCTGGACGCGCGGCTTGATGTTGGCCCGCGCCGCGATGCGGACTTTCTCCGTAATCAGGTGGGTGTACTCCAGCATGCCGCTCTCGATCGACATCTTGGGCTTGGTCACGAAATCGACGGCGCCGAGTTCCAGCGCACGCATGGTGATGTCCGACCCCTTCTCGGTCAGCGACGACACCATGACCACCGGCATCGGGCGCAGGCGCATCAGCTTTTCAAGGAAATCCAGGCCATCCATTTTCGGCATTTCCACGTCCAGCGTCAGCACGTCCGGATTGGTCTGCTTGATGAGGTCGCGCGCCACCAGCGGATCGGGCGCAGCCCCCACCACCTCCATGTCCGGCTGGCTATTGATGATTTCCTTCATCACGCTTCGTATCAGCGCCGAATCATCCACGATCAGAACCTTGATTTTCATGCTGTCCGCTTTCCGTCCCTCGCCCTGGGGCGATCAAAACAAATCGATATCGCCGCCAACCTCGTTGGTCTGGAGTCGGCTCGCATAATCCTGCTCACGTTTCACCAGGGTGTAGTTGTTCAGTTGCCTGAGCTTTTTCACCAGCACCCTGCCGGTGGCCGGAAAGAAATACACCTTGCGCGGGTGGACATCGTTCAGGTCCTCGGCCACGATGCGGATGTTCTCGGCGTGCAGAAATTCGCGCACGAAGCGGGCATTGCGTTCGCCCACGTTGATGCTGGTAAAACCCCGCAGCACATTGCCGCCGCCGAACACCTTGGCTTCCAGGTTCTCGCGCCGTGCACCCGCCTTGAGAATCTGGTTGATCAGCACTTCCATGGCGTAGGCGCCGTAGCGCATCGACGCCGAAGCCGGGCTGCCGGCGTCGCCGCCGCCGTCCGGCAGCATGAAATGGTTCATGCCGCCGATCCCCGAGACGCGGTCGCGAATGCACGCCGACACGCAGGAACCCAGCACCGTGACGATCATCATCGGCCTGGCAGTGAAGTAATACTCGCCGGGCAATATCTTGGCGGTTTCGCAGTCGAAGGTGCGGTCGTAATACAGGTTGGTGGCAAGCTGCTCTTCGATGGCGGGGTTCATGCGTGTCTTATTGCACCCCCATGACGGGAATCCAACTCGTATACCGTCTTGCCGCGCAGCTTGAATGAATCCGAGGCGTACATGAAATTTTCGGAATGGCCGGCGAACAGCAATCCCTCCGGCTTCATCAACGGCACAAACCGCTCAAGAATCCTGCCCTGCGTCGGCTTGTCGAAGTAGATCATCACATTGCGGCAGAAAATCACGTCGAACGGCCCGCTGACAGGCCAGCTGCCGGCCAGCAGATTGAGCGGCTTGAAGGTGATCAGCTGGCGCAGTTCGGGCCGCACCCGGACCAGCCCCGCGTTCTCGCCCTTGCCGCGCAGAAAGAAACGCTTGACGCGGTCCTGAGTCATCTTCTCGATGCGGTCGACCGGATACACCCCGTTCGACGCCGTCTCCAGCACATTGGTGTCGATATCCGTGGCGACGATACTGACCGGTGGCGCGAGGGTGCCGAACGCCTCGCAAACCGTCATGGCGATCGAATAGGGTTCTTCTCCGGTCGAGGCGGCCGAACACCAGATCGACAGCGGCGCCTTCATTTTTTTCACGTGTTCGGCGAGGATCGGAAAATGGTGCGCCTCGCGAAAAAACGAGGTCAGGTTGGTGGTCAGGGCGTTGGTGAACGCTTCCCACTCCTCGCTATTGCGTCCGCTTTCCAGATCGTCGAGGTATTCCTCGAAGGTATTCATTTTCCGCGCCCGCAGCCGGCGCGCCAGACGGCTGTAGACCATCTCCTGCTTGCTTTCGGAGAGCGAGATCCCGGCCTGCCTGTAGATCAGGGCACGCACGCGTGCGAAATCGCGCGGCGTGAACTCGAAAATCTTGGCGTTATCCGCCGGATTCTTCAGTACGGGCTTCATGACGAAATCACTTGTTTACTCAATGCCGCGTTCTCAAGGCCAACGCGCGTTTCAAATCGAGCCCGGTATGACAGTACTGCACAACTCCACACCACGTCTATAAACCAGTCGACCCCATGAGAGGGTCATCCGGTATTCAGACCTTCCCCCTGCTATCACCTGCCAGCCTGCTGCTTCTGGCGTATGGCCGAGCCGGCCGCAACCATTCCCTTTTCTTCGGTCTGGGTGGATGTCGTTGTCTTCTGAGAGGCCGAAATCCGCACCCCCTGGACCAGCGTGAAGTAGCCCACCAACTCCTTGAGCTTGACCGCCTGGTCTTGAAGGCTCTCGGACGCCGCCGCAGCCTGTTCGACCAGCGCGGCGTTCTGCTGGGTGATTTCGTCCATCTGGCCCACCGCCTGGTTGATCTGTTCGATGCCGGCGCTCTGTTCCTGGCTTGCCGTGGCCGTGCCGCTGATGATGTCCGCCACCAGTTGCACCGAAGTCACAATATCGTCCATGGCCTCGCCGGCCTCATCCACCAGCTTTCTGCCCACCTCGACCTGTCCCACCGAATCGCTGATCAGGGTCTTGATTTCCTTGGCTGCACTCGCGCTGCGCTGGGCCAGATTGCGGACTTCCGCCGCGACCACGGCAAAGCCGCGCCCCTGTTCGCCGGCGCGCGCGGCTTCGACCGCGGCGTTGAGCGCAAGAATATTGGTCTGGAAGGCTATGCCGTCGATGACGCTGATGATGTCGGCGATTTTGCGCGAACTTTCCTTGATCGAACCCATGGTGGTGATCACTCGTCCCACCAGATCGCCGCCATTGACTGCAATATCGGCGGTCGACGAAACCAGCTGGCTGGCATGATGGGCGTGCTCGGCGTTCTGCTTGACGGTGCTGGTGAGCTCTTCCATCGAGCTGGCGGTCTCTTCCAGCGAGGAGGCCTGCGATTCGGTTCGGCCAGACAGGTCTGCATTCCCCGTTGCGATTTCACGCGCTCCGGCATTCACCAGCTCGGTCGATTCCTTGATCTGCCCAACCAGCAGTTTGAAGTTGATTTGCAGTACGCGCAGTGATTGCATCAGGTGAGCCAGTTCCTCGATACCGCTGGCCACGATCCGCCCGGTCAGATCGCCAGCACTCATCCGCTCGATTTCCAGCCGGGTGCGCTCCAGCGGCATGACGACACTGCGGTAGGACACCACACCGAATACGCCCGCCATCGGCACGCCGATTGCCGAAATCACCATCAGCCAGTTCAGATAGGACTCACTGTCCCCGGTTGTCGCAAGCCAGGCCAGCATGCCCATTCCCATAAACAGGGCACCAGCCGACCCGGCCGCCAGTGCCAGCATCGCCTTGAGCGAAAGGTTCTTCAAAAAGCGGCAACGCTGAATCAGGGTACGTCTGACCGCTTTGCCATCAATAATTTCAAGCGTCCTGTCGCCCGCCTTGATTGCGCGGTAGGCGCTCTCGGCAGCCTGGACCCCCTCACGGCTGGGTTTGGTCCGTATTGATGCATAGCCGACAATTTTTCGGTTTTTGATGATGGGCGCGGCATTGGCCTCCACCCAATAGTGATCGCCGTTCTTGCAGCGGTTCTTCACCAATCCGGTCCATGCCTTGCCGCTCCTGAGGGTGCGCCATAAATCCGCGAAGGCCTCGACCGGCATGTCAGGATGGCGCACGATGTTATGCGGCTGCCCCAGCAGTTCGGCTTCGCTGAAGCCGCTGATGTTGACGAAGCCCTGGTTGACGTAGGTGATGTTGCCGTGCAGGTCCGTCTTCGACACCACGGTTTCCGTGTCCTTGAGGACATACTCGACATTGGTGACCGGCATATTGGTTCGCATTGCAAATTCCTTTCATTTCAGGGGACAGCCGACAGGGATGGTGCTGTCCCCTGTCCCCTGTCCCCTGTCCCCTGTCCGCTGCCCGCTGTCAGAACTCTTCCCATTCCTCGCTGCCGCCGCCGGCAGCCGCGCGTTTCTTCGGCGCGGCAATCACCCTGCCCGGCGCCGACCGGGGCGCGGGCTTCGGCTTCGCCGCCGGCGGGTTGCCCAATGCCGGCCGCTCCGCCTGCGGGCGGTACGCGCCGCCTTCCAACTTGAACACGCTCACCGCCTCGGCCAGCTTGGCCGCCTGATCCTGCAGGCTCTCGGCCGCGGCCGCCGCCTCTTCCACCAGCGCCGAGTTCTGCTGGGTCACGTCGTCCATCTGGCCCACGGCCTGGTTGACCTGCTCGATGCCGGAGCTCTGTTCCTGGCTGGCCGCCGCGATCTCGCCCATGATGTCGGTGACGCGCTTGACCGAGCTGACGATCTCGTCCATGGTCTTGCCGGCCTCGTCCACCAGCTTGCTGCCGGCGTC
>CAMTWC010000076.1:0-3536 GCA_947085345.1 uncultured Gammaproteobacteria bacterium | reverse complement strand
TGCCCCTCAAGCCCCAAAATCTTCGCCGGGATGACCGCCCCCATATGCTGTACCTGCTCGCGTCGTCAGAAAACCGCGTAGATACAGCATTTCAGGGGTGTCGGTCATCCCATTTCTCCGTAGGATTTACCGGAAGAGCCTAATTTTTTCTCCTGATCGTGTCACGAACACCTCAATGCTCGCTCAGCTTTCCCTGAACAGCCGAATCGCCTCATCCAGCCGCTGCACCACATGAATCTGCATCCCCGCTATTTTCTGCTTGGGCTGGTTCGCTGCCGGCACGATGGCCTGGGTGAAACCCAGCTTGGCGGCTTCCTTGAGGCGTTCCTGGCCGCGCTGTACCGGGCGGATTTCGCCGGCGAGGCCAACTTCGCCGAACATCACCAGCTTGTCGGGCAGGGGCTGGCTTCTGAGCGAGGACACGATGGCGGCAAGCACCGCGAGGTCGGCAGCGGGCTCGCTGATCTTCACGCCGCCGACGGCATTCACGAACACATCCTGGTCGAAACAGGCGATGCCGGCATGGCGGTGCAGCACGGCGAGCAGCATGGCGAGCCGGTTCTGCTCCAGGCCGACGGACAGGCGGCGCGGGCTCGGCGCGTGGCTGGAATCGACCAGCGCCTGGATTTCCACCAGCAGCGGCCGCGTGCCCTCCTGCGTCACCAGCACACACGATCCGGGCACCGGCTCGCCGTGGCGCGACAGGAAAATCGCAGAGGGGTTGGAGACGCCCTTCAGTCCCTTCTCGGTCATCGCGAACACGCCGATTTCGTTGACCGCGCCGAAGCGGTTCTTGAACGCGCGCACCAGGCGGAAGCTCGACCCGGTGTCGCCCTCGAAATACAGCACGGTGTCGACGATGTGTTCGAGCACGCGTGGGCCGGCGATGGCGCCTTCCTTGGTCACATGTCCCACCAGGATGACCGCGGTGCCGGTCTGCTTGGCGTGGCGCGTCAGCTGCGCCGCGCATTCCCGCACCTGCGCCACCGAGCCGGGGGCGGAGGTCAGCGCTTCCGAATACACGGTCTGTATCGAGTCGATTACCGCGACCTCGGGCTTCAGGTCGGTGAGTTGCGCGAGGATGGCTTCAAGGCGGATTTCCGGCAGCACCGGCAGGTTGGTTTCGGGCAGATTGAGCCGCCGCGCGCGCAGCGCCACCTGGCGCGCCGATTCCTCGCCGCTGACGTAGAGCGTCTTCATGCGGCCGGACAGGCCCGCCATCGCTTGCAAAAGAAGCGTCGACTTGCCGATGCCGGGGTCGCCGCCGATCAGCGTCACACCGCCCGGCACCAGGCCGCCGCCCAACACGCGGTCGAGCTCGCCGATGTCGGTGGCGATGCGCGACTCTTCGCTCCCCTCCACCTCGTGCAGCATCTGGACGGTGCTGGTCGCCGCCAGCGAGGCGAAGCGCGGCTTGGCCGACTCGGCGATGGTTTCGACCAGGGTGTTCCAGGCGTTGCACGCCGGGCACTGGCCTTGCCACTTGGGCGACTGCCCGCCGCACTCGGTGCAGGTGTAGATCGTTTTTGTTTTGGCCATCAGGCGAGATGCTTATTCAGTGGTGTTTCGTTCATAGCCCGACCTCGCGCTGATGGCGAATGGCGAGCACGATCACCACATCTCGGATTTCGTTGTAGCGGTACAGCGCGATGTAGCCGGTCTTGCCGCGCGAGATGACAAGCTCGCGCAGCTGGCTTCCGCTCCGCCTGCCGATGTTGGGATGCAGGCGCACGGTTTCTACCGCAGAAATGATAAGGGGAATGGTTTGATTTGCGGCTGGCACATCCGCTTCGAGCAGAAAATCTTCCAGCCGATCCAGATCGTCGAGTGCTTGCAGGGTATAGACAACCACCGTCATCGATCAGATCTTGATCGGCTTGGGACGTTTAATGGGTTTACCGTCAAGCTTATCCAGCAAATAGCGATGCACGTCTTCCATCGCATAGGCTTCGCCCGTCCTCAGCAGTTCCTGTTCCGCCTCCAGCGCTTCCGCGACAAAGGCGGCATAGGCCTCGGATTGCGCGACGCGCTCTTCCAGCGCTTCGATCATCCAGGCATGGGGCGATTTGCCCGCCGCTTCGGCCAGCGGCGCAATCCGCGCCTTGAGCGGTTCGGGCAGTTTGAGCGTGGTGGCGGCAGTCATGACGGTCTCCTGTCAGCAAGGTAACACCAAAGTATCACCGACTTGGGGCACCGTCAACTCAGGCAGGAAAAACGCCGGTCGACAGATAGCGGTCGCCGCGGTCGCAGACGATGGAGACGATGACGGCGTTTTCGACTTCCTTCGACACCTGCAGCGCCGCCCACAGCGCGCCGCCGGACGAGATGCCGGCGAAGATGCCTTCCTCGCGCGCCAGCCGGCGGGTGGTGTCCTCGGCGTCCTGCTGGGAGACATAGATCATGCGGTCGACGCGGCTGGGATCGCAGATTTCCGGCACGTATTCTTCCGGCCATTTGCGGATGCCGGGAATCTGCGCGCCCTCGGTAGGTTGCACGCCGATGATCTGGATCGCCGGGTTCTGTTCCTTGAGGTAGCGCGAGCAGCCCATGATGGTGCCGGTGGTACCCATGCTGGAAACGAAGTGGGTGATCTTGCCCTCAGTGTCGCGCCAGACTTCCGGACCGGTGGTGCGGTAGTGCGCTTCCGGATTGTCGGGGTTGGCGAACTGGTCGAGGACCTTGCCGATGCCCTGCTTCTCCATTGCAACCGCCAGGTCGCGCGCGCCCTCCATGCCGGCTTCCTTGCTGACCAGCTGCAACTCGGCGCCGAAGGCACGCATGGTCTGGCGCCGCTCGATCGACAGGTGCTCGGGCATGATGAGGATCATCTTGTAGCCGCGCATCGCCGCCGCCATCGCGAGCGCGATGCCGGTGTTGCCGCTGGTGGCTTCGATCAGGGTGTCGCCGGGCTTGATCTCGCCGCGCGCCTCGGCCCGCTCGATCATCGACAGCGCCGGGCGGTCCTTCACCGAGCCTGCCGGGTTGTTGCCTTCGAGCTTGACCAGCACGATGTTCGACGTCTCACCCGGCATGCGCTTGAGGCGCACCAGCGGAGTGTTGCCGACGCAGTCTTCGATGGTCTTGTACATGTCTTACTGGCGTCCGATCGGAAAATAGTCGAAGCCCATCTCGCGCATCGCCTGCGGCTCGTACAGATTGCGGCCGTCAAACACCAGCGGCGACTTCAGCAGCGATTTCATGGTGTCGAAATTGGGGCTGCGGAACACCTTCCATTCGGTGACGATCAAGAGCGCGTCGGCGCCCTTCAGCGCGTCCATCGGGCTGTCGACCAGCAGGAGGTCGGCGCGCTCGCCGTAGATGCGGCGGGTTTCCTCCATCGCCGCCGGGTCGTAGGCAGAAACGCTCGCGCCCATCGCCCACAGCGCTTCCAGCATGGTGCGGCTGGGCGCTTCGCGCATGTCGTCGGTGTTCGGCTTGAACGCCAGGCCCCACATGGCGAAGCGCTTGCCCTTGAGGTCGCTGCCCAGCATTGCGGTCAGCTAGATCGGAAGAGCGTCGTGAAGGGACAGAGTGTT
>CAMTWC010000075.1:0-5415 GCA_947085345.1 uncultured Gammaproteobacteria bacterium | reverse complement strand
GGTCATCCTCTCGGCCACCGGCGTGAACTTCTGGTACGCCTTCATCGCCGCGACCACGCTGATCCTGGGGGCCGCGTATACCTTGTGGATGTACAAGCGCGTCGTGTTCGGCAACGTCACCAACCCGCACGTCGAGGAAATGACCGACCTCAACGCGCGCGAGACCCTGATCCTCGGCGTGCTTGCCGTGCTCGTGCTGGCCATGGGCCTCTATCCCAAGCCGTTCACCGACATCATGCACGTGTCGGTAATCGACCTGTTGGCGCACGTCGCCCAAAGCAAACTGCCCTAAGGTTCCAAGATGAGCGACTTCCTCACACAATTCGCCCCCGCGCTGCCCGAGATTTTCGTGCTGGCGATGGTGTCGCTGATCCTGTTGATCGATGCCGCCGTCGACGACAGCAAGCGTTACATCGCCTATGTGCTGTCGCTCGCCACCGTGGTCGGCGCAGCCTTCCTCACCGCGCGCGATTTCTCGACCATGCCGGTGCTGGCGCTGGGCGGCCTCTTCGTCGACGACCCGCTGTCGGACGTGCTGAAGCTGTTCCTCTACCTGAGCGTCGCAGTGGTGATGGTGTATTCGCGCGACTACCTGCGGCAGCGCGGGCTCTACAAGGGCGAATTCTTCGTGCTGGCCCTGTTTGCGCTGCTGGGCATGATGGTGATGGTGTCGGCCAGCCATTTCCTCACGCTGTATCTGGGTCTCGAACTGCTGTCGCTGTCGCTGTATGCCATGGTCGCGCTGCAGCGCGATTCCAGCGTGGCGACCGAGGCGGCGATGAAATACTTCGTGCTGGGCGCGCTGGCCTCCGGCATGCTGCTCTATGGCATGTCGATGGTCTATGGCGTCACCGGGTCGCTGGCGCTGGCCGACATCGCACAGATCCTGGCCGACGGCACCGACCTGCGCATTCCCCTGGTGTTCGGCATCGTCTTCATCGTCGCCGGGCTCGCGTTCAAGCTCGGCGCGGTGCCGTTCCACATGTGGGTGCCCGACGTCTACCATGGCGCGCCGACCGCGATGACGCTATTCATCGGTTCCGCCCCCAAGATCGCCGCCTTCGCCTTCGTCGTGCGCATCCTCGGCCAGGGGCTGGAATCTCAGGTGGCCGAATGGCGCGACATGCTGGTGATCCTGGCGGTGCTGTCGATGGCGGTCGGCAACATCGCGGCCATTGCGCAGAGCAACCTCAAGCGCATGCTGGCCTACTCGACCATCTCGCACATGGGTTTCATGCTGCTCGGCATCCTGGCGGGCTCGCAGAACGGCTACGGCAGCGCGATGTTCTACGTGCTAGTGTACGCCCTGATGAGCCTGGGCGGCTTCGGCATGATCCTGCTGCTGTCGCGCGCCGGCTTCGAAGCCGACCAGCTCGACGATTTCAGGGGCCTCAACCGCCGCAGCCCGTGGCTGGCCTTCCTGATGCTGCTGCTGATGTTCTCGATGGCCGGCGTGCCGCCCACGGTCGGCTTCTACGCCAAGCTGTCGGTGCTGCAGGCGGTGGTCGAGATCGGCTACGTGTGGCTGGCGGTGGCGGCGGTGCTGTTCTCGCTGATCGGCGCCTTCTACTACCTGCGCATCGTCAAGCTGATGTACTTCGACACCCCGCACGATACCGCAGCGATTTCCGCCTGCCCCGACGCCCGTGTCATCATGTCGGCCAACGGCCTCGCCGTGCTCGCGCTCGGCATCCTGCCGCAGCCGTTGATGGCGGTGTGCGTGTACGCCGTCGGCGCGTCATTCTGAACCATCTCCGCCAGAGCAGGTCTGCTCTGGCGTTACTCGGCTTTTCGGATTCATTGTGAACTTTTCCACCTCCCTGCTGCTGATCCTGGCCTTCATCGCCGCCAACCTGCCGTTTCTGTTCGAGCGCATCTTCTTCGTCGCCAAGCCCAAAGTGGGCAGCAAGAATTTCGCCTGGCGGCTGCTGGAACTGGTCGTGCTGTTTTTCGTGATCGGTGGCATTGCCATGCTGCTGGAAGGCAAGCTCGGCGATATCCACCGGCAAAACTGGGAGTTCTACGCGGTCAACGCCTCGCTGTTCGTGGTGTTTGCCTACCCTGGGTTTGTCTACCGCTATCTGTGGCGGCGACGCGGGGCGTAGGCAGCATGGACACCATTGAATTCAAACTGCGCGGAGAACACGTCGCCCTCTGCGACCTGCTCAAACTCACCGGCATCGCCGACAGCGGCGGGCAGGGCAAACTCATGATCGCCAACGGCGACGTCAAGGTTGACGGGCGGCCTGAAAGCCGCAAGACAGCGAAAATTCGGGTGAGTCAGACGGTGGAGTGTCTTCGGCAGACAGTTCGGGTGGTGGCGGCCGAGGCTTAAAGAAAGCAGAAAAAGAAGCGCCCTGCGTCGAATTCCACCGCCAGCCGCGCCCCGCGGTTGAGCGCATAGTCCCACGAGCCCTTGATGGCGCAGCCTTCATGGCATTCGCTCACGCCGCCGGTGACTCCAGATCGCGTTCGCGGTCGTACCAGCTCAACAACATCGTTTCCTCGCCCAGCTGCTGCCGGGCGATGGCGGTCGCCAGCCTCAATGCGGCGTTGAAGTCGAGGCCGAGTTCGGCCGTGTCCAGGCGCAGCGTTTTCACGGCGAGGTATCCGTCAGCGCCTTCAAGGCGTAGAGCATATCCAGCGCCGCCTTAGGGGTGAGCGTGTCGGGGTCGAGCTCGCGCAGCTGGTCGAGCGCGGGATGCGGCGGCGGTTCGTCGTTGGGCAGATGCGCGGCGAACAGGTCGCCCTGCGGGCCGGGCTGCAGCTGGGCGTCCTCGAGCTCGCGCAGGTGGCGCCGCGCCGCGTGGATGACCGGACTCGGCACCCCGGCCAGGCGCGCGACCTGGATGCCGTAGCTTTGCGAGGCCGGGCCTTCCTCCACTGCGTGCAGGAACACCAGGTCGGCGCCGTGCTCCTTGGCGTCGAGGTGCACGTTGGCGAGCTGGCGGAATTCCTGCGCCAGCTGGGTCAGCTCGAAGTAGTGGGTGGCGAACAGGGTGAACGCGCGGGTGGCGGTGACGAGATGGCGCGCCACCGCCCACGCCAGCGCGAGGCCGTCGAAGGTCGAGGTGCCGCGTCCGATCTCGTCGAGCAGCACCAGGCTGTTGGCGCTGGCGTTGTGCAGGATGTGCGCGGTCTCGGTCATCTCGACCATGAAGGTCGAACGGCCGCCTGCCAGGTCGTCGGAGGCGCCGATGCGTGTGAAAATCTGGTCGACATCGCCGATTTTCGCCGAGCTGGCCGGCACCCACAGGCCGCAGCAGGCCAGGAGCGTCACCAGCGCGACCTGCCGCATGTAGGTCGACTTGCCGCCCATGTTGGGGCCGGTGATCAGCAGCATCTGGCGGCTGCGGGTCAGACTTACATCGTTTGGAATGAAGTGCGCCACCTGCGCCTCGACTATCGGATGGCGGCCGCCGCGGATGACGATGCCGGGCTCCTCGCTGTACTCGGGCGCGTTGAGTCTCAGCGTGCCCGCGCGCTCGGCCTGGCTCGCCAGCACGTCGATCTCGGCCAGTGCGGCAGCAATCGAAAGCAGGTCCGGCACATGCGGCGTCAGCGACTCCAACAGCGCTTCGAACAGCGCCTTCTCGCGCGCCAGCGCGCGGTCCTGCGCGGAGAGCGCCTTGTCCTCGAAGGCCTTGAGTTCCGGCGTGATGTAGCGCTCGGCGTTTTTCAGCGTCTGGCGGCGGCGGTAATCGTCGGGCACGTTTTCCGACTGCGCGCGGCTGACCTCGATGTAAAAACCATGCACCTTGTTGTACTCGACCTTGAGGGTGCCGATGCCCGAGCGGACGCGCTCGCGGGTTTCCAGTTCCAGCAGGAAGGCGCCGGCATCGCGCGTCAGCGCGCGCAGCTCGTCGAGGTCGGCGTCGTAGCCGTCGGCAATCACCCCGCCTTCGCGCAGCACGCTGGCGGGCTCGGGCTGGATGGCTTGCGCAAGCAATTCATGCAAGTCGGGACGCACGGCGAGCGCGGCTTGCAGGGCCGATAGGCGCGCGCGGTCGTCGGGCAGGGCGGAGGCGATATCCGGCAGCAGGGCGAGGGTGTCGCGCAGGCCGGAGAGGTCGCGCGGACGCGCATTCTTCAATGCGATGCGGCCGCTGATCCGTTCGACGTCGGCACAGCTTTTCAGCAACCGGGTGAGGGTGGCGGCAGTGTCCGGCCGTTCGGCCAGCACACCGATGGCGTCGCGCCGCCGGGTCAGGATGTCGCGGTCGCGCAGCGGATGGTGTAGCCAGTGCCTCAGTAAACGCGTCCCCATGCCGGTGGCGGTGGTGTCGAGCACCGACAGCAGGGTCGGCGCCGCTTCGCCGCGCAGGGTTTCGGTGAGTTCCAGGTTGCGCCGGGTGGCGGCGTCGAGCTGCACGAAGTCGCTGTCGCGCTCGGCGCGGATGGCCTGGATATGCGGCAGCGCGGTGCGCTGTGTGGTCTGGATGTAGTCGAGCAGGGCGCCCGCTGCTGCAATGGCGAGCGGCAGGTCGGCCACGCCAAAGCCGGCGAGGTCGCGGCTGCCGAGTTGTTGCGCCAGGCGGGTGGACGCGCCGGCCGTATCGAACTGCCACGGCGCCAGCCGGCGCACCGCGCAAGGCGCGGCGTTGAGTACAAAATCGTCGGGCGCCAGGATTTCCGCCGGCCGCACCCGCGCCAAGAGGGCGGGCAGGGCGGTGGCATTGATCTCGGTGACCTGGAAGCGCCCAGCGGCAAGATTGAGCCAGGCCACGCCGAGCGTCTCGGTTCCCGGCGCTGAGTTAACCATGCCGGGGGCGATGGCCAGAATCAGCGTGTCGCGCGTCTCGTCCAGCAAGCCCGAATCGGTCAGCGTGCCCGGTGTGACGATGCGCGCCACCTGGCGCTCGACCGGGCCTTTGCTGGTGGCGGGGTCGCCCACCTGCTCGGCGATCACCACCGATTCGCCCAGCTTCAGCAGCCGCGCCAGGTACTGCTCGGCGCTGTGGTAGGGCACGCCGGCCATCTTGATCGGCGCGCCTGCCGAAGCGCCGCGCGTGGTCAGCGTAATGTTCAAGAGCCGCGCGGCCTTTTCGGCGTCGTCGTAAAAAAGCTCGTAGAAATCGCCCATGCGATAGAACAGCAGCATGTCGGGATGCTGCGCCTTGATGCCCAGGTACTGCTGCATCATCGGGGTATGGGCAGTGGGCTCCCTGGCGATGGACATAGGCAGGCGTCGGGATCAGACCTTCAGTTCGGGCGGCAGGTGCGGGGCGATGACCCGCAGCATCTGCGCGAAGATTTTCGGGGTGGCGGCGACGATGTTGCCGGATTCCAGAAATCCCTCGTCGCCCATGAAATTGCCGACCAGCGCGCCGGATTCCTGCGCGATCAGGCTGCCGGCGGCGAGGTCCCAGGGTTGCAGGTGCATTTCCCAGAAACCGTCGTAGCAGATCGGAAGAG
>CAMTWC010000074.1:0-8040 GCA_947085345.1 uncultured Gammaproteobacteria bacterium | reverse complement strand
GGGCACGCAGGCGGTGCAACGCCAGGATCGCTTGCTGAGTCTCGGACTTCACCGCCACGAAACGTGCATCGGGTTGTTGCGCCGCCGTCCAGATGGCACGCGCGTCGGCCGCATCGGTCTTGTTACGCAGCACGAAGGGCCACACGCTCCTGGGAGCCAGGAGCCGTACATCGTGGCCCAACTCGACCAGCTTGCGTGCCCACCAGTGGGCGCTGCGCAGGCTTCAATGGCGACCAGCGCCGACGCTCGACGAGCGAAATAGGGAGGAGACGGCCATGCCCTTTCCTATCGTGATCGATTGCCAGCCGGGCCATGGCGGCGGGCCCATGCCCCATGCCCTGCATTTCGGTGTGACGCGTGTGGCAGTGAAAGCGCTCGTGGACAGGTGGGACGGGCGGGACCACCGCTGCTTCAAGCTCCTGGGCGAGGACGGCGCGACCTGCATCGTCCGCCACGACCTGACCTCCGGCCTCTGGGAACTCGCCTTCTACGACCACGGACAGGAGCCGGTCCAGTGACCGTCAGGTTCGGATTCATCCTGGTGTTGCTGGCGTGGCTGGCCGGCTGCGCCACCCCCCTGGTGCAGCTGCGCGGGGAGCGCCCGACCGCCCCGCGCCTGGAGGCCGACCGCGTGGTCGCCGCCGACGGCGCAGCGCTGCCCTTGAGCGTCTGGCGGCCGCTAGGGGCGCCCCGCGCAGTCGTTCTTGCCCTGCATGGCTTCAACGACTACAGGCAGGCCTTCGCCGAGGTGGGGACCTTCCTCGCCGCCCGGGACATTGCCACCTATGCCTACGACCAGCGCGGATTCGGCGCCACCGCCCAGCGCGGCATCTGGCCCGGCTCGGCGCTTCTCGTGGACGACGCCAGGACGGTGGCGGCACTGCTGCGCCAGGCGTACCCTGGCCGTCCGCTCTATCTCTTGGGGGAGAGCATGGGGGGCGCGGTGGCCATGAGCGTCCTCGCCGAGACGCCCGCAGCGGCCGACGGGACGGTGCTGGCGGCCGCTGCGGTGTGGGGCCGGGCGACCATGAACCTGCTGCAGCGTGCCGCGCTGTGGCTGCTGGCGCACAGCGTCCCGGGATTGCGGCTCTCCGGCCGCGGACTGGGCATCACCGCTTCCGACAACGAGGCGATGCTGCGCGCGCTGGGCAAGGATCCCCTGATGCTCAAGGAGGCCCGGGCGGACGCCTTGTGGGGTATGACCAACCTGATGGACCGGGCGCTTGCCGCCGCGCCCGGGCTGACGGCGCCCGCCCTGGTCCTCTATGGCGAGCGTGACGAGATCATCCCGCGGCGCCCCACCTGCCGGATGCTCGCTACCCTGGCTTCCTCGGCCCGGGTCGCCATCTACCCCGACGGCTACCACATGCTCACCCGCGACCTTGGAGCCAGGATGGTGCTGGATGACCTGGCCGCCTGGCTGGCCGAGCCGGCGGCACCCCTGCCTTCCGGCTACGGGGCGGATGGGCGGCAGGCGCTTTGCGGCCGGGACGAACCCTAAACTGGCCGGTGCGCCTGGGGACTGGCGGCACAAAGGCAGCGCCAACAAAGGGTGAGAGAGCGGTGGGGAGATGCGGGAGGATCGAATGACCGCCTTGGGCCGCTCGCGATTCAGCGGATGTAAGCCTCGGTGCCGTAGCGGCGCATCATGCGGTGGCTGTTGAAGTACGACGCATTCTTGCTGATCGCGCCCTTCATGACCCTGAGCCAGCCGCCGGGGTCGTTCTGGTCGCCGTAGTAGAGCGGCAGCACCACCTGTTCGAGCTTGTCGTAAAGGGCGCGCGCGTCGCCGTCGTCCGCGCCCGTGGAATTGCCGATCGCCCAGCCGGTCACACCCTCGATGCAGCCCTCGATCCACCAGCCGTCCAGGATCGACAGGCTCGGCACCCCGTTGAACGCCGCCTTCATGCCGCTGGTGCCGGACGCCTCGAACGGGCGCAACGGCGTGTTGAGCCAGATGTCGACGCCGGCCACCAGCGCCTGGGCGGTCTCCATGTCGTAGTCGGGCAGATAGACCAGCGGGACGACGCCTTCGAGCGCATGCGCATAGGCGTGCAGTTGCTCGATCAGCTGCTTGCCGCCGATGTCTTGCGGATGGGCCTTGCCAGCGAGCACGATCTGGAAGGGATGCTGCCGGGCGATCGCCTGCAGGCGATCGAGGTCGGCGAACAGCAGATCGGGGCGCTTGTACGCGGTCATGCGCCGGGCAAAGCCGAGGATCGGCGTCTTAGGATTCAGGCTGACTCCTGTGCGTGCGCGCACCCGCTCGATCAGCGCTTGCCTGGCCTGCTGATGCGCCTCGCGGATGACGCCGTCGGGGAGGCAGCAGTCAGCGCGCACCAGCTGTTCGGGTTCGTGGCACCAGCTCGGCAGGTAATGGTCGTAGAGCATGCGGAAGGGCTCGCTCGTCCAGGTGAACGGGTGCACCCCGTTGGTGATGGCATGCACCCGGTAGCCCGGGAACATCGTCTTCGACACTTCGGCATGGCGCTCGGCCACGCCGTTCACGTACTCGCTCAGGTTGAGTGCGAGCCGCGTCATGTTGAGGCTGTCCTCGCCGCCGAGATGTTTCAGCGTTGCCAGGTCGATAGCGTTGCCGAGCATCCGCTGCACCAGTTCGTAGGAAAACCGGTCATGGCCTGCCTCGACCGGCGTATGGGTGGTGAAGTTGCACAGTGCGCGCACCCGCGGCAAGTCGTAGTGCGGCTCGCCGGGACGCAGGTCCTCGGGCGGATAGCCATAGCGCCGCAGCAGTTCGAGGCCGAGCAGTGCGGAGTGTCCTTCGTTCATGTGGTGCTGGCGGATTTCGAAACCGAGCGCTTGCAGCAGGCGCACCCCGCCGATGCCGAGCACGATCTCCTGCTTGAACCGGTAGGCCTCGTCTCCGCCATACAGATAATGGGTGATCTCGCGGTCTTCGGGCCGGTTCTCGTCGAGGTCGGTGTCGAGCAGCAACACCGGCTGGCGGCCGCCCATATGGCCCTCGAGCACATACAACCACGCGCTGATCCACACTGGGCGGCCCTCGATCGCTACCGCGATCTTGGCATCCAGGGGCTTGGCCCATTCGCGCGGATCCCACAAGGCGGCATACTCGACCTGACGGCCCTGGTCATCGAACTCCTGGCGAAAATAGCCGGCGCGGCTCACCAGGCTCACCGCCACCAGCGGCAGCGCCAGATCGGCGGCCGAGCGGATGGTGTCGCCGGCCAGCACGCCGAGGCCGCCGGCGTAGGTCGGGATCTCGTTGCGCAGCGCGATCTCCATGGAAAAGTAGGCGACGCGCGGTTCGTGGATGTAGTCGTCGAGCATGCTCATCCCCTCACCCCATGAAACGGGAACGGTCGCACGGCGTCATGCCGGCGTGCAGGTTTGTGGGATGGGTGCAGCGAGGGTGAATCAGCCATAGATGCAAAGCCCCTTTTTTCAGATGTTTCCAGTATAGGCGCGCCTCCACGCGACAAGCTGCGCCCTGGTGGAGTGCTCGTACGGGACCTATAAATGAGTGAAGCCGTTGCTGCTGTCTTTCGGGTCCCGTCTGCTGACGCTGGCGGTGTGCACGCACCCGCCAGCCGGCCACCCCGGTATGAACGAACAGAAGGCGAGAACATGCAGGAACAAGCCAGGCCGCATCGATCGCGGCAAGCCATCGCCAGCGAGCGGTTCAGGCTTGAAGGCGCGCTGGAGGTGCTGGATACGCTGCACGCGGACCTGATCCTGAGGCTGGATCAGGTGCGGAACGAGTCGGCGCGCGAGGCCTTCGACGAGATGCTGACGCTGCTCGATTCGCTGCTCACCGAGTACCGCAGGCGGCAAGCCGCGCTGACGCCGGTTACGGCGCATCACGCGTCTTACGCCTTCCTGCTCGACGAACACGGCGCGGTCCACCCGCTGCCGCACCGCGTGTACGTGGCGCTGGCGCGCGGCGAGGCCGCCACGCCGCAGTTCGCCGGCAAAACCCTGCGCCTGGCGGAATGGTATGTGCGCCTGCGAGCGGACGAACCCGAGGCCGTGGTCAATGAAACCTATGCCCTGCTGAGCTTTGACTGCGATGGCCGCGCCGACTGGTCGGCCACGCCGTCCTTCCATCCCCGTCGCGCGGGTTCCCCGGCAGCACCGGAGGCCGCCGCGCTGCCGGATGCAGAAGAGCGTGAGCGGATGCGGGCGCTGCTGTTCGGCGGAAAAATCCGGGAGGAGCCGAAATAAGAACCTCCTGCCGGAAAACCGGGAGGGGGCGAACCTGAGGGGCGAATCAACGCCCTTCATCCATTCTTAGTCGTTGTGATGCTTGTGGTGGTCATTGCGCTGCCTGGTAATGGCCATGGTCTTGTCATTGCCGGTGCCGGAATGCTGCACGTTGACGAACAGGGTGTGCGGATCCCTGCCGAAGTAGATGCCGGTGCCTTCGGCCGGCTTGTCCTTCAGCGAGGCGAACAGATAGACGCCATCCTTGTAGCCGTCGCCATTGGCATCTTTGGAACGCGGGTCGTACACCCAGATGTCGCTGAAGGCGTTGTCTTCCACGATCCACAGCTTGCCGTCGGGGCCATTGGCCAGGTTGTCCGGACCCTTGAAGCCGGTGATGCCGGCAGCCTGGTTCTCCACCGGCGCGTTCTTGCCGGCAGCAACAACGTAGCTGACGACCGGTTTCTCGCCCAGCTGGACGGCCATGACCGCGCCGCGGCCGCTGGTGTTGGCGGCGTTGTCGACGTCCTCGCAGGTCAGCGCCACGTACAGGGTGCCGTCGATGCGCTCGATGTCTTCGGGACGGCAGTATTCGGTGGCACCGACGGCGGTCGCGGCCGCGTGTGCCCGGATCTGGGCCTGGGCCATGTCGAGGGCAACCCACTCGGCGGCACCGGTCTTGGCGCCGTTCATCACTTTCAGGGCGTACAGCTGGCCACTGGAGAGATCGCCGTAGTTGTCCGGGACAAACTTGTAGATGGACCCCCTGCGGTCTTCGTCGATGACGTAGACATTGCCTTCGGCATCGATCTCGATGCCTTCGTGGGCCAGCGCGCCAAGCAGCGGGCGCACGCCCACGCGCTCGGCCGACATCGGGTCATGCTTGTCCAGCTTGAGTTCATACACCAGGCCGCTGGTGGCATTGGGCGCATCCGGGTCCGGGCGCGCGGTCGTGCCGGCCTCTTCGGCGAACAGGATGGTCTGCCAGGGCGTCCAGACGATGCCGTCCAGCGCTTCCCAGTCGGCACGGCCGCCTACTTCCTTGGTGATGCCGGTTTCCAGGTCGACCACGGTCACGGCGCCGCCGCTGCCGCCGTCAATCCGTGCGGAGTTGCCGTCGTTGCCGATGGCGCCGCCGCGCACTTCGTGGGTGCGGTACATATAGCGGCCGGCGTGCTTGCCGGTCTCGTTGACGGTATTCATGTCGTGCCAGTCGTTGGCGACATAGAGGTCGAGGCTGGTCTCGTCGGAGACGATGGACTGGACGTAGCCGCCGGGAATGACCCAGGGGGTGGTGGCGATGTCGGCATCGTTTTCCATGCCGTAGGCGGAGCCGGGAATGGGATTGAAGGACATGGGACCGTCGACGACGGAACCCGCGTGGGCATGGACCGCGAAGGCGGCGGCCAGCGTCAGGACAAGCGTGCTTTGCTTCATTGGATCATTCTCCCAGAACGGATTGAAAAAAGGCAGTGCGACACGGCCATGTCGCAGGACGCATTCTTCCGGGGGAGTGTTGCGGCCGTGTGTGCTTGCGTGAATCCGGCAAACCGCTCGGCGGGGGGGCGCACCGTTCCTTGATCCAGGCTGGGTGAACGGCACGGCTGGCATCGCTTTCGGACCGGCCCGGTTGCCGCGCGGCAGCCGCTCCGAGGGGCACAGGATAGGCGCGTATGCTATGTTGAACGGGGAGGTACCCCGACATGCAAAATGGAAATCCCGTCCTCAAGACGCTTTGGGCTGCGCTCGAGCGTGAACCGCGCATCAACCTGCATCGCTGGCCCCTTCAGATCGGCCTGACCGATGACAGCGTTCTGATCCTGGAAGGCGATGTCGGGAGCATCGCCGCGAAAAAACTCGTTCTTGAATTCGCGGGGGCGACACCATCGGTGCGCGGGGTGGTCGATCGGATGCGCGTGGCGCCGTCTGAACCCAGGGGTGACGGCGCGATTCTGGACTCCCTCACGGCCTTGTTGCTGGACGCGCGCGAACTGAAGAACTGCACGCTGCGCGTGATCAGGAAGGGCGAGACGCTCACCTTGCAGGAAGCCGGCGGGGACGATGCCAGCGGCGACCTTCTGGTCTCGGTAAAGGATGGGGTGGTGACGCTGGACGGCTGGGTCATCAGCCTTTCGCACAAACGCATGGCAGGCGCGCTGGCATGGTGGGTGCCGGGCTGTCGCGACGTGGTAAATGCACTGGAAGTGCAACCGCCGGAGCAGGACAACGACGACGAGGTCAGCGATGCCCTCTCGCTGGTGCTGGAAATGGACCCGATGATCCCCCACCCCGAGCAGATCCGCATCCTCACCCGCAATTACGTGGTCACGCTGGAAGGGCTGGTCGGCTCCGAAGCGGAAAAAAACCGGGCCGAACAGGACGCCTGGGGCCTGTTCGCCGTGGACAGGGTGATCAATCATCTGGCGGTGGGAAGGTAGGCGGCCAGACGCTGGAACACCGCGGCAAGGCGCCGCCCTTCCCCGCGCCCCTGTCCCCCAGGCTGCTACATCACCCCGATGATGTTTCCGCAGGAAACATAAATCTGCGCCTCTGCCGCGCTCTTGTGAATGTTAATCGCCGTCTTGTCTTTCAGGATGGTATCCAGCGACACGGGAACCATGGTGACGGATCGTCCGCCCTTGACGGCTTCCAGGTTCCACTTCGGCGCCTTGTCCAGCTTGTCGCAGGTTCCCAGATGGATGTGTGCGGGCTGGGCAACGCCGGTTGGCGCGTTGGGAATCTCGATCACCACCTTGGTCTTGTCCCCTTCCGGTATCAAGGTTGCGACGCCGTTTTGCCCCGAGTTGTTCTGCGCCTGAAGCTTGACTGTAATGGTGTCGTCAAGGGCCTGAACGGTAGTAGAAAACAGCCCGGCAAATAACAGTATCAGCATCGTGTTACGCATCATTGTATCCCTTAAAAGCTGGTGGGGACCGGTTTATAGCATCTGACGATCAAAAGACAAGGTACGAATTGCCGCCAGTTTTCGTGGCGCCAAAATTTTCTTTACCCCGGCCCGCCTGCCCGAAATGGGCCGGTGCGTTCCGGCTGCCGAGGAACGCTTGCCAACGGCATCGCTTGTCCATGATTTATTAATCAGGCAATGGGGGATGAG
The DNA here is from genome assembly GCA_947085345.1 of uncultured Gammaproteobacteria bacterium. GTDB lineage: Bacteria > Pseudomonadota > Gammaproteobacteria > Burkholderiales > Thiobacillaceae > Thiobacillus. The sequence continues at coordinate 740 of CAMTWC010000074.1, read as the reverse complement.
AGCACATGCCGCGCGATCTCCCATCGGCAATGGCAGCCTGCTCGCCAGCTTCGATCTGGACTACCAGATACGGGACTTCTATTACCCCGGGTCGGCAAGGAAAATCATGCGCTTGGCCACCCCTGGCGCTTCGGTGTTGTGGCTCGCCGGGGAATTCTCCTGGCTTGACCGTCACAACTGGAAGCTGGAGCGGACCTATGTACCGGACACCCTGGTCACCGCGGTGACCGCATCCCATCCCAGACTGCCGCAGCGGCTTCACTTCAACGATGCGGTCGATTACGAGAAGAACATCCTGTTGCGGCAGGTATGGGTGCAGAACCTTTCCGACAGGCCGCTGGAGCCGCGCCTGTTTTTCCACACCGACATCAACGCCCTGGAAAACGAAATCGGCGACACGGTGTTCTTCGAGCCTGAGTCGGCAGTTCCTGGAATTCTGCGCCCGGAAGGCGGCCGGCTACAGTTATTCGGCCAGCATCCTGGCCGAAACCTGCTTCCTGATGCACAAGCACAATCCCGGCGGCTCGGTGGACAGTTCCTGGCAGCCCTGGCTGGAGGGCGGGAAAATGGTGTTCCCGATCCAGGAGGACGAAACCGCCAGGTCAGCTGAGCGAAGGCCATGACCCGGAACTGTTCCGCGCAAGCCAGCGTGCGAACCCCCTTGTCGCCACCGTAACGCGCAACGTACCGGGCGAAGGCCGTCCATGGCAGGAAATCCATGAGTTGGGCGAACAGCGTCT
>CAMTWC010000073.1:0-35077 GCA_947085345.1 uncultured Gammaproteobacteria bacterium | reverse complement strand
CGCAGAAGACAGCTTGCCTTCGATTTCAGCGATGCGGCCTTCAATGAAACCCTGGCGGTCCTTGGCGGCGTCGTATTCGGCGTTCTCGCTCAGGTCACCTTGTGCACGGGCCTCGGCAATCGCGTTGATGACCCAGGGACGGTCCACGGTTTTGAGCTTGTGCAGCTCGGCCTTCAGTGCTTCGGCACCGCGCTTGGTCACGGGAATGGTGGCCATGATTGTGTTTCTCCGTTCAAAAAGGCAAACCGCCACCGGCGGCTCCCGCGGTGGCGGTCAGCACCCCTGGTGTGCAGGGGGGCAAGTTTCAACAATGGGGTCAGTGTGCCATGGGGCTCAGACCTCAGACAAGTCCGTCAGGCTCGCAGCTGGGCGTGCATTTCCTGCACGGAAATCACATCCAGGGTGTCCATGGCCTTCATGCCCTCGACGGCGGCTTCCGCGCCTGAAATGGTGGTGAAGGTGGTGACCCGCGCCAGCAGCGCCGAGGTGCGAATGTAGCGCGAATCCACAATGGCATTGCGACGCTCTTCCACGGTGTTGATGACCATGGCGATTTCGTCGCTCTTGATCATGTCCACGATGTTGGGGCGGCCTTCGGTGACCTTGTTCACGGTGCTGCAAGCCACACCGGCGTCCGCAATGGCCTGGGCCGTGCCCTTGGTGGCGATCACCTCAAAGCCCTGTGCCACCAGGCCGCGCGCCACCTCCACCACACGGGCCTTGTCGCTGTTCTTGACAGAGATGAACACCTTGCCCGAGCGTGGCAGCCGGGTGCCGGCACCCAGCTGGCTCTTCACAAAGGCTTCGCCAAAGGTTTTGCCCACCCCCATGACCTCACCGGTGGACTTCATTTCCGGGCCGAGGATGGTGTCCACGCCCGGAAACTTCACGAACGGGAACACGGCCTCTTTCACACTGAAGTAAGGCGGCGTGACCTCCTGGGTCACCCCTTGCGAGGCCAGCGACTGCCCCGCCATGCAACGCGCGGCCACCTTGGCCAGCTGAATGCCCGTGGCCTTGGACACAAACGGCACGGTGCGGCTGGCGCGGGGGTTGACTTCCAGCACATAAATCACGTCCTGGCCATCCACCTCCTGAATGGCGAACTGCACGTTCATGAGGCCCACCACGTTCAGGCCAGCGGCCATGGCGGCGGACTGGCGCTTGAGCTCGTCCACGGTGGCCTTGCTCAGGTAGTAAGGGGGCAGCGAACAGGCGGAGTCGCCGCTGTGCACACCCGCTTGCTCGATGTGCTCCATCACGCCGCCAATCAGGGTTTGGCCCTGGTTGTCGCGCAGGCAGTCCACGTCGCATTCGATGGCGTCGTTCAGGAAGCGGTCCAGCAACACGGGCGAGTCGTGGCTGACCTTGACGGCCTCGCGCATGTAGCGTTCCAGGTCGCGCTGCTCGTGCACGATTTCCATGGCCCGCCCACCCAGCACGTAGCTGGGGCGCACCACCAGGGGGTAGCCCAGGGCTTCGGCCTTCTCCAGCGCTTCGGCTTCGGTGCGTGCCGTGGCGTTGGGTGGCTGGCGCAGACCCAGGTCGTTCAGCAGCTTTTGGAAACGCTCGCGGTCTTCAGCGGCGTCGATCATGTCGGGGCTGGTGCCGATAATGGGCACGCCATTTCGTTCCAGATCACGCGCCAGCTTCAGCGGCGTCTGCCCGCCGTATTGCACGATCACGCCCCAGGGCTTCTCGATGCGCACGATTTCCAGCACGTCTTCCAGCGTCAGCGGCTCGAAGTAGAGGCGGTCGGAGGTGTCGTAGTCGGTCGACACGGTCTCCGGGTTGCAGTTGACCATGATGGTCTCAAAGCCGTTCTCGCGCAGCGCCAGCGCGGCATGCACGCAGCAGTAATCGAATTCGATGCCCTGACCGATGCGGTTCGGCCCGCCGCCCAGCACCATGATTTTCTTCGCGTCGGTCGGGTGCGCCTCGCACTCTTCCTCGTAGGTCGAGTACATGTAAGCGGTTTGGGTGGCAAACTCGGCCGCACAGGTGTCGACCCGCTTGTAGACGGGGTGCAGCGCCAGCTCGTTGCGGCGCGCGCGCACCGCGTGCTGGTCGGTGTTCAGAAGCTTGGCCAGGCGGCGGTCGGAGAAACCGGCGCGCTTGAGCTGGCGCAGTTCGTCTCGCCCGAGATCGGTCAGCGCCCGACCCGCCAGCGAGGTTTCCATCTCGATCAGGCCCTGGATCTGGTCGAGGAACCAGGGATCGATCTTCGACACCGCATGGATTTCCTCCAGGCTCATGCCGACGCGGAACGCGTCGCCCACGTACCAGATGCGCTCGGGGCCGGGCGACATCAGCTCGGCTTCGATCTCTTCCTGGTCGGTGGTCTTGGGGTCGAAACCATCGGCGCCGACTTCCAGTCCGCGCAGGGCTTTCTGCAGCGATTCCTGGAAGCTGCGGCCCATCGCCATCACCTCGCCCACCGATTTCATCTGGGTGGTCAGGCGGTCGTCGGCCTGCGGGAATTTCTCGAACGCGAAGCGCGGGATCTTGGTCACCACATAATCGATCGACGGTTCAAACGAGGCCGGGGTCGCGCCGCCGGTGATATCGTTCTGCAACTCGTCGAGGGTGTAGCCGACCGCCAGCTTGGCCGCCACCTTGGCAATCGGGAAGCCGGTCGCCTTGGACGCCAGCGCGCTTGATCGCGACACGCGCGGGTTCATCTCGATCACCACCATGCGCCCGTCTTCCGGGTTGATGGAGAATTGCACGTTGGAACCGCCGGTGTCGACGCCGATCTCGCGCAATACCGCAAGACTGGCGTTGCGCATGATCTGGTATTCCTTGTCGGTCAGCGTCTGCGCCGGCGCCACGGTGATGGAGTCGCCGGTGTGCACGCCCATCGGGTCGAAGTTCTCGATCGAGCAGACGATGATGCAATTGTCCTTGCGGTCGCGCACCACCTCCATCTCGTATTCTTTCCAGCCGAGCAGCGATTCCTCGATCAGGAGTTCGTGGGTGGGCGAGGCTTCCAGACCGCGCTCGCAGATGGCGATGAATTCATCGCGGTTGTATGCGATGCCGCCGCCCGAGCCGCCCATGGTGAACGAGGGCCGGATGATCGACGGAAAACCCAGCGCGGCCTGCACCTGCAGCGCCTCTTCCAGGCTGTGGGCGATCGACGAGCGCGCCGAGCCGAGGCCCAGCCTGGTCATCGCGGCCTTGAACTTTTCGCGGTCTTCCGCCTTGTCGATGGCTTCCTTCGACGCGCCGATCATCTCGACGCCGTATTTTTCCAGCACGCCGTGGCGAGCCAGATCGAGCGCGCAGTTGAGCGCGGTTTGGCCGCCCATGGTCGGCAGCAGCGCGTCGGGGCGCTCCCTGGCGATGATCTTCTCGACCACCTGCCAGGAAATCGGCTCGATGTAGGTGACATCGGCCATATCCGGGTCGGTCATGATCGTCGCCGGGTTGCTGTTGACGAGGATGACCTTGTAGCCCTCCTCGCGCAGCGCCTTGCAGGCCTGCGCGCCGGAATAGTCGAACTCGCACGCCTGCCCGATGACGATGGGGCCGGCGCCGATGATGAGAATGCTTTTAAGGTCAGTGCGCTTGGGCATGATCAGTGTGCTCCGGCGTGATCGGCCATCAGCTTGATAAATCGGTCGAACAAATAGCTCACGTCGTGCGGGCCGGGACTGGCTTCAGGATGGCCCTGAAAGCTGAAGGCAGGCACGTCGGTGCGCGCGATGCCCTGCAGCGAGCCGTCAAACAGCGAGACATGGGTGCAACGCAGGTTGGCGGGCAGGGTCGCCGGGTCCACCGCGAAGCCGTGGTTCTGGCTGGTGATCGCCACCCGCCCGCTGTCGAGGTCCTTGACCGGATGGTTGGCGCCGTGGTGGCCGAACTTCATCTTGACGGTCTTGGCGCCCGACGCGAGCGCCAGCAGCTGGTGGCCGAGACAAATGCCGAAGGTCGGGATCTTCGCTGCCACCAGTTCGGCGATCGCCTGGATCGCGTAATCGCACGGCTCCGGATCACCGGGGCCGTTGGATAGCAAAATACCGTCCGGTTTCAGCGCCATCGCCTCCGCCGCCGTAGCGGTAGCGGGCAGCACAGTCAGGCGGCAGCCACGCTCGGCCAGCATGCGCAGGATGTTGAGCTTGACGCCGTAATCGAAGGCCACCACATGGAAGCGCGGCGCACTCAACTTGCCATAGCCACGCCCCAGCTTCCATTCGGTCTCGTTCCATTCGTACGCCGCCGGCGCACTCACTACCTTGGCCAGATCCATGCCCGCCAGACCCGGGAAGGCGCGCGCGGCCTCGAGCGCCTTCGCCTCGTCCACCGCACCGGCCATGATGCAGCCGCTTTGCGCTCCCTTTTCACGCAGGATGCGCGTCAGCCGCCGCGTGTCGATGTCGGCAATCGCCACGACGTTCTGGCTCTTGAGGTAATCGGGCAGCGAAGACCCGGCGCGGAAGTTGGAATGCAGGCGCGGCACGTCGCGCACCACCAGGCCGGCGGCGTGGATGCGGTCTGCCTCGACGTCCTCGGTATTGATGCCGGTGTTGCCGATGTGGGGATAGGTCAGCGTCACGATCTGACGCGAATACGAGGGATCGGTGAGGATTTCCTGATAACCGGTCAGCGAGGTGTTGAATACCACCTCACCGGTCGTGATGCCGTCGGCGCCGATGGCCAGGCCGCGAAAAACCGAACCGTCAGCTAGAACAAGGATGGCGGGCTGGGCACGTGACAAGGAATACTCCGCAAGACAAATGAGCGTGTGGCGCAGGTGACAAAATTCAGGCGAGCCGCTTGCGCGAACCCGCCTGAACTTGAATGGCGCAATTGTAGCCGAACTGGCGCCTGTCTTCAATGCTCGACGACGCTTGCTCGACGACGCTTGAGCGGGCCTTTCCCCGCCCGGATCAGGGCTGGAGGTGATCCAGTCCGCCGTCCATGTCGAGCTCGGTCAACTCGGTGAAACCGCCGATGCAGGTGCCGTCGACGACGATCTGCGGCACGGTGCGCGCGCCGCGGGTGACGACCGCGAATTCCTTCATCGCCTCGCGGTCGAGGTCGATGCGGACTTCGTCGTAACCGATGCCGCGCTTGTCGAGGAAGGCCTTGGCCTTGACGCAGATGGGGCAGGTGCCGGTGCTGTAGACCTTGACGGCATTCATGGTGGATTCCTGTGGCGAGCGGTTAATTCAGATCCAGCACGTCGCGCATGTCGTACAGACCGGGCGCGCGGCCCTGCAACCATTTGGCGGCCCGCAGCGCGCCCTGGGCGAAGGTGGCGCGGCTGCTGGCCTTGTGGGTGAGCTCGACGCGCTCTCCGATGCCGGCGAACAAGAGCGTGTGGTCGCCGACAATGTCGCCGCCGCGCACGGTGGCAAAACCGATGGTTTTGGGGTCGCGCTCGCCGGTGACGCCCTCGCGCCCGTACACGGCGCAGCTGGCGAGATCGCGGTTGATGGCGCGCGCGACGGCCTGCCCCAGGCCGAGCGCGGTTCCGGACGGCGCATCGACCTTGTGGCGGTGGTGCGCCTCGATGATCTCGATGTCGTAGCCGTCCTGCAGCACCTGGGCGGCGAGCTCGGCCAGCTTCATCAGGAGGTTCACGCCCACGCTCATGTTGGGCGCGAACACGATCGGAATCTGCTGCGCCGCCGCCGCGATGCGCGCGCGGCCGGCCTCGTCGAAGCCGGTGGTGCCGATCACCAGCGGCACGCCGGCCGCAACGCAGGCATCGAGATAGCCGAAGGTCGCCTCGGGACGGGTGAAGTCGATCAGGGCCTGCGCGCCCCGCAAAGCTGCGGTGGGCTGATCGGTCACGGCTACCCCGCTGGCCGCGCCCCAGGCCGCGCCGGCATCCTGACCCACCAGCGGGCTGCCAGGCCGGTCAATGGCCGCGCACAGCGCGCAGCCGGCATCGGCCGCCACCGCTTCGAGCAGGGCACGTCCCATGCGGCCGGACACGCCGGCAATCGCAGTCTGCACGGTCATGGCTTGGCACCACGCAGAATCGACAACACCTTTTCCTCGACGATCAACCAACGGCCGTCACGTTCAACCATGTGCAACTGCTTGACCACCGCATCGCGGTAGTTGCCCGATCGGTAAAACTGGTTGAAGGTCACCATGACGGTACCTTCTTCTGTTCGATTGATCGACGGCGAATCGATTTTGACCTCGATGTTTTTCGCTGCGCCGAACAGCAGCCGGCGGCGTCTCTCCCAATCGGTTCGGCTGCCCCCATCCTGCGGAACGAAGCGGGGGTCGTAAGCCGAAAAATAAGCCTCCTCGTCGCGCCGCGACCAGGCCGATGCCCACTCATTCAATGACTTCAGTACCGGGGCGTCGCTGCCGACAGGCGCCAATTCCGTTCCGGGAAAAGCCGGAATAACGTCCGGCTTGATTTGCGCGACGTTGGTTTCGGGCTTCAGGCTCAACTCGGCAGACGGGCGCGGGCCAACATAAGCCGGGGCGTTTTTCGGGCTGGGCAGCGCCGGCACGACGCTGGTTTCAGGCGCCGCCGGGTGTGGAGCCGGTTCGGCTCGTGCCACTGCCGCAGGTGCAAGGGCCGCAGCCGCCGGCTTAGGCGGGGCGACCGGTTCGCGCTGAACTACCGGATCGGCCGTCGTTGCTGGTGGCGGCGGGGTGACCGGTGCGGGCTGCGCCTCGGTCCTGGGCTCGGCTGCAGGGGGCGACGGTTGCGCCACCGGCTCAGGCAGATCGCCTTCGATGCGCGCCAGCGTGTCACCCTCGAAAAACAGCGTGATGCGCTTTTGCTCGGCCAGCTTGCCCGCCTTGTAATACACGTACACGTAATCCCAGCGATCGGTGCGGAATGGATCAACCACCAGCGGCGTTCCCAGCAGGAAGCGGACCTGCGAACGGTTGAGGCCGGGTTTCAGGCGGGCGACGTTTTCCTGGTCGAGCGCATTGCCCTGTTGCACATCGATTCGGTGGGGGCCGATATTGACGCTGGAACACCCGGAAACCAGACTTAGTAGCAGGGCGGAAATCAGGAAATGACGCATGGTCAGGAACCCGAAAGGGTTGGGGCGGGTGGAAAAAAACGTATCATAGCGTATTCGTGTTCCCATTCTGGAGACCCCATTGAGCAATCCATCCGATCTCAAGAGCATCGGTCTCAAAGCCACGTTGCCGCGCCTGAAAATCCTCGATCTGTTCGAGCAAAGCGACAAGCGCCACATGACGGCAGAAGAGGTGTACCGCCTGCTGTCCGACGAAGGCCAGGACATTGGCCTCGCCACGGTTTACCGCGTGCTCACCCAGTTCGAGCAGGCCGGGCTTTTGATCCGCCACCATTTCGACAGCGACAAGGCTGTGTTCGAACTCAACCATGGCGATCACCACGACCATCTGGTCTGCCTGCAGTGCGGCAAGGTCGAGGAGTTTTACGACAGCGAAATCGAAAAGCGCCAGACTCGCATCGCCAAGGAACGCGGCTTCGCCATCCACGACCATTCGCTGCAGATCTACGCCGACTGCATCAAGGAAAACTGTCCCAACCGCAAGCCGGGCGACGGCCGTCACCGGACATAAGGCTGCAAGGCCGCACACAGCTCGGCCACGCCCTCGATCAGACGCGGCGTGGGCCGATGCAGCAAGTCCGCGTCCACCTGCACAAACGCATCATTTTTCACCGCCGGCAGGCTGGCAAAGCGCTGCCACGGGCGGCGCAGGTCGGGCGCGTCGCTGCCGCCCACGATCAGTTCCGGCGCCCGCCTGAGCACTGCCTCGCGCGACACCACCGGCGAGGCCGCGCGCAGGTCGGAAAAAACATTGCGCGCGCCGCACAGCGCCAGCGCATCGTTGATCCAGTGGGTGCCGCCCACCGTCATCAGCGGACGATCCCATACCTGATAGAACACGCTCAGCGGCGGTTTCTGCGTGACCCGCACCTGCAGTGCGGCCAGCCGCGAGGAATACGCCCGCGCCGCCGCCTCCCCCGCCGCGGCATGTCCGCTCGCCTGCCCGATCAGGCGCAGCAGGCGCGCCACGTCGTCGAGCCGGGTGGCCTGGGTGTGCAGCACAGGCAGGCCCATTTTTTTCAGGCCGTGGATGTCCGCCGCGCGGTTGCCGCCGACCCAGACGATGACCAGATCCGGCTTCAACGCCAGGATGCGCTCGAAGTGGATGCGGCTGTAATCGCCGACACGCGGCAGCGTGCGCGCCGCTTCGGGGTAATCGCTGGCGCTGTCAACGCCCGCCAGTTGCGGCCCGGCGCCGACCGCAAACAGGAGTTCGGTGAGATGCGGGGTGAGCGAAATGATGCGCTGCGGCGGGCGGGCCAGTTCGAGGGTCTGGCCGGCGTCGTCGACCAGGCGAATGGCGGCTGCCTGCGCGGGGAAACCCAGCAGCAGACACAACCCAAAAACGAGGCGTCGAGTCACCGATCGACGCGCGGGCTGCCGTGGAAAATCAGGCTCGCGCGACCGGCGTCGAAGCGCAGGCGCGTCAGCGAAGCAGTCGCCACTTCGATCCGGTAGGCGTGCTCCAGCGGAATCTGCAGCGCCCACGCCAGCGCCATGCGCATCACCCCGGCGTGTCCCACCAGCAGCACGTGCTGGCCGGCGTGTTGCGCGAGCAGGTCGTCGAGCGCAGCGGCCACCCGCACACGAAAATCGGCCAGCGGCTCGGCGCCCTGCGGACGCGCATTGATCGGGTCGGCCTTGAAGCGCGCCAGCGTGCCGGGGGCGCCCTGCTCGATCTCGGCGGCCGACTTGCCCTCCCATGCCCCGAAGCCGACTTCCTTCAGGCGGTTGTCCAGTTCCAGCGGCAAGCCGTGGAGGTCGGCCAGCGTCTCGGCGAACGCACGGCAGCGCAGCAAGGGCGACGACACGATGCGCGTCCATGGCACCGACTCGCCGACTGCCGCGCGCATCTGCGCCCAGCCCTTTTCCGATAGCGGATCGTCGATCTGGCCGCGATAGCGGCGCCCGCCGACAGGCTCGCCGTGGCGCATCAAATCAACGGTCGTGGTCACCCCAGCACCACCAGATTGTCGCGGTGGATCAGCTCCGGCTCGTCCATGTAGCCGAGCTCGGCCTCGATCGCGCTGCTCGGCTTGCCGGCGATGCGGCGAGACTCGCTGGCGCTGTAGTTGATGAGGCCGCGTGCGATTTCGCAGCCGTCGGTATCGACCACCGCCACCACTTCGCCGCGCGCGAATTCCCCGGTGACACCCTTCACGCCGACCGGCAGCAGGCTCTTGCCGTCTTCGCGCAGCGCGCGCACCGCGCCCGCGTCGAGCACCACACCGCCGCGCAGCTGCAGGTGGTCGGCCAGCCACTGCCGCCGTGCGGCGAGCGGCGCCTGGCGTGCCACCAGTTGGCTGCCGATCGCCTCGCCGGCGGCCAACCGCAGCAGCACGCCTTCCTCGCGCCCGCTGCAGATCACGGTGTGCGCGCCGCTGCGTGCCGCGCGCTTGGCCGCAAGGATCTTGGTCAGCATGCCGCCGGTGCCGACGCTGCTGCCCGCCCCGCCCGCCATGCGTTCGAGCTCGGGGTCGCCGGCGTGGGCGTCCATCACCAGCGTCGCCTGCGGATCCTTGCGCGGGTCGGCGGTATACAGGCCGGGCTGGTCGGTGAGGATGACCAGGCAGTCGGCCTCGATCAGGTTAGTCACCAGCGCGCCCAGCGTGTCGTTGTCGCCGAGGCGGATTTCGTCGGTGGCGACGGTGTCGTTCTCGTTGATGATCGGCACCACGCGCAGTTCCAGCAACGTGCGCAGGGTGGTGCGCGCATTCAGATAGCGGGTGCGGTCGGCCAGGTCCTCGTGGGTGAGCAGCACCTGCGCAGCGTGGAGATGGTGGGTGCGGAAAATCGTTTCGTAGGCCTGCACCAGCCCCATCTGCCCGACGGCGGCGGCGGCCTGCAATTCGTTCACCGCCTTCGGCCGCTTTTTCCAGCCCAGCCGGGCGATGCCCTCGGCAATCGCGCCCGAGGACACCAGCACCACTTCCTTGCCCTGCGCGGTCAGCGCGGCGATCTGCTCGGCCCAGCGCGACAGTGCGGCGTGATCGAGCCCGCGCCCGTCGGCGGTGACCAGGCTGGAACCGACCTTGACGACGATTCGCCGGGCGTGCTTCACCACGGAATGCATCAGCGTGCCGCGCGCCGCAGGTTCTGCGCCGCCTCCTTGCCGTCCTTGACGTGGATGCCGTCGGGGCAGAAATGGTCCTCGTACAGAGCCTTATGATACGACAGCAGCGAACGGAACTTGATGCTATCCCAGCCGGAATTGCGCGCCTTCGACCAGCTGCCGTCGGGCTGGCCGTAGGCATACAGGCGGCGCTCGCCGGTTTCGCAGCGCATGCCCTCGAACGACACGTTCTTCGCCCCGCCCGCCGCTTCGATCACCACGGTGTAGCGGACCACCTTGTCCTCGCCGACGCTGATCGACGCCGTATCGACGAAATGCCGGTTGCGGGTGGCCGACGACACGTTGAACTCGACCAGGTTTTCCGCCTTGGGGTACGGCGGCAACTGGGCCGACAGTTCCACCCAGGGTTTCTCGTTTTCGAACTCGAAATCAAATCGGCCCCATTCGGCATACGCAGTCAGGGGCAGCATCAGCAGCAGGGCAGGCAGGATTTTCATCCCGCCATTTTATGGGTTCGGGTGTGGGATGTCTTCAGGAATATCACGCTAGCAGCCTGCGGTGGCGTCGACGAGGCCCTGGGCTACAATCGAATCACTTCATGGGGCCTCGACATGTTGCCTGCCTCCCTCAAACGCTACGCCTGGCTCTCCATCGCGGCGGCCCTCGCCACCATTCTGCTCAAGGGCTGGGCCTGGTGGCTCACCGGCTCGGTCGGGCTGCTCTCCGACGCGCTCGAATCCTTCGTCAACCTGGCGGGGGCGATGATGGCGCTGGCCATGCTGTCGCTGGCGGCCATGCCGGCGGATCAGTACCACGCGCACGGCCACGGCAAGGCGGAGTATTTCTCCAGCGCATTCGAGGGCTTTCTCATCCTCGTCGCCGCTGTCAGCATCGCTTATGCAGCCGTCGATCGCCTGCTCAATCCGCAACCGCTCGAAGCAGTGGGCATCGGTCTGGCGGTCTCGGTCATCGCCTCGGCGATCAACCTGGCCACCTCGCACATCCTCATGGGGGTGGGACGGAAATACAAATCCATCACGCTGGAGGCCGACGCCCGCCACCTGCGCACCGATGTCTGGACGTCTGCCGGCGTCATCGCGGGCGTCGGGCTGGTGTGGGCGACCGGATGGCTCTGGCTCGATCCCGTGATTGCGCTGCTGGTGGCGATGAATATCGTGTGGACCGGGTGGCAACTGCTGCATCGCTCCGCTGCGGGACTGATGGATGCCTCCATCCCCGACGCCGACCTCGACGCGATCGAAGGCGTGCTGGACCGCTACCGCCGGCAGGGGCTGGGGTTCCATGCCCTGCGCACGCGCCAGGCCGGCAGCCGCGCCTTCATTTCACTGCACGTGCTGGTGCCAGGTGCCTGGAGCGTCCAGCAGGGGCATGACTGGTCGGAACGCATCGAGGCCGACATCCGCCGGGCCGTGCCCTACGCCCACCTCACCACGCACCTGGAACCGCTGGAAGATCCGGTGTCCCTGGCGGACCAGGGACTGGATCGTCTGATGGACTAAACGCGTCAATGCGCGTCCTTCAGTGGCCGGTCATCACCGCTCTGGTGCGCACGAGCCGGCCGTCGCGGTAATCTGCGATGGCCTGCTCGATTTCCTCGCGGCTGTTCATGACGAAGGGGCCGTATTGCACCACGGGCTCGCCGATCGGCCGGCCCGCAACCAGAATGAAACGGGCGCCCGCCTCGCCTGCCGCAATTTCCACCGTATCGCCCGCTCCCAGCACCGCCAGGCTGTGCCTCGCCAGGGCATCGCCGGCCAGGCGGGCGCTGCCCTCGAAGACATAGACGAAGGCACTTCGCGCCTCCTCCAGGGGAAGGCTGAAACGGGCATCGGCCGCGAGGCTGACATCGAGGTAGAGGACATCGGTGGCGGGATCGTCAATGACCCCGCGCGTGCCGTCGAACTCGCCCGCCAGCACCCGCACCCTGCCATGGTCCAGCGCCACCTCCGGGATGGCCGCGGCGGAGAACTCCTGATAGGCCGGGTCAGATAGTTTTTCGCGGGCCGGCAGGTTGATCCAGAGCTGGAAGCCGCGCATCAGGCCGTTGGTCTGCTGCGGCATCTCGGAGTGGATAACGCCGCTCGCCGCCTTCATCCACTGCACGCCGCCGGCCTTGAGGTCGCCGCGGTTGCCCATGCTGTCGCGGTGCTCCATGTGGCCGTCGAGCATGTAGGTGAAGGTGATGAAGCCACGATGCGGATGGTCTGGAAAACCGGCGATGTACTCGTCCGGATTGTCGCTGCCGAAATGGTCCAGCATCAGGAAGGGATCCAGGTTGCGCAGCGCCGGCGTGCCGATGCTGCGGTGGACGGTGACGCCGGCGCCCTCGGTCACTTCGAAGGCGGGGACGAGTTGGCGGATGCGTCGCGTGTTCATGGTCAGCTCCTGGATCTGCAATACGCATGATGGTCCGGCTCATCCCGGATTTCAAACCGCCTCGGCGAGTGCCGGCCAGTCGCGCGTCAGCAACTGGGCAATGCGTTCGGCCGCGTCCTCGCGCGCCGCATCACCGCGCCGCATGACACGGTTGGCAGCGATTACCTCGACCTCTATGATGCCGAGGAAACCCAGCACGAACTTCAGCCATGGCGTGGCGAAGTCGATGGCGCTGGCGGATCCAGGCCTGATCGCCCGTCGGCTGGCACCGATCCGCCACGCGGTGTGCGCCAGCCCGGACTGCCTGGCGCGACACAGCACCCCGGCATCGGCAGCCGATCTCATCCATCACGCCTGCTTCGCTTACAGCAATCTGAATGATCCCGGTTTGTGGACCTACCGCGGGCCGAACGGCCAGCCTGGCGGCGTGCGGGTGCCGGTCCGCCTGGCAGCCAGCAGCGGCGATTTTCTGATCCGCGCCGCCATCGCCGGCGAAGGGCTGATCATGCATCCCACGTTCTATCTTCACGAGGCCTTGCGCCCGGGTCGGCTGGTGCGGGTGCTGAGCGACCACACCTGGCCGGAGCTCTCGGCCTACGCGGTCTATCCGCCCACGCGCCATCTTTCCAGCCGGATACGCGCCCTCATCGACTTCGTGGCGGACCACCTGGCGGGCGAGCCCCATTGGGACCGCACCGACCCGGCGTAAACACGCGTCCGAACAGGCCCGCCGGGCGCACGGCCAGCGACTCACTCGCCGCGGTAGATGAAATCGCGCCTGAACGGATAATTCGGCTGGCTGCCGTCGACGGCCTTGCCCGCCAGCACCTGCCACAACTCCATCCAGCCGTGGTCGAAGGCGTAGGCGGAGCCTGCCATGTAGATGCGCCAGATGCGGTATTTCTGCTCGCCGATCAGGCGGCGGGCTTCGTCTGCATGCTGTTCCAGCCGGGTCACCCAGTGCCACAGGGTCTGGCCGTAATGCGGGCGCAGGTTTTCGGCATCGAGGCATTCGAGGCCGCTGCCCGCGGCGGCGCGCAGCACGTCGGAGGCGTGCACCAGCTCGCCTCCCGGGAACACATAGTCCTCGATGAATTCGGATATGCCGCTGCCGAGGCCGCTGGCCTCGGGTTCGGACGTGGTAATGCCATGGTTGAGCACCAGCCCGCCCGGCCTCAGCAGCGCATTGATCTTGTCGAAATAGGTGGCGAGGTTGAGGCGGCCGACGTGTTCGAACATGCCGACGCTGGCGATCTTGTCGTAGCCGCCGTGCTCGGGCACGTCGCGGTAATCCATCTTGCGCACCTCGACGCGGCCTGCCAGGCCGCGTGCCTCGATTTGCTGGCTGACGTACGCATGCTGGTCGTCCGACAGGGTGATGCCCACCGCGCGCGCGCCGTAGCGCTCCGCCGCGTGCAGGATCAGCCCGCCCCAGCCGCAGCCGATGTCGAGAAACTGCTCGCCGGGCTGGAGGTCGAGCTTGCGGCAGATGTGATCGAGCTTGGCTTCCTGCGCCTCGTCCAGGCTCATGTCCGGGTTCCTGAAATAGGCGCAGGAGTAGACCCGCCGCGCATCCAGCCACAGGCCGTAAAAATCGTTGGAGACGTCATAGTGGTACTGGATGTTCCGGCGGTCCTTGCTGCGCGTGTGGCGCCACCACTTCCAGCCTTCCGAGCCGGTTTTAAGCTTGCAGTCGCCCGCATTGCAGAGGCGATCGCCGAGTGCGAGGATGTCACGGACGTTGCCTTCCAGGTCAAGCGTGCCCTCGACATAGGCCCGCGCCAGCGCGCCCAGACTGGGATCGGCCATGGCCTTGAGGCTGGCCGCCTGGTGCACCCGCACCCGCACCGCAGCATCGGCGACGGCGCCGACCTGTTCGCCATTCCACAATTCGACGACGAACGGCAGGCCGGACGTTTCCACCCGCCGACGCACCTGATGAACCAGCAATTGATCCAGCATGACGCCCTCCTCAAGGAACAGCGGCACGACGTTGTCGTCCGACCGCCTTAACTTGAATCTAGGACAAATCGAGCACCAGTGCAGCGCGGGTGTTTTCGGCCAGCGTCATCGGTTCCACCCGGTAGGCGTCCAGATCGATGCCCATGCGGATCGGGCTGCCGCCCTTGGCCGCAGCAATCGAGGTGGCGTCGAGCTCGAAACGCAGGAAGTGCACCGACGAGGTTTTTTCCTCGTTTTCGCGTTCCAGGTCTTCGTCGGCGATCGCAAACACCTTCGGCTGGTCAGCCACCTGCACCCACACGCGGTCCTCGATGCCCTTCAGCTTGGCCAGCGCGACCTTGCGCTCGTCCGGGTCGGAGTACTGGATCATCATGGTGGCCTTCCAGTTGGTGCCATCCGGGACCAGCGGGTTGTAGGCGTCAAGCTCGTCCTGGATACCGGAGTCCTCGAAAGTGCGCTCGGCGCGCAGCATTTCCTGGATCTGGTAACGCATGGTTTTCTCGTCCTCGAAAATCAGCGTGACGTGGTCGCCCAGCTCGACCATGCGGTTCTTCTTGTGCGCCATGATTTCGGCGCGCATTTCTGGGCGCACCTTGGCATAGCTCTCCAGGGTCATCAGGCTGTCACGGGTGATCTGCGGCATGGTTTTCTCCTTGCTAACAATTTATTCAAGGCCATAGGCGATGCGCAGCAGCGTGATCGGATGCTGCTTCTGCGCGGTGGCGGACTCGCCCATGCCCTGCAGGATGTGACGCGCGGCAATTGCGCAGTCGGAACTCACGTAATCGGGTTTCGGCTCGGCCATCTGGCGAAACACCGGCTTGCCGATCTTCATCGACTTGTCGAAGAACTCGCGCTTCACGCCCCAGGTGCCGTCGTGGCCGGAGCAGCGCTCGACCATCGTCACCTTGGCGCCGGCCAGCTGCAGCGCGTCGCGCGTCTTGTTGCCGATGTTCTGCACCCGCTGGTGGCACGGTACGTGATAGGCGACCTTGCCGAGCGGGCTGTTGAAGTCGGTCTTCAAGAGGCCGTCGACATTGCGCGCCATCAGGTATTCGAACGGGTCCCACATCGCCTCCTTCACCGCCTGCACGTCGGCGTCATGCGGGAACATCAGCGGCAGTTCCTGCTTGTACATCAGCGTGCACGAGGGCACGGCGGTGAGAATGGCATAGCCTTCGCGCGCCAGTTTCGCCAGATGCGGGATATTGGTTTCCTTGAGCTTTTCCACCGCGTCGAGGTCGCCCAGCTCCAGCTTGGGCATGCCGCAGCAGGCTTCCTTCTCCACCAGCACGGCAGGGATTTCGTTGTGGGCCAAGAGCTTCAGGAGGTCATGGCCGATGCCGGGTTCGTTGTAGTTGATGTAGCAGGTGGCATAGATCGCCACCTTGCCGGGGGTTCTCTCGCCGGCCTTCACTGCGAAATCGCTGCGCGGCTTCGCGGTGGCACGGAACTTCGCGCTGTCGTATTCGGGCAGCTGGCGGTCGGGGTGGATGCCCAGCACGCTGTCGACCACCTTGCGGATCGGCTTGCTCTTCAGGCTGGCGTTCACCGCCTGCACCACCACGGGAATCGAGGCGAGCTTGCCCATCGCATCGGTGCTGGACAGGAGCTTGTCACGGAAGCTGGCGCCGCGCGTCTGGAATTTGATCGCCTTGGCGCGCAGCATGGTGTGCGGAAAATCCAGGTTCCACGGATGCGGCGGCACATAGGGGCATTTGGTCATGTAGCAGAGATCGCACAGATAGCACTCGTCGACTACCTTCCAGTAGTCGGTCTTGGCCACCCCATCGACTTCCATGGTCGATGACTCGTCGATCAGGTCGAACAGGGTCGGGAACGCGGTGCACAGCGACACGCAGCGACGGCATCCGTGGCAGATGTCGTAGACGCGCTCAAGCTCGTGCATGAGCTTGTCTTCGTTGTAGAAATCCGGGTTTTTCCAGTCGAGCGGATGACGGGTGGGGGCTTCGAGGCTGCCTTCACGTGTGCTCATGCGAACTCCAGTTGTTTTTTGAAAATCAGAGTCAAAAAAAAAGCGGGCCGCAACCGACCCGCCTTTTATCCGGGCAGAATTACGCGCCCAGGGTGTCCAGGGTTTTCTGGAACTTGTTGGCGTGCGAACGCTCGGCCTTGGCCAGCGTTTCGAACCAGTCGGCGATTTCGTCGAAGCCTTCGGAACGCGCATCCTTGGCCATGCCCGGGTACATGTCGGTGTACTCGTGGGTTTCGCCCGCGATGGCGGTCTTCAGGTTGTCGGCGGTGGGGCCGAACGCCATGCCGGTGGCGGGGTCGCCGCACTTTTCCAGATACTCCAGGTGGCCGTGCGCATGGCCGGTTTCGCCTTCGGCGGTGGAGCGGAACACGGCGGCAACGTCGTTGTAGCCTTCCACGTCAGCTTTTGCTGCAAAGTAGAGGTAGCGGCGGTTGGCCTGCGATTCGCCGGCGAAGGCGGCTTTCAGATGTTCTTCGGTTTTCGAGCCCTTGAGTTGCATAACCTGATCTCCTTGTTTTACATAGACATGCTTTTCAGCACTGAAAATCCACCCCAACCCACCTTGCCCGACCACTTGTTTATAGCAGGCCAGTGGGTGGATGAAATCCGGTTTTTAGACTAAGTCTAATACCTGAACGAAGAATAAACCCGCTACGATGACGCTGTCAACCTCGGGCCGTATTTTGTTGTTCAACTCGGATAATCCATTAGGCGGCCCTACGGGCCTACGCGAGTGCCGGCGGTTCTTACCGCTTGTTCGTTGCCCATGGAACGACCATGGGCAACGAACAAGCGACAAAACTGTCTCGCAAATCGACTCGCCATCATCTCGCGTCCTAATGGATTATCCGGGTTCAATTTGCTGTTAAAGCAGATGCTTCCACACGTGCTTCTACGTTGAATGGCACAAGCGCCCATCGCAGGCGGAGACCTTGATGACGTCATGGGCTTGCGTCAACGGCCTGCCGCTTGCGGGTAAACTCTTCCGCTACCGGAGATCCGCCATGCGCTTTGACAAAACCAAAACCGACGCCGAATGGCGCGCCGAACTGAGCCCCGAGCAATACCGCATCCTGCGCGAGCACGGCACCGAACGGGCCTTTACCGGGCAATACTGGGACCATCACGAGGCCGGTGAATACCGCTGCGCGGCCTGCGGCGAGCCGCTGTTTTCGTCCGACACCAAATTCGATTCAGGCACCGGCTGGCCGAGCTTTTATCAGGCGCTGAACGCCGACGCCGTAGCGGAAAAAACCGACGGCAGCCACGGCATGGTGCGCATCGAGGCCCTGTGCCGCCGCTGCGGCTCGCATCTGGGCCACGTCTTTCCCGATGGTCCCGCCCCCACCGGATTGCGCTACTGCATCAACTCGGCCTCGCTCAGCTTCCGCAAAAAGGACTGAGCCTTGCATATTTTCGGCGCGCAAATCACGGCCATCACGGCCGCCACCCCCAGCATCCATGCCCTGCGCCTTGCCATTGCCGACCCCGCCTTCCGCTTTCTGCCGGGGCAGTGGGTGGATCTTGGCATCGAGGTCGACGGCGCAACGCACACCGCAGGCTATTCCATCACCAGCTCGCCGATACACCCCGGCGAGATCGAACTAGCCATCAAGGCCAGCGCGCGCCATCCGGTGGCACGCTGGGTGCACGAACGCGCCGCCGTCGGCGACCGCGTGCGGGTGAGCCAGGGTCAGGGGCCGTTCGTCTACCTGCCGGAAATGAGCGACAACGTGGTGCTGATCGGCGGCGGGGTCGGCATCACCCCGCTGCTATCCATCTTCCGCCACGTGCGCGACGCCGGACTGCCGACGCAGGCGCATCTGGTCTACAGCGTGTCGGACAGCCGCGAAATCCTGTTCCGCGACGAACTGGAGGCAGCCGCCCGCAACCACGACAACCTGCACCTGAGCATCACCGTGACCCAGCCCGATCCCCGCTGGCGCGGCCTCACCGGCCGCATCGACCCGGTCAAGCTGCATGCGCTCGACGTGCCGGACGACACGTTGTATTACCTGTGCGGCCCCAAGGGCATGGTCGAGGACATGAGCGCCCTGCTGCATGACCTCGGCGTGCCGATGAATCGCATCATTTTCGAGAAGTGGTGGTAGGTCGATTCGGCCTGCAAACCGAATACCGGAACTGTTTATCGATTTGCCTCAACCCGAACGGAGAACCCCATGCGCACCACTCCCCTGCTCACCGTCCTCGCCTTCTGCAGCCCGGTGCTGGCCGGACCCAACGACGCCGTCCGCCCCTACCCGGCACAGAAGGTCCACGCCGACACCTACGTCATCCACGGCCCGCAAGGCGTGCCGTCGGTGGAAAACCAGAGCTTCATGAACAATCCGGCCTGGATCATCACCGCCGATGGCGTCGTGGTGATCGACCCCGGCTCCAGCGTGCAGACCGGGCGCATGGTGATGGCGCAGCTCAGGAAGACGACGAAGAAACCGGTCACCCACGTCTTCAATACCCACGTTCACGGCGACCACTGGCTGGGCAACCAGGCCGTGCTGGACGTGTGGCCGAAGGCGACCATCATCGCCCACCCCGACATGATCAAACAGGCCAAAAGCGGCGCCGATACCTTCTGGATCAAGCTGATGTCGGACCTGACCCAAGGCTACACCGACGGCACCCGCGCCGTCATCCCCACGGTCGAAGCGGCCGACGGCCAGGAATTCAAAATCGGCGGCAAGACCTTCCGCATCCATTCCTCGACCGACGCGCACAGCAAGACCGACCTGATGATCGAAGTGGTCGAGGACCGCATCCTGTTCACCGGCGACAACGTGCTGAACCGCCAGGTAATGAACCTGCGCGACGGCACCTTCAAAGGCGTATTGAAAGCCAACGAACGCGCACTTGCCCTCAACGCCAAGCTCTACGTGCCCGGCCACGGCAAGACCGGCGACCGCAAATTCGTCGCAGAGCAAAAGGCCTGGTTCGACATTCTGATGGCGGAAGTGCGGCGCATGTACGACGATGGCAAGAGCGATTTCGAGATGAAGCCCGTGCTCGTCGACAAGCTCAAGGCCTACAGGAAGTGGGCGGAATGGGACACCAACCTGGGGCCGCAGATCAGCCTGGCGATTCTGGAAATCGAGCAGGAGTAAACCTCAGGGCGACCACAGCACGCGGTCGCCCTCAAAGCTTCAGTCCATCAACCGGATAACGCTGGCCACCCTGCCCGGTTGCCACTCGCCATCCAGACTAATCCATTCGACGCGCTCGCCCAGCATGCGGATGACACCGGGCCGGCGGTTGTCGCCGGTATCGGAAAACTCGAAGCGGTAATCGCGCAGGAACTGCGGCTGGCCCCGGCTGTTGCGCGCGAAACGGGTTCGGCTCAGGGCCACGCTGTCGTCCAGGAACTGCAGGCCGGCATCTAGGCACGCGCGGCGGCCGACGGCAACGGCCTGCTCACGCACCTGCATGCCGGCGTACCAATACCAGGCGATGGCGCCGAACAGCCCCAGCAGCAGGATTTCCCAGCTCACTGTCCGGAAAGATCGGTTTTGACCGGGCTGCGGAACAACGCCGCCACCTGCTTTTTGGACGCCGGACGCACCAGTGCGGCGGCGCTTTCGGGACGCGTCGCTTCGGGCGCCACATAGGGCGCATCGAACAGCGCATCGCGCGAAGCGGCCGGCTTGGGACGCGGCGGGCTGCGCTCGAAAGCGCGCTCCGCATGGCGCTCAGGCCGAGGCGGACGTGACTGATACGCCGGCACGTCGGCCGCACCCGGCTCGAATCCGGGAACGATCACCGGTTCGAAGGGGCTGCCGATCAGTTTTTCGATGTCCTTGAGGTAGCGCGTCTCCGATTCGCTCACCAGCGAGATCGCCTCGCCCAGTGCGCCGGCGCGGCCGGTGCGGCCGATCCGGTGGACGTAGTCCTCGGCGTTGTGCGGCAGGTCGTAGTTGACAACGAAGGGCAGCGCCTCGATGTCGAGGCCGCGCGCGGCGACGTCGGTGGCGACCAGCACCCGGATGGTGCCGGCCTTGAAGGCGTCGAGCGCCTTGATGCGCTCCTGCTGCGTCTTGTCGCCGTGGATGGCATCGGCATGGATGCCGGCCTTGTTGAGTTCGTTGGCGAGCCGGTTGCAGCCCAGTTTCGTCCCCGTGAACACCAGCACCTGCCGCAGGTCGCGGCTTTTGATCAGGTGCGCCAGCAGCTGCCGCTTGCGCTCGTGGTGCACCGGGTGCACCACCTGGGTCACCGTCACCGCCGTCTCGTTGCGCGCGACTTCGATGAAGGTCGGATTGTTGAGGATGCTGTCGGCGAGCTTGCGGATTTCTTCCGGGAAGGTGGCCGAGAACATCATGTTCACCCGCTGCGTCGGCAGCAGCGCGACGATGCGCTTGAGATCAGGCATGAAGCCCATGTCGAGCATGCGATCGGCCTCGTCGAGCACCAGGGTGTTGACCTGGTTCAGCATCAGCGTCTTGTTCTGCACGTGGTCGAGCAGGCGGCCAGGGGTGGCTACCAGGATTTCGACGCCGGTTTTCAGGAGGGGAATCTGCGTGTTGATGTTGACCCCGCCATACACTACCAGCGAACGCAGCGGCACGTGCTTGGTGTAGGCCTGCACGCTTTCCTCGACCTGGATCGCCAGTTCGCGCGTGGGGGTGAGAATCAGCGCGCGGATCGGATGCTTGGCCGGCGAGGTGCCGGTGTTGGCGAACGGCAGCAGGCGCTGGATCAGCGGCAGCGCGAATGCGGCGGTTTTACCTGTTCCCGTTTGCGCCGCACCGAGGATGTCGCCGCCCTGCAGCGCCAGCGGAATCACCTGCTCCTGGATCGGCGTCGGCGTCACGTAGCCCATCTCGTCGAGGGCACGCAGGATGGCGGGGGCAAGCCCGAGTTCAGCAAAAGTCGTCAAAGCGTTATCCAATTAAATCCCGTCGTCTGGCAGGCCACGCGCACGTCGTCGTCCGCACAGTTCAGCACCCGGGCCAGCGCGCGTTGCGCCAACGCCGACGTGTTGTTCTTTTTCGATACGTGCGCGACCATTACGCACTGCAATTTTTCATGCTTCAGCTTATCCAGCAAGGCCGCCGACTGGCCGTTTTCCAGATGGCCGAAGCGCCCGCCCACCCGGCGCTTGAGGCTCACCGGATACGGCCCATTTTCCAGCATCGCCGCATCGTGGTTGCACTCCAGCACCAGCGCGTCGACGCCGGCCAGCATGGCCTCAATGTGCGGCGTGCTGCAACCCGTGTCGGTCAGCACTCCGAGCCTGCGGGCACCATCGCCGAATACATACTGCACCGGCTCGCGCGCGTCGTGCGGCACCGGATAGGGCTGGATTTCCAGCCCGTCCACCGCGAACGCCGCATGGCTGTCGATCACCTGCACCGCAACCCCGTCGAGATCCTGCGCCATCGCCAGGGTGCCGGCGGTGAGCCACACCGGCAGCTTGTGCTTGCGCGCCAGCCGCCCCACCCCGCCGATATGGTCGCTGTGCTCGTGGGTCACCACAATGCCGGCCAGATCGGCAGGCTGCACGCCCAGCCGGGCCAGCCGCGCCACGCTGTCGGCGAGGCCAAAGCCGCAGTCCATCAGCACCCGGCTTCCTCCAGCCTCGACCACCAGGCCGTTGCCTTCACTGCCGCTGCCGAGGCTGGCGAACCGCATCAGGCGGTTTCCCGCATTACTTCAGTTCTTTGTGCAGCAGGTTGAGGATGCGGGTTTGCGTGTTAGCCTCAGCCGGCTTGCCGTCCGTGCCGGTGACGTTGACCCGGCTCTTCTCGCCCGCCTGGTTGACCACGATCTGCAACTGCGGCGATCCCTGCTCCTTCTTGCTGCGCCAGAAGGCGAACTTGGCCAGGATGCCTTCGTCGCGCTTGCTGTCGTTGTCGATCTCGGGGTCGATGTAGCGCACGAAATACACGCCCTTGGAGCGGTCGCGGTCTTCCACCGCAAAGCCGACACGGTCGAGCGCGAGGCCGACGCGGCGCCAGGCGCGGTCGAAGCCTTCGTCCACTTCCAGCACCGGAGCGCCGGCATCGCGGACGATGCGCGCCATCTCCGGCGTCTGCTGTTTGGCCAGCAGGGTCTGCGCGCGGCTCTCCTCGACCCCGAAGCGCAGCATCAGGCGGCGCAGCATTTCGGCTTCGAGTTCGGGGTCGGCCGGGCGCGGCTGCCATACCGTCCGGTCCTTGTTCGAGGAATCGTAGACTTCCATCATGCCGCGGTGGCTGACGTAGATTTCGGTGCCTTCCCTGCCCGTTTCGATGCGGGTGCGGAACTTGTCGCGTTCTGCGGTGGAATACAGGCCGTCGATCACCTTGCCCAGCGTGCGGCGAATCACATCCTGCGGGATCTTGGCGCGGTTTTCCGCCCAGTCGGTTTCGATCACGCCGGTTTCGGGCGATTCCAGATTGACGATGAAACCGGTCTCCTGCCAGAAATCCTTGATCACCGGCCACACCTGCTGCGGCGTCGCCTGCACCACCAGCCAGCGCTGGGTGCCGGCCCGTTCGATGCGGGCCTTTTCCTGGGCGGGCAGCAGGGTTTTCGTACCGCTCGGCGCGGCCTTGCGTTCCTGGCTGTAGGTCGACAGGGTTGCGCTGCCGCTGCCCTGCGTATCGGGAACGGCGTAGCGGTTGTCGCCGGTCGGCACGGTGAGGTCGGGCGGCACTTCCAGCGTCGGCAGCTTGCCGGCCGATTTGTAATCGATTTTTTTCGATTCGATGATGCCGCAGCCCGATGCGGTCAGCGCAATCATCAAAAACAGGGGCAATAAACGCATAAGGTGTCCTAAACGAAGGCTTACATCAAACCTGTGGCGCATCGCGCCACGCTAAATCAATTTGGCGTGACGCATCGCGTCACGCAGAGTGTCGTGCAGTCCGACAGATAGCGGGGTCAGCGGCAGGCGCAGGCCGGCGGAAATCAGCCCCAGTTCGGCGCACGCCCACTTGACCGGAATCGGATTGGCCTCAACGAACAGCTTGCTGTGCAGGGGCAGCAATGCGTTATTGAGCTCGCGCGCACGCGCCAGGTTCCCCTCGCACGCCGCCACGCACATCTCGTGCATCAGTTTCGGCGCGACGTTGGCAGTGACCGAAATTACACCGTGGCCACCCAGCAGCATGAAGGGCATCGCCGACGCATCGTCACCGCTATAGAGCGCGAAACCCTTCGGCGCGCGGCGCAGCAGATCGGCGGCGCGTTCCATGCTGCCGGTGGCGTCCTTCAGCCCGACGACGCCAGGCACGTCGGCCAGGCGCAGCGCAGTGTCGTTGGACAGATCGGCCACGGTGCGTCCTGGGACGTTGTAAAGGATCAGCGGGAGGTCGACCGCTTCGGCAATCTTCTTGTAATGCTGGTAGAGGCCTTCCTGCGTCGGCTTGTTGTAGTACGGCACCACCGACAGCCCGGCCTGGGCGCCCGCGCGCTTGGCGCATTCGGTGAGCTCGATCGCTTCGGCGGTGGAGTTGGCGCCGGTTCCCGCGATCACCGGCACCCGTCCGGCGGCCTGTTCGACCGTCGTGCGGATCAGCAGGCAATGCTCGTCGTAGCTGACCGTCGGCGACTCGCCGGTGGTGCCGACGATGACGATGCCGTCCGTACCTTCGGCGATGTGCCAGTCGACCAGGCGGCGCAGCGCGTCGAGATCGAGCGCACCGTCGTCCGTCATCGGAGTGACTATCGCAACCAGGCTTCCTGTGGCCGTATTCATTTCTGCCATGTTGTTTCCGCAATGCGCCTGCGACACTGCGCAGGTGGGTTAAGGATAAATCGCAGCATTCTAATCTATCTGGCCGTGCCCCGCGTGATCTCAAGGCAAGGGGGATCGCGAAGCGAGCGCGCCGAGCCAGCCCGTCAGCTGCTCGATTCCCAGGCCGACGCCTTGCGCGACCAGCGGCACCATCCACACCCAGGCGGCCATCAGTCCCAGCGCGGCGATCCCCAGCCCGGCCGAGAACATGTCCAGCCCCGGCGTGGTGCGCGCCACGATGCCGAAGGCCAGCTGGATCAGCAGCGCCAGCGCCAGCAGCGGCAGGGCCAGCTGCACGCCGGTGGCGAACAGCCACGTGGCCGCCTCGCCCAACTGCCGCAGATCGCCGGCGGCAGGCAGGGCGGCGACCGGCATGACGGCAAAGCTGGCGCGCAGCGCGTCGACCACCAGCAGATGGCCGCTCGCCCCCAGAAAAGCCAATGCCGCCAGCCATCCCGCCAGGGCGCGCCAGGCGGCGTCCGCCGGGGCCGCCTGCTCGGCGGTCAGCGTCAGCAGGCCGCCGGTGGCAGTGTGGCCGGTCCACACCAGCAGCGTGGTCACCGCTGCAAAAACCAGCCACACGCACAGTGCCAACGCCGCGCCCCACACCATTTCCAGGCTCAATGCCAGCATGCCTTGCACGGTGAAGGGCTCGATCGCAACGGCCGCCAGTCCCGGGGTCAACGCCGCCGCCAGCACGGCCGCCAGGCACAGGCGCAGCCGCATCGGCAGGCGCCCGGTCAGCGGGTCGAACAGCGTCCAGCCGGCGAGGCGGGCAAAGGCAAACAGCCAGACCGCCAGACTCGCTTCGGTCAGAGGCATGAAGCCCTCATTCAATGAGTCCCGGGAAATCGGTCAGCAGGGTGCGCGCGAACTCGACCAGCTGCCCGCCCATCCAGTTGCCCAGCACCGCCAGCACGATCAGCATGACGATGAGCTTGGGCACGAAGGACAGCGTGGGTTCGAGGATTTGCGTGGCGGCCTGGAACAGGCTGATGGCGAATGCGGTGAGCAGTCCCGCCAGCAATACCGGCGCGGCAATCAGCATCAGCAGCCAGAGCGCGTCGCGCGCCATGCCCTCCATTAAAAAACGCCGCCTTCCATCAGAAGCTCCCGATTAACGAACCGACCAGCAGGTGCCAGCCGTCGACCGTAACGAACAGCAGCAGCTTCAAGGGCAGCGACACCAGTTGCGGCGGCAGCATGATCATGCCCAGTGCGGTCAGCACGGCGGCGACCACGAGGTCGATCACCAGGAAGGGCAGCACCACCATGAAGCCGATCTGGAAGGCGGTCTTGAGTTCGCTGGTGAGGAAGGCCGGCGCCAGCGCGGCCAGCGGCACGCTGTCCACCTTGGCGGGTTCGATGGTCTTGTCGTCGCCGATGAAAAGATCGAGGTCTTCGGCACGCGTCTGCCGCAGCATGAAGCTTTTCAGCGGCTGCGCGGCCTGTTCGGCGGCGGCGTTGAAACTCAGCGCGCCGGACAGGTAGGGCTGATAGGCCTCGGCATTGATGGTCTTCAACGCCGGCGACATCACGAAAATCGTCAGCAGCACCGCCAGCCCCATCAGCACCAGGTTGGGCGGCGCGGTGTGGCTGCCCAGCCCCTGCCGCAGCAGGAACAGCACCACCGCGATGCGGGTGAAGGCGGTGAACGCCAGCAGCAAGGCGGGCAAGAACGGGAACAGCAGCAGCCAGGGCAGGCTTGCGCCCGGCACGCCGATCACCTGCCCGCCCGCGCCGGGCGTCACGGCGAGCAGCGGCACGCTCGATTCCGCACCCAGGGCGGGCACGCTCAGCACCAGCGCCGCCAACGCCAGGATCAGCCTCATCACGCGCGCTCCGCCATGGATTTGCCGGGATCGGCGGGCCGCGGCAGGGTATGCAGCAGCCGCACATTGCCGCCGCCCACGCCCAGCAGCAGCCAGGTGTTGTCAACCTCGATCACCACCACGCGCTCGCGCGCGCCGACCGCGGTCGTTCCCACCACCTTGACCGCGCCCTGTGCGCCCATGCCCGGCAGGTAGCGGCGGGCAAACCACGCCACCGCGACGAACCCGCCCAGGATCAGACCCAGGCTCAGCAACACCGTCATCACGCTGCCGGCCGTGTCGGGCGCGGCCAGCGCCGGAAATGAAATCAGCAGCAACCCACCTGCAGCGAAAAATTTAACCATGCCGGATAACCTCCCGCGCCCAGCGCGTCATATCGATGGTGTGACGGGGCAACTGCACGGCGAGCGTCGCCCGCGTGCTGCCTGCCGTGATGCCCCATGCCATCGTGGACGGCAGCGCGGTGGCTGCCTTCGCATCCAGCCAGCTTTCCGCCAGCGCGGCATCCAGGGTATGAATCAGGGTCGGCGGCACAAAGGCGGTCGCGCCCATCACGCGCTGCCCGCCGAGCCGGCGCGTCAGCCACAGGGTGGCCAAGGCGGCATCGGGCAGCCAGTTGGGTGCCGCCGCCGCCGGCGTGTCGACGGGGTGTGCCGCCAGTTGAACCGGCAGGCGCAGGCGCGCGCTCAACGTCGCGGCAAGCTTGCGGGTCAGCCGCCCCTGCAGGCTGCCGGGCGCAGCGGGCGGCGGCGCCAGAAAAGCGACTTCCGCGGACGTGAGTTCAAGCAGTTGCATAGCTCGCCCTTAACGCCCCCGCTGCCCTGCATCCATACGGTGCGTCAGTTCGACCAGTTCGTCGTGCTCGCGCTGTTCGATGCGCCGTTGCTGGATGGCGGCCTGCGCCAGATGGCGCTGCTGCAGCAGGCGCAGCACCTTCACCCGCTGATCCACCTGCATCCATTCGGCCAGCCGCGCCTGCCACTCCCGATGCGCGTCGTCGATGGCGGCCTGCGCGGCCTGCATTTCGTCGGCCTGCGCATGCTGCAGGCGATTCATTTCCAGCAACTGCGCCGCCGTCACGCCGCCACGCAATTCGCCCGCCAGCTGCGCGATGTGGGCATCGCGCAGCGTGGTCAGCCGCACCTGCCGCCCGCGCGCGCGCAGCCAGTTGCCGTGCGCGAGCTTGACCGTGCGCGCCAGCGTCTCGCTGCGCCGTTCGGCCAGCTGAAGCACCCGCGCCAGGCTGAATGGCTTCATCCGAGCACCTCATCCAGCCCGGCGCGGGCGGCATCCAGCGGCGCACGTTCGCGCATGCCCTGCATCAGATAGCCCTGCATCCTGGGATACAGCCTCACCCCCTCGTCCAGCACCAGATCGGCACCCGGCACGTAGGCGCCGACGGCCAGCAGGTCGCGGCTGCGCATGTAGCGCGAATAGAGATACTTGAAGCGGCGGGTGCGTTCCAGCGCCTCCTCGGAGAGCAGGTCGGGCTGGACGCGGCTGATCGAGGCTTCGATATCGATCGCCGGGTAATGCCCGGCATCGGCGAGGTCACGCGACAGCACGATATGGCCGTCGAGGATCGCGCGCGCCGCATCGGCGATCGGATCCTGCTGGTCGTCGCCTTCCATCAGCACGGTAAAAAACGCGGTGATCGAGCCGCTGCCGCTGCGGCCGTTGCCGGCGCGCTCGGCCAGCTGCGGCAGCTTGGCAAACACCGACGGCGGATAGCCCTTGGTAGCGGGCGGCTCGCCGATCGCCAGCGCCACCTCGCGCTGCGCCATGGCATAGCGGGTGAGCGAATCCATGATGAGCAGCACGTGCTTGCCCTGGTCGCGGAAATACTCGGCGATCGACATCGCATACGCCGCGCCGTTCAGCCGCATCAGCGGCGGATGGTCGGCGGGTGCGGCCACCACCACCGCGCGCGCCATGCCTTCGCTGCCGAGGATGCGGTCGATGAATTCCTTCACCTCGCGGCCGCGTTCGCCGATCAGTCCCACCACCACCACATCGGCATCGGTGAAGCGCGCCATCATGCCGAGCAAAACGCTCTTGCCGACGCCGCTGCCGGCGAACAGCCCGAGCCGCTGGCCACGCCCCACCGTCAACAGGCCGTTGATCGCGCGCACACCGACGTCCAGCGTCTGCCGGATCGGCGCCCGCTCCAGCGGATTGATCGGGCGGCTGTACAGCGGCACCCGGCGCTCCAGCGACAGCGGCCCCATCCCATCCAGCGGCCGCCCGGCGCCGTCGAGCACCCGCCCGAGCAGGCGCTCGCCGACCGGCACCTGGCGCACCCGGTCCTGCGCACGGCGGCGCGGCACGTAGCGCATCCCCAGGCGCGGCGGCTGCGCCGCCATCGGATTGTCCGGGATCACCCGCGCGCCGGGCATCACGCCATGAATGTCGGTAGCCGGCATGATGAACAGGCAGTCCCCGGAAAACCCGGCCACCTCGGCTTCGATGCTCTGACCGCCGGGCACCTGCACATGGCACTGGCTGCCCACCGGCATCCGCAGTCCGACCGCCTCCATCACCAGCCCCGACACCCGGGTGAGGCGTCCGCTGGTCGCGATCGGCGTCGCCCAGCTCACCGCGCGCCGGCAGTTGGCCAGGTACTCACGCAGGCGGACGATGCGGTCCATTACTCGATCCAGCCCTGATTACTGCCGAGCACCTGCACCACCTGGCGCCAGCGCGCGGGCAGCGTGGCGTCGAGGTCGCCCTGCGCGGTCTCGATCAAGCAGCCGCCGCGCACGATGCGCACGTCCTCAACGATGCGCAGGCGGTTCTTGTCCAGCACCTGCTCCAGGTGCGGGCACACCAGCGCGGCGTCTTCCGGGTTCAGCAGCAGGCGCGCCTCGCGGCTGGTTTCCGCCATCTGCTTCAGCGCCAGGTTGACCACGTCGAGTATGCGTTCCGGACGGGTGGCCAGTTCACCCGCCACCACTTGGCGTGCGATGTCGAGCGCCAGCGCAAGCACCATGTCGGCAAGGCGGAAATCGAGGTTGTCGAGAGTATTGCCGAAGCTTTCGGCCAGCTGCTTCATGCGCCCGCAGGATTGCTCCGCTTCCAGGCGCCCGGCGGCCAGCCCTTCCGCGTAGCCCTCGGCACGTGCGGCCTCGCGCAACCTCGCCAGTTCGGCCTCGGCATCCACTGCGGGCGGCGGCGCTTCGCCTGCGGACGCAGCGAGCTCTACCACTTCCCATTGTTCAAACGCGGTGGTGTCGTCGTCTGTGCTCATGCCGCCTCTTCTTCCGGGAACAGGATCGCCCCCTCTGCCGCCAGCCGCCGCAAGGTGGCGCCGGCATCGTCCTGGGCGGACTGGATCGCGGTAACCGGCAACGCGCCTAGGGTATCGAGATCATCGCGCATGCGCTTCGCCGCGGTCGGGCTCATCACTGCAGTCAGCGCATCGAGCACGCGCCCGTCGCTGCCCTTCAGCGCATGCAGCAGGGTGCGCGCGCCGATGTTGCGCAAAAAGGTCTTGCGGCTGGCCTCGGGCAGCCGCGCCAGGTCTTCGAAGACCAGATTGCGCACGCGCAGGCGCGCGGCCAGGTCCGCGTCGTTCTGGTCGAGCTGGGCGAGCGCCGCGGCGGCGCTGCCCTCGCTCATCTGCCCCAAGAGGCTGGCGACCGCGGCCTCGCCTTGCGGCGGCGCAGCCGGTTCGAGGCTGGCCAGCCAGTCGTCCAGGTCGCGCAGCATGTCGGGGCTGGGTGCGTCGCTGTGCGCCAGGCTCAGCAGGGTGTCCGCACGTGTTTTGCCGGGCAGCACCTCGAGCGCAGCGGCAGCGACGTCGCGCGGCAATTGCGACATCACCGCGGCAATCAGTAGCGGCGGCTGCGTCTCCAGCAAGCCGGCAATCTCCGCCGGCTCGCGCCACGCCAGTTTTTCCAGCGCCTGCGCGCCCGCTGCGCCCAGCCGCTGCAGCATCGCCTGCGCGCGTTCCGGGCTGAGTGCGAGCCTGAGCGTCTCGTCGAGAAAACGCCCGGTATCCGCGGCAAACCCGGTCTGTTCGGCGGCTTCGGCGGCGTAGTCGTGCAGGATGGCGCGCACGCGTTCGCGCGGCAACACTTCCAGTTCGCGCATGGCGCTGCCGAGACGGCTCACCTCCAGCGGACTCAAATAACGGAACACCGCAGCCGTCGCCTCCTCGCCCAGTGCGAGCAGAAGCGCTGCAGATTTTTCGATTCCGGCCTGGCTCATGCGCGCATCCACAGCTTGATGACATCCGCCGTCACGCGCGGATTGGCCAGCACCTGATTGCGCACGGCATCGAGCGAGGCGTCGAAATCATCCATCTGGATTTCGGCGGCGGACGACCGGCGGAAGCGCATGCCGATCGTGCCGATCAGGATCGCCGCCGCCACCGCCAGCATCCAGGGCTGAAAATCGTAGGGGTTGGCCTTGCCCGGCGGCGGACTGGCCGGCTTAACCTGGGGAATGCGCACAGACGCCTGTGCCTGCGGCGCGGCAACGGGAAGCCCGGCCTGCGGCCTGGGCACCGCCGGCAGCGCATACACGCTTAGCCTGTCGCCGCGTTCAGGCTGCAGCCCAAGCGCCTGATGCGCCATGTGCCGCGCGCGACTGATTTCGTCGGCACTGGCATCGAACCCCAGCACCACGATGGCATTGATGCGCTGGATGCGGCCTTCCGGCACGCGCGTGGTGCGCACAGTTCTCTCCAGCGGACGCGCCTCGCCGGCCACCACGACATTGCGCACCCGCTCGACGGTCTGCCGCGTTTCGCTGTCTTCCAGCATGGCGGTCACCTGCACGCTGACCCTGTCTTCGCCCAGCCACGGCGTCAGCACCGCCAGCGCCCGCCGTGCCAGATCCTGCTCCAGCGCCTGACGCTGCGACTGCGGGCTCGGCGCCGCGCCGCCGAGCAGCACGCCGCGCGGGTCGAGCACCTGAACCTCGGCGCGCCTCATGCGCGGCACGCTGGCAGCCACCAGGGTCTGGATCGTCGTCACCTGTTCCGCCGACAACTGCGCGCCCGGGCGCAATCGCACCAGCACGGCGGCGGTGGGGGGCGGCGCATCGCGCAGGAAGGGCGAGACCTTGGGCAGGGCGAGATGGACGCGCGCGAGCTCGACCGCTTCGAGTGCCTGGATCGAGCGCGCCAGATCGATTTCGAGCGCACGCTGATAACGCTGCTGCTCCTGCAGCGAGGAGACGCCGAAGCGGGGCGCGCGATCGGCTTCATCCTCTGCATCGGCATCGGATTTGGGTAGGCCGCGCGCCGCCAGGCGGTAGCGCGCCGCGTGCAACTGGTCGGCCGGCACTTCGATGGTGCCGTCGGCGGCAGACAGGCGATAGGGAATGTCGAGCTGTTCGAGCGCGGTGATGACTTCGCCGCCGGAGCGGTCGGACAGCTGCGTGTAGAGCACGCGATAGGCCGGCGGGGTGAACCACAGATAGGCGGCGACCAGTGCGGCCAGCGGCAGCAGCACCAGCAGGGCAAGCATGAAGCGGCGCAGGGGGCTCGCTTCCGCGACCAGTTCGCGCAGACCGCTCAGCCAACCCGGCACTGGACGCACCTCGTCTGCGTGGCCGGGGTCAGCTGGATCGCCTGATGCTGGATGGGCTGATTGTTCACATGGGGATTATAACCAGTCAGGCGTGGCCACAGCGCGCAACACCACCTGCAATTGACCTGCCCGCTCGCGGCCCTGGAACCACCAGATGCTGCCTTTTTTCACCGCCAGGTCGCCCGCCTGCCCGGTCAGCAACTGCATGGCCACCTGTCCGAGGGTGGGCTGATGCCCGACGACCAGCACCGGGTAGGCCGCATCCGGCCAGCCCGCGGCGGCCAGCACGTCTGCGGCACTGGCCCCCGGCGCCAGCGCCGGCACCCGGTCATAGTAGCGTCCCAGCGCCTGCGCCGTTTGCAGAGCACGTGTGGCGGGACTCGCCAGAATTCGGATGTCCTGCGCCAATCGCGGGTTGAGCCAGTCAGCCATGCGCGCCGCCTGTTTGCGGCCTTTGTCGGTGAGCTCGCGGCCGAGATCGGGCACGCTGTCCTCCGCCTCGGCGTGTCGCCACAAAATGAGTTCCATCCGTCCTGCCTCGAAAAAATCCGTTCCTGTATCCGTTCAGACCAGCATAGCGCGGCCGCAGGTGCACGGCGATACTACCAGTAGGACTTCAATTTCAGGATATCCCTCACCCGCCCGGCGCTTTCGCCGTTCGCCGCCACCTGTTTCGCCGCCAGCCAGCCGAACACGAAGTCCCGCATCGGCCCCGCGTCCTCCGGCACCGCAGTCAGCAGGCCCCACGCAATATGCGCATCGTTGACCCGCCCCAGGCTGTCCTGCGCGGCCCGCAGTGCAGCCAGGTAGCGGTCCTGCCGCCGCCCGGAAAACAGCGTCTGGAAAAACTCGGCCGCGTAGCGCTGGCGCTTGATGGCAATGCGCAGGGCGTGGCGCTTTTCCGGCGCCAGCTTGCCGAAATCGCGCGCGCCGCGAACAATGGGGCGATGCCCCTTCTGCAGCGCCCGGCGCGCCCATGCATCCAATGGCGACAGTTGAATGAAACGCTGCGCATCCGGCGCTGCTCGCCAGCCGCGCTGCAGCAGCCAGCGCTGCAATGCCAGCAGCCACGCGCCCGGACGCGCCTGGCTCAGCGCGTCCTGCATGGCCGAACGCACCCCGGCGCGATGCGCCTCCATTGCCTGCAGGCCGCGCTGCCAGGCGTCGGCATCGGGGTAATGCGGCGCGATCGCCGGCAGGGTCTCCGCGCACAGCACGTCCCAGTCTCGCGCCGGGCCGAGCGCGGCGGCCAGGCTGCGCAGGCCCGAGAGCAGTTCGTCCGGCAGCCCGCACACCCGGCGATGCAGCCGCAGCGCCGCGCGCAGGCGTCGCAGCGCCACCCGTGCCTGGTGCACGTATTCGATGTCGTCGGACGCCAGCACCCCCGGCAGATTGGCCTGGAACTGCGCCAGGCAGGCCTGGGCGATCGCGGCAAAGCCGTCTTCCACGCCCATGCCGCCGTCCAGCGCCAACGGCACCGACTTGACCGGCGCGTCCGCCACGCCATGCGCCAGGCGCACGCCCCGCTCGGCCTTGCTGACATCGAACGGCAGGCAGTCGAACGCGCCGGCCCATTCGAGCGCCAGCGCGAACAGCGCATCCGGCTGGCCGGCCTTGAGTTCGAGCTCGATCTCGCAGATCGGCTGGCTCGCCTCGCCGGCGCACACCTCACCGACGTCGAGCGCCACCTCGATCTGCGCGCCGCCCCGGCCCATGACGAGCCAGGCGGTCCGCTCAAAGCGCGTCTCGAACACCGGCACCATCCGGTCCCGCAACGCGGCCGGCACATACGCCAGCGCCTCAGGCGGAAACCGGCCCCAGTCCGGGGTGCCGCGTGTGACCGGCATCTCGAACTCGGCGCGCCGCGACAGCCCGCCCTGCCGCTCGCCTTCGGTTTTCAGCGTCTGCAGCCAGCGCCGGCCCACCCGTCGCACCCGCAGCGCCACGCCCTGCGCGCTCAAGGCGAAGTCCGGCGTGTCGAAATAACGGGTGTGCAATGCCTGCTGCAGCGGCGCGCTGCGCCGCCTTGCCATCCGCTTGAGGAAGGCCTCGGCCTGTTGCGGCGGCAAGGCAAGCTTGAGTTCGATTTCAAGCGGCTGCGGGCTTGTCATATATCTGTCATGTCAGGAATAAAGCGGACGCTTATCATTGAAGCATGCTACCGACAAGAAGCATGCTACCGACAACCAGACCATGACTCTCCCAAGCCCCGACACCCTCATCAACCGCGAACTCGGCATCCTCGAATTCCAGCGCCGCGTGCTGGCGCAGGCAGACGACCCCGCCATGCCCTTGCTGGAACGGCTGAAGTTCCTCTGCATCGTTTCCAGCAACCTGGACGAATTCTTCGAGGTGCGGGTGGCCGGCCTGAAGGAGCAGATTCGCGCCCATTCCACCCAGCGCTCGCCCGACGGCATGACGCCGCGCCAGCAGTTTCGCGCGGTGTCGGACATGGCGCATGCGCTGGTGGCCAAACAGTATGAGCTCTTCAACGAGGACATCATCCCCGAGTTGGCCGCGCACGGCGTTCACTTCATCCGCCGCACGCAGTGGAACGAAACCCAGGCGGCGTGGATCCGCGACTACTTTTTCCGCGAACTGATGCCGGTGCTGACGCCGGTGGGACTCGACCCCTCGCACCCCTTCCCGCGCGTGCTCAACAAGAGCCTCAACTTCGCGGTCGAACTGTCCGGGCGCGACGCCTTCGGCCGCAATTCCGGCGCCGCCGTGGTGCAGGCGCCGCGCGCGCTGCCGCGGGTGATCCGCATGCCGGAGGAGATCGCCGGCTACGAATACGGCTTCGTGTTCCTGTCGTCGATCCTGCACGCCCACGTCGGCGAACTGTTCGCCGGGATGACGGTGGAAGGCTGCTACCAGTTCCGCGTCACCCGCAATTCGGACCTCTTCGTCGACGACGAGGAAACCAAGAACCTGCGCCAGGCGCTGCAGGGCGAACTGCCGCAGCGCCACTTCGGCGCCGCAGTGCGGCTGGAAGTGGCCGACAACTGCTCGGCGTCGATGGCCGCCTTCCTGCTGGAACAGTTCGAACTCGACGCCGACGACCTCTACCAGGAACACGGCCCGGTCAACCTGGTGCGCCTGATGCAGGTGCCCGACTGGGTCGACCGCCCCGAGCTGAAGTTCACCCCCTTCGTGCCCGCCCTGCCTGCCCGGCTGGCCAAGCAGGACGATATCTTTGCGCATATCCGCAAGGGCGACGTGCTGCTGCACCACCCGTTCGAGTCCTTCCAGCCGGTGATCGACTTCATCGAGCAGGCCGCCGCCGATCCCCACGTCGTCGCCATGCGGCAGACGGTCTACCGCACCGGCACCGACTCCA
This sequence comes from uncultured Gammaproteobacteria bacterium, assembly GCA_947085345.1. Lineage (GTDB taxonomy): Bacteria > Pseudomonadota > Gammaproteobacteria > Burkholderiales > Thiobacillaceae > Thiobacillus. The sequence goes on along the minus strand of CAMTWC010000073.1, from coordinate 180 downwards.
AACTGATGCAGGCGCTGATCCGCGCCGCGCAGTCGGGCAAGGAAGTCACCGTGGTGGTCGAACTGATGGCGCGTTTCGACGAGGAGGCCAACATCAACTGGGCCGAACGCCTGGAGGCGCTGGGCGCGCAGGTGGTGTACGGAGATCGGAAGAGCACACGTCTGAACTCCAGTCACTGGT
>CAMTWC010000072.1:0-44048 GCA_947085345.1 uncultured Gammaproteobacteria bacterium | reverse complement strand
CGAGGGCGAGAGGGCCAGCCGCGACGCCAAGAAGGAGATGATCGAGGCCAACCTGCGGCTGGTGATCTCGATCGCCAAGAAGTACACCAACCGCGGCCTGCAGTTTCTCGACCTGATCCAGGAAGGCAACATCGGCCTGATGAAGGCGGTCGACAAGTTCGAATACCGCCGCGGCTACAAGTTCTCGACCTATGCCACCTGGTGGATCCGTCAGGCGATCACGCGCTCGATCGCCGACCAGGCGCGCACCATCCGCATCCCGGTGCACATGATCGAAACCATCAACAAGATGAACCGCATCAGCCGCCAGATTCTGCAGGAAACCGGCATCGAGCCCGATCCGGCGACGCTGGCGCTGAAGATGGAAATGCCGGAAGACAAGATCCGCAAGATCATGAAAATCGCCAAGGAGCCGATTTCCATGGAAACGCCGATCGGCGACGACGAGGATTCGCACCTGGGTGACTTCATCGAGGATTCCAGCACGCTGTCGCCCGACGACTCCGCGATCTACGCCAACCTGCGCGACGCCACCCGCGAAGTGCTGGACAGCCTGACTTCGCGCGAGGCCAAGGTGCTGCGGATGCGCTTCGGCATCGAGATGAACACCGACCATACGCTGGAAGAAGTCGGCAAGCAGTTCGACGTGACGCGCGAGCGGATTCGCCAGATCGAGGCCAAGGCCCTGCGCAAGCTGCGCCACCCGACCCGTTCCGAAAAGCTGAAAAGCTTCGTCGGCAGCGGCGAATAACAAGTGCCCTGCCCCGCCCGCCGCGGGGCAGTTCCGTTTTCGGGTCTGTAGCTCAGCTGGTTAGAGCAGGGGACTCATAATCCCTTGGTCCACGGTTCAAGTCCGTGCAGACCCACCAATTAGCCAAACATCGCCGATAATCATCACCTCATAAAAACAAAGGGGAGAACCTGATGGAAGGGGAAGCCAGAAAGCCCGGCGAGCGCCGCTTGCAGATCCTGCAAACGCTGGCCGCGATGCTGCAGGAGCCGCAAGCCGAGAAAATCACCACGGCGGCATTGGCGGCGCGCGTGGGCGTGTCGGAGGCAGCGCTGTACCGCCACTTTTCCAGCAAGGCCCAGATGTATGAAGGCCTGATCGAATTCATCGAGCAGACGCTGTTCGGGCTGATCGCCCGCATCACGGCCGACACCCCGTCTCCGGCCGCCCAGGTCGAGGCCATCCTCAACATGCTGTTGAATTTTGCGGCGAAAAATCCGGGGATGACGCGCGTGCTGATCGGCGACGCACTGGTGCACGAGAACGAACGCCTGCAAAAGCGCATCAATCAAATTCACGACCGCATCGAGGCGCAGTTGCGGCAATGCCTGCGCTTTAGTGGCGACAAGCAGTCCGAACTCAGCGGGCAGCTGGCCAACCTGTTGCAATGCGTGGTGGTGGGCCGCTGGCACCAGTTCGCCAAGAGCGGCTTCGCCCGCGCGCCGGGCGGCGATATCGACCTTTTGCTGTCACGCCTGCTCGACGTTCACCCGGCCTGAAGCGCTACCTGCCCGCACACCGGGCAGGCGGGGTCGCGCGGCACCCGCATGACGCGCGCCTCGGCGCGCAGGCCGTCCCACAGCAGCAGCCGGCCGATCAGCGGCTCACCCGCCCCGGCCAGATATTTCAGCGCTTCCAGCGCCTGCATCGCCCCGATGACGCCGACCAGTGGCGAAATCACCCCCGCCTCGGCGCAACGCAGTTCGGGTTCATCCGCATGATCGGGGAACAGGCAGTGGTAACAGGGGCTATCGGCGCGGCCTGAATCGAAAACGGCCAGCTGCCCTGAAAATCCGATCGCCGCGCCCGATACCAGGGGTTTCCCCAGCAATACGCAGGCGCGGTTGACCGCATGCCGGGTGGCAAAATTGTCCGACGCATCGACCACCAGATCGACCGCCGCCACCGCCTCGTGCAAGGCCGCATTGGCCAGCGCCTGTCCCATCGGCCGCACGTCGATTTCGGGGTTGATGGCACGCACGGTGCGCGCAAGGGATGCCGCCTTGTTCTCGCCGATCGCCGCCGTGCCGTGGCCGATCTGGCGCTGCAGATTGCTGAGATCGACCGCGTCGCCGTCCGCCAGCAGCAGCCGCCCGATGCCTGCTGCCCCCAGATACAAGGCCACCGGGCACCCCAGCCCGCCGGCCCCGACGACCAGCACCGAGGCGTCGCAGATGCGCGCCTGACCGTCCACGCCGATTTGCGGCAGCAGAATGTGCCGGCTGTAGCGCAGCAGCAGGTCGTCGGTCAGTTCCATGGGAAGTACGCGGCGCTATTTATAGCCGCGCCATTCTTCCGGCGTGTCGTCGCGGTCGCCGTGCAGATGACGTTCGTAGACCTTCATGAAGGCCTGCTGCGACTTGATGTCCGGCTCGTTGGCCGCGACGTTGCGGCGCTGCACGCTCTCGCAAAAATAGGCCAGCGCGCGCTTGAGCTTGCTGACAAGGCTGTTGTCGAGGTGGAATCCCTGACTCGCCAGCGCCGTTTCGAGGCCTTCCAGGGTGTATTCGCAGACATGGTAACGCACCAGCAAGCGGTTGCCGTCCGGTCCCTCTGTCACCGTCAGGCCTTCCAGTCCTTCGAGCAAAACCAGCGCGCGCTCCACCTGGCCCGCCGGCAAGGCATGGAAAACGATTTCGCGGTCTTTTTCGAGGTCACATGGGCGCATGACACACCAGTCAAACAGGGTTTGTCTCAGTATAGCGCTGCTACCCGGGCTGTGGCGGCCGGGCAGCCGCAGCCCATTTCATCAGCGGCCCTGAAAAATCTGCAGGCCCTTCAGCAGGTTCAGCGCCTGATTCACCTGGAAATCGTTTTTCGACACGACCTCACCCGGTTCCAGCGTGGCCGGCTTTTTGTCCTTGCCGGGCTGATCGGAAGGCGGCACCTTGATACTGTCGGCCGGCTTCTTCGCAGGCGCGGGCTCCGCATCCGCGGGGTTGACCAGATGCTTGTCGAGGTCAGCCTCGCGGATACGCAAACCATCGTCCGCCTCCGGCATCGCGGGGTCTTCCACCACGATGTCGGGCTCGATGCCCTTGGCCTGGATGGAGCGCCCGTTCGGTGTGTAGTAGCGGGCCGTGGTGAGCTTGATCGCCGTGCCGTTGCCGATCGGCAGGATGGTCTGCACCGAGCCCTTGCCAAACGTGCGGGTGCCCATGACGACCGCACGCTTGTGATCCTGCAGCGCACCCGCGACGATTTCGGAGGCCGAGGCGGAACCGCTGTTGACCAGCACCACCATCGGCACCTGCTTCACGCCCTGCGGCAGGTTCTTCAGGTAATCGACCTGCATCGGACGCAGATAATGCTCACGGCTTGCAGTCAGTCGCATTTTGGCGTCTTCGCTGCGGCCTTCGGTATACACCACGAGGCTGTCGGGTTTGACGAACGCTGCGGTCACCGCGACTGCGCCATTGAGCAGGCCGCCCGGATCGTTGCGCAGGTCCAGTATCAGGCCCTTGAGCGGCGTCTTGCTGTCCTTGTATAGCTTGTTCAATGCCTCGACCAGCAATTCACCCGTGTGTTCCTGGAATTGCGTTACCCGCACATACCCGTAGCCCGGGTCGAGCATCGCGGATTTGACGCTGCGGATCTTGATGACCGCGCGGGTCAGGGTCAGCACGATGGGTTTGTCGACCCCCTTGCGCACAATGGTGAGCCTGATGTTCGAACCCGGCTTGCCGCGCATCCGCTTCACCGCATCGTTCAGCGTCATGCCCTTCACCGGGGTGTCGTCGAGCTTGACGATCAGGTCGCCGGGCTTGACCCCGGCCTTGAAGGCAGGCGTATCCTCGATCGGCGATACCACCTTGACGAAGCCGTCTTCCATGCCGACCTCGATGCCCAGCCCGCCGAATTCGCCCTGGGTTCCAACCTGCAGATCCTTGAAGGCGTCCGCATCGAGATAGGCCGAATGCGGGTCGAGCCCGGTCAGCATGCCGTTGATCGCCTCGGTGATGAGTTTCTTGTCATCGACCGGCTCGACATAATCGTTCTTGATGCGGGCAAACACATCGGTAAAGGCGCGCAATTCCTCGATCGGCAGCGCCGTCTGCGCGTCCTTGTCGGCAATCGCCGACAGATTGAGCGTCAGCGCCGCGCCAGCCAGCAGGCCCGCCAGACCGACCAGAACGAATTTTGCCTTTTGTGTCATATCACTTCACCCACAGGAGGGGATTAACAGGGCGGCTTTGGTGCCGCATTTCGAAGTACAAACCGGTATCGGGCTGACCGCCGCTATTGCCGACTGACGCAATCGCGTCGCCGGGCTGGACCCGTTCGCCCACCTGCTTATACAGACTTTCATTATTGCTGTACAGGCTCATATAGCCTTCGCCATGGTCGACAATAATGAGGTTGCCAAAGCCACGCAGCCACTCGGAAAAAACCACCTGGCCGGCGGCAATCGCCTTCACCGCCGAACCCTGTGCGGCGCGAATGAACAGGCCTTTCCAACTCACTCCGCCGCCTTCCCTCGGAGCGCCGAAGTGGTTCATCAGTTCCCCGGCAACCGGCAATCGCAATGAACCTTTCAGTCGCGAAAAAGGCTGATCGGAACGAAAAGCCTCCGGCGTATCGGTGTTGACTGCCAGCGGGCGACGCGGCCGGCCTGCCGCATCCTGCCCCGCCGCCTGTTTTTTCTGGGCTTGTTGCGCGGCGCGGGCGCGTGCTGCCTGCTGCGCCATCAGCCGGTTCAGGCGCTCCACCAGTTGTGTCAAGCTGCGTTCGTCGCGCTTCAAATTCGAAATCTGGCGCTGCTGCTGCTGAATTTGCACCTGCAGTTTTTGCAGCACCTGCTCGCGCGCACGCTTGTCGGCCAGTAGCTTTTTCTGCTCGGCCTCGCGCGCCGCCTGCAATTGCGCCAGCTCGCTCGATTTCTGCGCGGTCTGCTGCTGCAGTGCGGCCAGCTGCGCCAGGTCGGCGCGCAGCGTATCGATCATCGCATGCTGCGCCCGCGAGAGGTGCGCCAGATAGCGCAGATCGCGCGCAGTCTGGTTGGGGTCGCCGCCGTTGAGAATCAGTTTCAGTGCGTCGCCCTGCCCGCGCTGATAGGCGCCCTTGAGCGCCTGGGCGAGATGGGACTGCTGCTTGCGGATGCGTGCCGCGGTCGCCTCGGTCTGCTGGGCCAGCGTTTTCAGCTCGCTCTGCGTGCGCTGCCGTTCGCCATCGAGCTGACGCAACTGGCGCACCGCACTGCTGATGGCACGCTCGGACTGACGCAGTTCGTCGGCCGCCTCCTTGCGGTGCGCCTGCGTGTTGCGAAAATCCTGTTGCAGGGTTTGCAGGCGCAGCTTGAGGGCATCGAGTTCGGATTGCTTGCGATCGGCCTGGTTGGCGCCGGCACACAGCGGCCAGCTCAATGCCAGCAGGACGATAAATGGTCTGAAGTTCACCCTGATGAGCTTATCCCAAACACCGGGTTTACTCGAATTGCACGAGAGCTTCACCGGTCATTTCCGGGGGTTGCTGCAAGCCCATCATTTTCAAGAGGGTCGGGCTGATGTCTTCCAGTGCGCCCGTTTCCGCCAGCGTTGCATGGCTGCGGCCAATGTAAATCAGCGGCACCAGATTCATGGTGTGGGCGGTATGCGCCTGCCCGGTTTCGGCATCACGCATCAGCTCGGCATTGCCATGATCGGCGGTCACCAGCACTTCGCCGCCGCGCGCCACCTGGGCTTCCACCACCCGGCCAAGGCAGGTGTCGACGGTTTCAATCGCCTTGATGGCCGCCTGCAGGTCGCCGGTGTGCCCCACCATGTCGGGGTTGGCGTAGTTGCAGATGATGACGTCGTACTGCTTGCTGTTGATCGCCGCAAGCAGTTTGTCAGTGACCTCGAAGGCGCTCATTTCGGGCTTCATATCGTAGGTTGCGACGTCGGGCGACGGCACCAGCACGCGATCCTCGCCGGGAAAGGAAACTTCCTCGCCGCCGTTGAAGAAGAAGGTGACGTGCGGATATTTCTCGGTTTCGGCGATGCGAAGCTGGCGCAAGCCCAGCTTGGCAATGTATTCGCCCAGCCCGTTCTTGATGCGCTCGGGCGGAAACGCCACCGACACGGCAAAGTCGTCGCTATAGCCGGTCAGCGTGCAGTAGGTGGCCAGGCGCGGGGTGGTCTCGCGTTCGAATTCGCTGAAATCAGGTTCGATGAATGGCCGCGACAACTGGCGCGCGCGGTCGGAGCGAAAGTTGAGGAAGATCACGGAATCGCCGTCTTCCATTTTCACCGGCTTGCCGTCCGGCGGCAGAATCGCCGTAGCCTTGACGAACTCGTCGGTTTCGCCGCGCGCATAGGCTGCTTCCAGGCCGGCCTGCGGATTTTCCGCCATGAATTCAGCGTGTCCCTGGGTCAACAGGTCATAAGCAGACTTCACCCGCTGCCAGCGACGATCGCGGTCCATCGCGTAGTAGCGGCCGATCATCGACGCGATGTGGCCGACGCCGGCCTGCTGGATTTTTTCGGTCAGGCGGCGCAGGTAGAGTTCGGCGCTTTTCGGCGGCGTGTCGCGGCCATCCAGAAACACATGCAGGCACACCTTGCTCAGCCCTTCGCGCGCCGCCAGATCGAGCAGCGCATGGAAGTGCAGCTCATGGCTGTGCACCCCGCCGTCCGACAGCAGGCCCAGCACATGCAGGGTCTTGTCGTTATCGCGTGCCAGATGCACCGCATTCAGCAGCGCCGGGTTGGTGTAGAAATAGCCGGATTCGATGGCGCGGTCGATGCGGGTGAATTCCTGGTACACCACGCGTCCCGCGCCGATGTTCAGGTGCCCCACTTCGGAGTTGCCCATTTGCCCCTTGGGCAGGCCCACTTCGGATTCGGACGCGTGGATGAGCGTATGCGGATGATGTTTCCACAGCCGGTCCCAGTTGGGTTTGTTGGCTTGGGCGATCGCGTTGTCGGCACGCTCCGCGCGGCAACCAAAACCGTCGAGGATGATGAGGAGAACCGGCGTGGTCTTCATGAAAAAATAGATATAACCTGGCTTGATTTTGTGGGATTATTTTAATATATGCGTGATTGCTAATCTATACGCATCGTCAAATCTTGCTTGAAAAATGCCGTGCGCGGCCTGCGTTTCCATCCGGAAGCCCGACCGCATCAGGGTACTACACGAATCGGATCGAGGTTATGAATATGGCAGCTGACTGGGACGAAGTGGATCTGATGGATAAGGATGAACACATCGAGCAGGCCTCGCGTGCGATGAAGGCCATGTCACACCCGCTGCGCCTGAAAATTCTCTGTGTGCTGGGCGACAAGGAAATCAGCGTGCAGGACATCGTCGACCATGTCGGCACCTCGCAAAGCAACATCTCGCAGCATCTCGCCATCCTGCGCGACAAGGGCGTGTTGCGCACCCGCAAGGATGCCAACCGCGTGTTTTATCGCGTGGGCGACACCCGCACGCTCAAATTGCTGGGCATGATGCGCGACGTGTTCTGCGGCTTCACCAAGTAAGCGCCCACCGGCAGCGACGGCCCGGCTACGCGCAAGCGTGCCGGGCCTTTGTTTTTGGGACATACGACACAACATGCGCTTTAGCGCGTATGTAGATCGGAGTCCCCTTGTGGGGCATACTTAAGCGAGAAAATGGCTGCGCCATGGCAACTCGCCCCACAAGCCCCTATCCAAGCGCTTGAATTAAATAATTAATTAGAATATCCTAATAAACAATTCCCTGGAGGTGCACCTGTGCTGAACCCCGCCCGTCTTCTGGCCTGCATCATCCTTGCCGCCCCCCCCGCGTGGGCGGCCCTGCCTTTCGCCGTCGCGCCAGTGAAGTACCAGATGGCCGACACCGGCTATTCCACCGAAGCCACGGTCGAGGCGGTCAAGCAGTCCACCATCGCGGCGCAGGTGGCCGGACGCGTATCGGCGGTCAATTTCGACGCCGGCGATTACGTCAAGGCCGGGTCGGTCATCGTTCGGCTTTCCGCCCAGGAACTGTCGTCCGCGGTGGCGGGCAGCCAGGCGCAGGTGGCACAGGCCGACGCCACGCTGACCAACGCGCGCGCCCATTACGAACGTCAGCAGCAACTTTTCCAGCATAAATTCATCAGCCAGGCCGCACTGGACCGCGCCACTGCCGATTTCCGCGCCGCCGAGGCGGCCGCACGCGCGGCGCGCGCGGGCGTTGGCCAGACCGCCGCATTGAGCGGCTACACCGTGATCACCGCGCCGTATTCCGGCGTGGTCGCGGCCCGCCACGTGGAGGTGGGGGAAACCGTGGCGCCCGGCACCCCGCTGATGACCGGCTTCGATCCCAAGGACATGCGGGTGATTGCCAACATCCCGCAGTACAAGCTGGCCGACGTGAAGGCCTCGCCGCGCGTGGCGGTCGAAATCCTCTCGCTCAACAAGTGGATCGATGCCTCCGGCGTCACCGTGCTGCCGTCGGCGGATGCCGCCACCCACACCGTGAAGGTGCGCATCGACCTGCCGACCAACCTGGAAGGCGTCATCCCCGGCATGTTCGCCCGCGCGCATTTCTCGGTGGGCAGCGCGCGCAAGCTCACCATCCCATCGAGCGCCGTGGTGCGCCGTTCCGAGCTCACCGCGGTCTACGTGGTCAAGGACGACAAGGTAGGCCTGCGGCAGATCCGCCTCGGCACGTCCAATGGACGCGGCCAGGTGGAGGTGCTGGCCGGCCTCAATCCGGGCGACGTCATTGCGCTCGATCCGGTCAAGGCCGGGATCTACGCCAAAAGCGCCGCCAACCAGCCCGCGAAATAATCGGAGAAACCCATGGGACTCTCCGGACGCATCGCCCGCTTCTTCCTCACGTCCCAACTGACCCCGCTGATCGCGCTGGTCGCGGCGCTCTTGGGGCTGTTCGCCATCCTGATCACGCCGCGCGAGGAAGAGCCGCAGATCAACGTGACCATGGCCAACGTGTTCATCCCCTTCCCCGGCGCCTCGGCCAAGGACGTGGAAGCACTGGTGGCCACCCCGGCCGAGCAGGTGCTGTCGCAGATCGCCGGCATCGAGCACATCTACTCCGTCTCCAAACCCGGCATGGCGGTGCTGACCGTGCAATACCTGGTGGGGCAGGATCGCACGCAGGCGCTGGTGCGGCTGTACGACACCATCCAGGCCAACCGCGACTGGGTCTCGCCCGAACTCGGCGTCGGCGAACCCATCATCAAGCCGCTCGGCATCGACGACGTCCCCATCGTCACCGTCACCCTGTGGACGCGCGACGAAACGCGCGGCGCGTTCGAGCTGGAACAGGTGGCGCACGCCGCGGAAATCGAGCTGAAACGCATCGCCGGCACGCGCGAAGTCAGCACCCTTGGCGGCCCCGGCCGCGCGGTGCGGGTGCTGATGGATCCGGACCGCATGGCGGCATTCGGCGTGTCGGCCCAGGACATCCGCGACGCCCTGCAGGTGTCCAATGCGGCGCAGCCGTCCGGCACGCTGGTGTCGGGCAACCAGGAAATCCTGGTCCAGACCGGCACGTTCCTCACCGGTGCCGACGACGTCAGGCAACTGGTGGTCGGCGTCGCACAGGGCCGCCCGGTCTACATGAACGACGTCGCCCGCGTCGTCGCCGGGCCCGACCAGCCGGCACGCTACGTCTGGCACGGCCCGGGCGCGGGCGGTCCGCAGCAGGCCGAGCAGGGACAGACCTACCCGGCGGTGACGCTGGCCATTTCCAAGAAAGCCGGCGAAAACGCGGTCGACGTCGCCGAAAAGGTGATCGCGCGGGTGAATTCGCTGCAGGGCAGCGTGCTGCCCGAGGGGGTCGAGGTCAGCGTCACCCGCAACTACGGCGCCACCGCCGACGACAAGGCGAAGAAGCTGATCCAGAAGTTGATGTTCGCCACCCTCTCGGTGGTGGTGCTGGTGCTGTTCGCCATCGGCAAACGCGAGGCGCTGATCGTCGGCGCGGCGGTGCTGCTGACGCTGGCGGCCACCCTGTTCGCCTCCTGGGCGTGGGGTTTCACGCTCAACCGGGTGTCGCTGTTCGCGCTGATTTTCTCGATCGGCATCCTGGTCGACGATGCCATCGTGGTGGTTGAGAACATCCACCGGCGCATGGGGTTGGATCACGATGGCCTCGAAGCAATCATTCCGCGCGCAGTCGACGAAGTCGGCGGCCCCACCATCCTCGCCACCTTCACCGTGATCGCCGCGCTCTTGCCGATGGCCTTCGTCTCCGGCCTGATGGGCCCCTACATGAGCCCGATCCCGATCAATGCCTCGATCGGCATGCTGATTTCGCTGGCGATCGCCTTCGTCATCACACCCTGGCTCGCACTCAAGCTCATCAAGCAGGACGCGCACGGCGGCGCGCACGAAGCGGGTGACAACAGGCTCACCGCCTTCTTCCGCACCCGGCTGACGCCGTTCCTGCGCGGCGCCGACGGTAAAGGCGCGCGCAACAAACTGTGGCTGGGCATCGGGCTCGCCATCCTGTTGTCGGTCGCGTTGCCGGCGGTGCAACTGGTGATCCTGAAAATGCTGCCGTTCGACAACAAGTCGGAATTCCAGATCATCGTCGACCTGCCGGTCGGCACCCCGCTGGAAAAAACCGCGCAGGTGCTGAGCGAAATGGGCGCTGCCGTCGCCGCCGTTCCCGAAGTCACCGACTACCAGGCCTATGCCGGTACCGCAGCGCCGATCAACTTCAACGGCCTGGTGCGGCAGTATTACCTGCGCGCCGGCGCCGAGGTCGGCGACCTGCAGGTCAATCTGGTCGACAAGCATGAGCGCGACCGCAAGAGTCATGAGATCGCGCAGGCGATCCGCCCGCTGGTCGAGAAAATTGCAAAAAAACACGGCGCCGACGTCAAGGTGGTCGAAGTTCCACCCGGTCCGCCGGTGATGTCGCCGATCGTCGCCGAAATATACGGCCCCGATTACGACGCGCAGATGCAGGTGGCCAAGCAAGTGCGCGCCGTCTTTGAAAAGACCGACGGCATCGTCGCCATCGACGACACCGTGGAGGACGACGCCCAGCGCTTCGTGCTGCGCGTGCTGCAGAACAAGGCGGCGCTGGCTGGCGTGGCACAGAAGGACGTCGTCGCGGCGATGAAAATGGGGCTGGGCGGCGAAAACGTCACCCCCATCCACGGCAGCGGCGCCAAGTACGAAATCCCGGTGCGCATCACCCTGCCGCCGGAACGCCAGTCGAGGATCGAGGAACTCCTGAAGCTCACCGTGCGCGGCAGCGGCGGCAAGCTGGTGCCGCTGTCCGAACTGGTGGAAGTGATGCCGAGCGCGCGCGAGAAGACCATCTATCACAAGGACCTGTTGCCCGTGGTGTTCGTGGTCGGCGACACCGGCGGCACGCTGGATTCGCCGCTGTACGGCCTGTTCGGCATGCGCGGTGCCCTCAAAGACATGACACTCGAACAAGGCGGCACGCTGTCGGAATATTTCATCCGCCAGCCGGCCGATCCCTATGCCGGGTTCAGCCTGAAGTGGGACGGCGAATGGCAGGTGACCTACGAGACCTTCCGCGACATGGGCCTGGCCTATGCCTTCGGGCTGATGCTGATCTACATCCTGGTGGTGGCACAGTTCAAGAGCTATCTCACGCCGCTCGTCATCATGGCGCCGATTCCGCTCACCATTATCGGCGTCATGCCCGGCCACGCCCTGCTCGGCGCGCAGTTCACCGCCACCTCGATGATCGGCATGATCGCGCTGGCCGGCATCATCGTGCGCAATTCCATCCTGCTGGTGGACTTCATCAACGAGCAGGTGGCCGCCGGCATGGACTTCCAGGAAGCGGTGATCCAGGCGGGCGCCACACGCGCCAAGCCGATCGTCCTGACCGGCGCCGCCGCCATGATGGGGGCTTTCTTTATCCTCGACGATCCCATTTTCAGCGGCCTCGCGGTATCCTTGATCTTCGGCATTTTCGTTTCCACCCTGCTCACGCTGGTGGTGATTCCGGTGCTGTATTACGCGGCCAATTTCCACAAGTTCTCTTCTCACTAGACAGGAGTCTTACCATGACCGTTGAACGCCTCGTCCGCATCATTGCCGGTTCCTTCATCATGCTGTCGCTGGCGCTGGCGCATTTTTCCGGCAGCGTCGACATGACCCAGGTCTCCTGGCTGTGGTTCACCGCCTTCGTCGGCTTCAACCTGTTCCAGTCCGGCATCACGCGTTTCTGCCCGATGGACATCATGCTGAAAAAGGCAGGTGTCAAGCAGGGCGGACTGTAACCGGGAGATTCCATGGACGCGCAATTCCTTCAGGACAACTGGATGCTGGTGGCACTGGCTGTAGTTTCCGGCGCCATGCTGGCCTGGTCCTTCATCGGCGGCAAACTGTCCGGCGTCGAGCAGGCCGACACGCTGAAGGCCACCCGGCTGTTCAACGATGACGCCCTTGTGCTCGATGTGCGCGAGGACAACGAATACGCCGCTGGCCACATTCCCAAGGCGAAGCACATTCCCCTGGGGCAACTGGCCGGCCGTCTCCAGGAACTCGACAAGTACAAGTCGAAACCCATCCTGGTCACCTGCCGCAGCGGCCAGCGCTCGGCGCGCGCCTGCGGCATCCTGAAAAAAGCCGGTTTTGAGACCGTGTACAACCAGGCCGGCGGCATCATCGCGTGGGAGCGCGCCAACCTGCCCGTCACCCAGAAATAAGGACGTTTTAATGGCCAAAGTCGTGATGTACTGCACCGCCGTGTGCCCTTATTGCGTCGCTGCCGAGCGCCTGCTCAAAAGCCGCGGCGTGACCGAGATCGAGAAGATCCGCATCGACCTCGATCCGGCCAAGCAGGACGAAATGATCGCCCGCACCAATCGCCGCACCGTGCCGCAGGTGTTCATCGGCGACACCCACGTCGGCGGTTTCGACGACACCTCGGCGCTGGATGCGGCGGGCGAACTGGTGCCGCTGCTGGCGCGCGCCTGACGCCGGCGCTTGAATTTTTTGCGCGCCGCCCCACCTTGAAGCGAAGACCTTCGCTTCAAGGAAACCCAAATGGAACTTGCCTGCCCCCACTGCCTCGCCGTCAACCGCGTACCCGACGACCGGCTGGCCGATGCGCCCAAATGCGGCAAATGCGGCTTGGCCCTGCTGTCCGGCAAACCGGTCGACCTTAGCGCCGACAGCTTCGACCGTTTCATTGCGAAGGCCGGCCTGCCGGTGCTGGTCGATTTCTGGGCCGGCTGGTGCGGCCCCTGCAAGATGATGGCGCCGATTTTCCAGCAGGTGGCGGCCGAGATGGGTACGCGCGTGCGTTTCGCCAAGCTCGACACCGAGGCGTATCCGCAGGTGTCAATGCGCCACCACATCAAGGGCATTCCCAGCCTGATCCTGTTCAAAAACGGCAGCGAGGCAGCGCGCACCTCGGGCGCAATGGAAGCGCATGCGCTCAAACGCTGGCTGGCATCACAGGGCATTCAATAAGCGCGTGTAAAATGCGCACCATCACCGGAGCGCAGGCTCCGGTTTTCTTGTCCAGGGAGTCCTCATGTCCGACGCGCAACAACCCGTATTCAATATCGAAAAACTCTTCGTCAAGGATCTGTCGCTGGAAGTGCCCAACGCGCCCGCGATCTACCTGGAACGCGAGGCGCCGCAGATCGACGTCAACATGTCGACCGCAAGCCACGCAATGGGAGAAGACCTGTACCACACCGGCATCACCGCCACCGTCACCGCCAAGATCGGCGACAAGACCATGTTCCTGGTCGAGTGCACCCAGGCCGGCATCTTCCGCATCCAGAACGTGCCGCAGGACCAGATTCCGATGGTGCTCGGCATCGGCTGCCCCAACATCGTCTTCCCCTATCTGCGCGAGACCGTGTCCGACGTGGTGATCCGCGCCGGCTTCCCGCCGCTGCTCTTGAACCCGGTCAACTTCGAGGCGCTGTTCGTGCAGCAGCAGCAGGCGCAGCAGCAACAGGCCGCCGGCGAGCAAACGCATTGAAATCAAGACTGTTCGTTGCCGGCCTGCTGCTCGCGCTGGCGCACTCCGCCAGTGCGCTGGAATACCGCAGCACCGGACGCGCCGCGCTGCTGTACGACGCGCCTTCCACCACCGCCGATAAGGTCGCCATTGCAGGCAGCGGCCTGCCGCTCGAAGTCGTCGTCGACACCGAGGCCTGGGTCAAGGTGCGCGACCACAGCGGCCGCCTGGCCTGGATCGAGAAATCCGCGCTCGGTGGCGCCCGAAGCATCATGATCAAGAGCGAGACCAGCGTCATCCGGCAACAACCGCGCGCCGACGCCGACATCGCGTTTCGTGCTGCGCGCGGCGTCCTGCTCCAGATCAACGGCGATGCCGATGCGTTCGGCTGGCTGCCAGTGAAGCATGCCGACGGCCTCGCCGGCTGGCTGCCGGGGCACGAGGCATGGGGTCGATGAGACTGTCGGTTCTTGGTGCAGGCGCCTGGGGCACTGCGCTGGCGGCCAGCTGGGCGCCCCACCATGATGTCACCCTGTGGGGACGCAACGCGACCGGGCTCGACGCCATGCGCGCGAGCCGCGTCAACGCCCGCTACCTGCCCGACTGTCCGCTACCGGACACGCTGCACTTCAACCCGGATTTCAACACCGTCGTCGACGAGGCCGAGCTCATCGTCATCGCCGTCCCCAGCGGCGGCCTGCGCCCCACCCTGGCCGCGCTGGCCGCCCGCCCCGAGTTGCCGCCGCTGGTCTGGGTCTGCAAAGGTTTCGAGCCCGGCAGCCGCAAACTGCCGCATCAACTCATCGCCGAGTTGTTGCCCGCGCACAGCCAGACCGGCGTACTGTCCGGCCCCAGCTTTGCCCAGGAAGTGGCGCACGGCTACCCCACCGCGCTCACGCTGGCATCCCACGACACCGCGCTGGCGCAGCGCCTGGCCGAAACCCTCTCCAGCCATCGCCTGCGCATTTACGCGCACGACGATGTCATCGGCGTCGAGGTCGGCGGCGCGCTGAAAAACGTCATGGCCATTGCCGCCGGCATCTGCGACGGCCTGCAGCTCGGCCACAACGCGCGCGCCGCGCTCATCACGAGGGGGCTGGCCGAAATGACCCGCCTCGGCGTCCGGCTCGGCGGCCGCTTCGAAACCTTCATGGGACTCTCCGGCCTCGGCGACCTCATCCTCACCACCACCGGCGACCTCTCGCGCAACCGCCAGGTGGGTCTGCGCCTCGCGCGCGACCAGCAACTCGACAGCATCCTTGCCGAGCTCGGCCACGTCGCCGAAGGCGTCACCACCGCGCGCGAAGTTGCCGCGCTCGCCGGCGAAATCGGCGTCGACATGCCGATCACCCGCGACGTCTGCCAGATGCTGTTCGAAGGCCTTCCCGCCGCCCAGGCGGTCGATACCCTGCTGAACCGGGGAATCAAGGCCGAGTTCTGAAGCCAGGACGAACGGCCCGCCCCGGTCCCGGTTTTTCGGGGCAGGCAGCCGTTTTCTAGAAGAGTTCGATCGAACCGCTGGCGTGCTCTTCACGCGCGAGCTCGCCGCTGCGCACCAGTTGACCGTAGTCGAAGGCCCGGTTGCGTCCCTGTTCCTTGGCGTAATAAAGCGCCTTGTCCGCCTCCTCGAACACATAGGGCGGCAATTCCTGATTCGCGATGGCGGTATAGCCGATGCTCACCGTGACCTGCCCAACCTGGGGAAAGACATGGTCCTGCACCCTGACCCGGACGCGTTCGAGGACGACATTGATGATCTCGGGGGTAACCCCCTTGATCAGCGCGACGAATTCCTCTCCGCCGTAGCGGAACACCCAGTCGACATCGCGCAGGGCGTTGCGCACCAGACCAGCGAAGATAAGCAGCACTTCATCGCCCATCAGGTGGCCGTAATTGTCATTGATGCGCTTGAAATGGTCGATATCGAACACCGCCAGATAATCAGCCGTATCCTCGTCGCGCTTCCGGTTGCCGCCGCTCATGCGGCCGGCGAGCAGCTCGCCCAGTTTCTGTTCCAGCTTCTTGCGGTTGTAAAGGCCGGTCAGGGTATCGCGCTCGCTGTCGAGCAACACACGGGCAAAGTTGGTGTAGATATTGAGCATGCCATGGGCGATGCGCAAATCGGCCGAATTCCATTCGGGCTGCCGGATCATGATCGCCTTGCGCCGGTCATCCTGGATGCCCAGGCTGCCGATGAGATAGACCTGGTCCTCATGAGCGAACTGCCGGATCGACTTTTCGGAATCAATCGCGACGGCCTCGGCCATCAAGTCGTCGACAACCGGAAACATGGGCGTCGGCATCGGGCAGGCCGCGTCCTGGGCCCATCGACCTTGTGAGGCCGGCACCAGACAGACCATGGAAATCTGCACCTCCGGCAACATCTCCAGAATGGACCCCTGCAGACTGCGCAGGAGGGTCAGTTCGTCGCGCTGCTCGGTCAGATGCACCACGGACTCGATCACTTCGTGGGTGATTCCGGACTGCCTGTGGGGCCACTTGGCAACGGACATGGAGTAAGCCAAAAAATGCAAGTGCGAGAAATTCTAATCCCACCTGACGCTCAGGCAAAACACTGGGCGGACCGACGGTATCGGCCCTTACGGCAAGTTCCTGCTCGACCTGGTCAGCATCGAGGTCGTGGGCGACATGCGCGGCGCACCGCTCATCGCCAGGTTGGAAAACCTGGCTGGAGGGAAAGGCGCGGGCGCGAACGGCAGACCGGCGATGGTGACGATGTAGCTGGCTGCTTCCAGCCATTCGAGTCCGCTCATGCCTGCCTCCTCCTAAACGCCGCCCGCAAAACCGTTTTGCCGCCAGGCTTCGAACACCACCACGCTGACGGCGTTGGACAGATTCATGCTGCGCGACCCGGGCAGCATCGGCAGGCGCAGGCGGCATTTCGCGTCGAACTGCGCCAGGATGTCGGGCGGCAGGCCGCGCGATTCGGGGCCGAACAGCAGCACGTCGTCGGCCCGGAAATCCACCGTGGCGTAGTTGCGGCTGCCCTTGGTGGTGAGCGCAAACCAGCGCCGGCCGGGCAAAGTCGCCTGCACCGCCGCCAAGTCCTTGTGCACGGTCACGCAGGCCATGTCATGGTAATCCAGCCCGGCGCGCGCCACCTGCTTGTCGGACAGGTCGAATCCCAGTGGCTCGACCAGATGCAAACGGCAGCCGGT
Source organism: uncultured Gammaproteobacteria bacterium (assembly GCA_947085345.1). GTDB lineage: Bacteria > Pseudomonadota > Gammaproteobacteria > Burkholderiales > Thiobacillaceae > Thiobacillus. The sequence continues at coordinate 26,975 of CAMTWC010000072.1, read as the reverse complement.
GTTGGCCGCCAGGCGGATCAGGTTGCCGGTATTGGGCGGGATTTCGGGCTGAAACAAAACGATGTCAAACATCCGGCTTGGCCTAAAATAAGTGAACTTGTCGAGTCCCCTATTCTATGGTCCCTTACCTTACCACCGCACTCACCGGCCCGCTGCTGGAACTGGAAAAACGCCTGCTCGACGCCCAACCGACCATCGAGCACTGGTTTCGCCAGCAATGGAAAGAACAGGCGGCGCCGTTCTACACCTCGGTGGATATCCGCAATGCGGGCTTCAAGCTGGCGCCGGTCGACACCAACCTGTTTCCCGGCGGCTTCAACAACCTCAACCCGGCTTTCATGTCGCTGTCGATCCACGCGGCGATGGGCGCGGTGGAAAAGATCTGCCCCTATGCGCAACGCCTGCTGCTGATTCCCGAGAGTCACACCCGCAACACCTTCTATCTGCAGAACGTCGCGGTGCTTGCGCACATCCTGCGCCAGACGGGACTCATCGTGCGCATCGGCACGCTGATTCCCGAGATCACCCAGCCCACCACGCTGGAACTGCCGGCCGGCGGGCACCTCACCCTGGAGCCGCTGGTGCGCAAGGGAAACCGCATCGGGCTGGAGGGATTCGACCCCTGCGCGGTGCTGCTCAACAACGACCTGTCGGCCGGCGTACCGGACATTCTCGAGGGCATCGAGCAGACCATCATGCCGCCGCTGCACGCTGGCTGGGCGACGCGTCGCAAGTCGCGCCACTTTGCTGCGTATGAGCATGTCGCATTCGAATTCGCGCGGCTGATCGGCATCGACCCCTGGCTGATCGACCCCTACTTCACCCAGTGCGGCAAGATCGATTTTCAGGCCCGCCAGGGCGAGGATTGCCTGGCCGAAAAAATCGGCGACATGTTGGACAAGATCCGCGTCAAGTACGACGAGTACGGCATCGACCAGCCGCCCTTCGTCATCGTCAAGGCCGACGCCGGCACCTACGGCATGGGCATCATGACGGTGAAGTCGCCGGACGACGTGCGCGAACTCAACCGCAAGCAGCGCAACAAGATGGCGGTCGGCAAGGAAGGCATCGAAGTCAGCGAAGTGCTGATCCAGGAAGGCGTCTACACCTTCGAGAGTATCAACGGCGCGGTCGCCGAGCCGGTCGTCTACATGCTCGACCACTTTGTCGTCGGCGGCTTCTACCGCGTGCACACCGGGCGCGGGTCGGACGAAAACCTCAACAGCCCCGGCATGCACTTCGTGCCGCTGGCATTCGACGACACCTGCGTGATGCCCGACCGCAGCGCCAACCCCGACGCCAGCCCCAACCGCTTCTACGCCTATGGCGTGATCGCGCGGCTGGCGATGCTGGCGGCGTCGATCGAGCTCGATGAAGCCTTGAACCAATCCGCATGAAGCTGCTGTTCGTCGTCGATCCGCTGGCGAGCCTCAAGCCCTACAAGGACAGCTCGGTGGCGATGATGCGCGCAGCGGCTGCGCGCGGCCATGCCGTGTTCGCCTGCGAGGCGCGCCACCTCTTCATCCGGGACGGCTTTGCACGCGCCACCTGCGCCGCGCTCGACGTGCGCGCCGGCGACGACTGGGTTCACGTTGCCCACACCGACACCTGCACGCTGAAGGATTTCAACGCCGTGGTGATGCGCACCGATCCGCCGGTGGATACCGACTACCTGCTCGCCACCCACCTGCTCGGCATCGCGGAGGCCAACGGCGCGCGCGTGCTGAACCGCCCGGCTGCCTTGCGCGACTTCAACGAGAAGCTCGCGGTCCTCAACTTTCCGCAGTTCGTCGCGCCCACCCTGGTCACAGCGAGCGCCAGCGAAATTGGCGGCTTCCTCGCCGACCACCAGGACATCATCGTCAAGCCGCTCACCGAAATGGGCGGCAGCGGCATCTTCCGGCTTCTGCTTCCCGACCCCAACCGCAACGCCATCCTGGAAATGCTCACCCGGCGCGGCCGCCGCGCCATCATGGCGCAGCGCTATCTGCCCGCCATCAGCGAGGGCGACAAGCGCATCCTGCTGATCGCCGGCGAGGTCGTGCCGTGGGCGCTCGCGCGCATTCCCCTGCCCGGCGAGACGCGCGGCAACCTCGCCGCCGGCGGCACCGCACGCGCGCAACCGCTGTCGGCACGCGACCGCGTCATCGCCGAAACCATCGCGCCGTGGGCGAGAGACAACGGCATCTTTCTCGCCGGGCTCGACGTCATCGGCGACTGCCTCACCGAAATCAACGTCACCAGCCCCACCGGTTTCCAGGAAATCACCGCGCAGACCGGGCACGACGTGGCGGCGCAATTCATCGCCGCGATCGAGCGTGGTTATTCAACCACGGTTCGCCCTTGAGGCACAGTCCGCGCATGAGACTCGCGCGATGCAGCCTGTGGCTTCTGCTGCTGTGGGCGCTTGCTGCCTGCAGTCCGCCGCTGCACCAGCAGCAGGCCTACGTATTCGGCACCCTGGTCGAAGTCAGCATTCACGGCGCGCCTGAAGCGCAGGCCAGGCAGGCGACCGCTGCGGTGCTGGCGCGCTTCGATGACCTGCACCGCACCCTGCACGCCTGGCAGCCGAGCGAACTGTCGCGGCTCAATGCCGCGCTGGCCCGGGGCGAACGCGCCACGGTCACGCGCGAACTCGCGGCGATGCTGCGCGACGTGCAGGCCTTGTCGAACCAATCCGACGACCTGTTCAACCCGGCCATCGGCGGGCTGATTGCCCTGTGGGGCTTCCATGCCGATGCGCCGCAATCGCGGGTGCCGGATGCTGCCGCAATCCAGTACTGGGTGGGCAGGCAGCCGCGCATGGCCGACCTCGCCATCGGCAACGACACGATATCGAGCCGCAATCCGGCGGTGCAACTCGATCTCGGCGGCTATGCCAAGGGGCGCGCGCTGGACGACGCAGTGGCCATCCTGAAAGCGCACGGCATCGCAAATGCGCTGGTGAACATCGGCGGCAACGTGATCGCGCTGGGCGCGCACGGTGACCGTCCCTGGCGCGTCGGCATCCAGCACCCGCGCCAGTCGGGCACCCTGGCGACGCTGGATTTGCGCGACGGCGAGGCGATCGGCACCTCGGGTGATTATCAGCGCTTTTTTGAAGTGGGCGGGCGCCGCTACAGCCACCTGATCGACCCGCGCAGCGGCAACCCGGCAACCGGCATGCAGTCGGTCACGGTGCTGGTAAGCGGTGAACAGGCGGGCACGCGCTCGGACGCGCTGTCGAAACCGCTGTTCATCGATGGCGCCGCACGGCTGGCAAATCATGCCGCCCGCCTGGGCGTTGCCGACTACCTGGCGGTGGATGCCGCCGGCCAGAGACACATATCGCCTGCGATGCAGGCCCGGCTTCGCTAGAATGCTGTTTTTGGTCTGACATTCACACAATGATAGGCATCCTCATCGTCGCCCACGGTTCGCTCGCCGACAGCCTGGTCGAGTGTGCCACCCATGTGCTGGGCCAGCGTCCGCGCGGCCTCGCCACGCTGGATTTTATCGGCCATGCCGACCCCGACGAGCGGCAAAAGGCCTTGCAGGCACAGCTGGCCGAACTGGACGAGGGCGACGGCATCCTGGTGCTGACCGACGTGTACGGCGCCACCCCCAGCAACACGCTGTGCCGGCTGCTCGAGCCGGCCCACATTGAAGGCGTTTCCGGCGTCAACCTGCCGATGCTGCTGAAGGCATTAAACTACCGCGAGACGCTGCCCCTGCTGCAACTTGTCGAGCGCATCGTCGAGGGCGGGCGCAACAGCATCAACCACATTTCCGAGACCATGTGCCATGCAGCAACGGGACGTTGAAATCGTCAACAAGCTCGGGCTCCACGCGCGCCCCTCGGCCAGACTCACCCAGCTCGCATCCCGCTTCAAGAGCAACGTCTTCATGTCGCGTAACGGTCGCCGCGTCAACGCCAAGAGCATCATGGGCGTGATGATGCTGGCCGCCGCCAAGGGCACCACCATCACACTGGAAACCGACGGCGACGACGAGGTGGAAGCGATCGACGCGCTGACCGACCTCATTACAAGCGGCTTCGGGGAGGAAATGTGAGCTTCTCGCTGCACGGCATCGGCGTTTCCGGCGGCATCGCCATCGGCTATGCGCACCTCGCCTCCCACGCGCGGGTTGAAGTGCCGCAGTACATGCTCGACCGCAAATACATCAAGGACGAGCTGGCGCGCTTCGACGAAGCCATCCTCGCCACCCGCGCCGAGCTCGAAATCCTGCGCACCCACATCCCGCCCGGCGCGCCGGCCGAGCTGTCGGCCTTTCTCGACATGCATCTGATGTTCCTCGGCGACTCGATGATCGCCGAGGCGCCCAAGCGCCTGATCCAGGAAACCCAGTGCAACGCCGAATGGGCGCTGGCGCAGCAGATGGAAGCGCTGGTGGCGCGCTTCGAGGAAATCGACGACGCCTATCTCAGAAGCCGTCAGGAAGACGTGGTGCAGGTGGTGCAGCGGGTGCTGAAGGCACTCACCGGCCACCCCAGCCACCTGCCGCTGGATGTCAACTTCGACGTCGAGCGCATCCTGGTGGCACATGAGCTGTCGCCAGCCGACATGGTCGTGTTCAAGAACGTGCATTTCGCCGCCTTCATCACCGACCTCGGGGGCACCACCTCGCATACTGCGATTCTGGCGCGCAGCATGGGGATGCCCTCGGTGATGGCGCTGCACAACGCGCGCGGCCTGGTCCGCGACCACGACCTATTGATCGTCGACGGCCGCGACGGCGTGGTGATCGTCAACCCCGACGAGTCAGTGCTGGCCGAATACCGGCTGCGGCAGAACCAGTGGCGCATCGACACCGACAAGCTGAAGCGGCTGAAAACCAGCAAGTCGTCCACGCTCGACGGCACCCCGATCGAGCTGATGGCGAACATCGAACTGCTCTCCGACATCGACGCGGTGAAGGCCGCGGGCGCACACGGCATCGGCCTGTTCCGCAGCGAATTCCTGTTCCTCAACCGTAGCGACCTGCCGACCGAGGAAGAGCAGTACCACTCCTACAAGGCGGTGGCCGAGGCGCTGGACGGCAAGCCGGTGACCATCCGCACGCTCGACCTGGGCGCGGACAAGCAGGCGCCCTGGGGCCACACCGTGGCCGACAACCCTGCGCTCGGCCTGCGCGCAATCCGGCTGTGCCTGGCCGAACCCGGGCTGTTCCTCACCCAGCTGCGCGCAATTCTGCGGGCCTCCGCACATGGCCAGGTGCGCATCCTCATTCCCATGCTGGCAAGTTTCATCGAACTCCGGCAGACCCTGCAGCGCATCGACGAAGCCCGCGCCTCCCTGAGAAAGGACGGCCTGAAATTCGATGAAGGCATCCCGATCGGCGGCATGATCGAAGTACCCGCCGCAGCCCTCTCGGCCGGGTTCTTTGCCGAGCAGCTGGACTTCCTGTCGATCGGCACCAACGACCTGATCCAGTACACGCTGGCGATCGACCGCGCCGACGACAGCGTGGCGCATCTGTACGACCCGCTGCATCCGGCGGTGCTCAACCTCATCCAGTACACGCTGCGCGCCGGCGCCAAGGCGGGCAAACCGGTTTCGGTGTGCGGGGAAATGGCGGGCGACCCGTTGCTGACGCGGCTGCTGCTGGGGCTTGGGCTGCGGACGTTTTCGATGCAGCCGGCCAGCCTGCTGCAGGTCAAGCAGCAGGTGCTGAAGTCGCACCTGGAAGAGCTGGTCCCCGCCGCGCAGCGGCTGCTGAAGAACACCGACCCGGACAGGACGGCGCTGTTATTGAACCGGCTGAACGGCTAGAAGCCTAAACAGCCAGCTCGCCGGCGATGCGCACCAGTTCCGCCTTGTCATTGCGGAGCGTGCCGATCTCCTGCTTGATCTGCGCCATGCGATTCTGCAGCGTGCCCATGTTCTCCAGAATGCGCTGCAGACTGGCCAGCCGCGTGTCGAGATACTGCTTGTGTTCGCGGATGCGCGTCATGACGGGGTCGAGCGCAATACGCAACCAGCGTTCGGCCTCCACCCGCGCCAGGTTGAAAGCCTTGCGCGCTTCTTCGGCGAGGCCGGCATAAAAACGCCGGATCATGAAACGCTTCTCCAGCATCAGGTTGGCCGGATCCCTGCAGAAGGCTTCGGTCTCGCGCATCAGCGCTTCCAGCCGGTTGCGATAGGCGCCCAGATCGAGTCTCGGCACCTGCATTTTGGGCAGATGATGCTGGCGGTGAAACCGTATATAGGCCTGATCCAGGGCATCCAGCATGTTGTCAGCCTGCTGGGTCGCATGCTGGAGCCGCTCAACCATCTGCTCGCTCAGCTGACGGATGCCGCTGGTGAGCCCGCGCGTGGTCAGGCTGGATTCCATCGCCACACGCCCGGCCTTGCAAATGTCGTTCAGCGTGTCATCCGACAATTGCGACAGCAGGTGCTCGCCCTGCTTCTGCACCATTTTCCGGGTCAGCCGGAACTGGTCGGCCGTGGCGTCGTAACTGTCCTTTTCCTTCTGCAGGATGGCGCGCGTCTGTTCGATCAGCTCGCGGTTCTTGCCCGACAGCTGGCTGAGCTGGATCAGCTCGTCGCTGCTGCGTTTCAGGCGCGCGGCCAGGTCCAGCCGGCTCTCGTCGAGCAAGGCATTCACTTCGCGGCTGACCGCATGATAAAGCATGTCGCGCCGCGCCGGGATCACCTGATGCGCCAGCAGATATTCCAGCGATTCGATGCCGGAGCGCACGCGCAGCGCAGCATCGCCTAAAATGGTGGCGGCCAGCGCTTTCTGCGCCGACACGGTGAACACCCGGCTGCGCGGCAGCTTCAGCACGCGCGCGGTTTCTTCGGCCTGGCGCTCGATGGTGGCCTGCACCTCGGTCTCGCTCTTGAGCTCGTCCCACAGCATGTCGATCTTGTTCAGCACCGCGACGTGATAATTGGCATGCCGATGCACATGCTTCTGCCAGATTTCGAGATCCGAGCGCGTCACCCCGGTATCGGTCGCCAGCAGGTACATCACCGCATGCGCGTTGGGAATGACCGACAGGGTGAGTTCGGGCTCGGCCCCGAGCGCGTTGAGACCCGGGGTGTCGAGTATCGTCAGCCCGGCCTGCAGCAGCGGATGCGGATAATTGACCATGGCATAGCGCCAGGCCGGCACCTCCACCGTGCCGTCAGCGCGCAGCTGATGGCTCTCGGTCTGGTCCTCGCTGTCCCACAGCCCGAGTTCGATCGCATCCACCGCCGTCATGGGTTTGGTTTCGGTGAGCTTCTTCAGGCTTTCCTGCAGCTGGCGCGGGTCGGCCGGATCGAGCTGCACGCGGACCCACTCGACCGGCATGTGCTTGAGCCGCGCCAGCGATTCGCTGCGGCGGCGCGTTTCGATGGGCAGCAGACACAGGCTGGGCCCCTCGTCCGGACTGGAAAACAGCTCGGTCGGGCACATCGTGGTGCGGCCGGCGTCGGAGGGCAGCAGGCGCTGGCCCTGGTCGGCAAAAAACAGGGCGTTGATGAGTTCGGTCTTGCCGCGCGAGAACTCCGCGACAAAGGCCACCACCAGCTTGTCCTGGCGCAGGCTCGAAGCGGTATCCGCCAGCCGCAGGGTGCGCTCGGCGTCGATGCCATGCTGACGGTCGAGCCAGTCGGCATAGTCGGTGATCGCCGTCGCCAGCCGCAGGCGCCGTTTGCTGAAGTCGGCGACTTCCTGTTCCAGATGGATGCTCATGTTTTGCTGGTCTTCTCGATATCAAGCCAGGGGGCCTCAACCCCCGACACCACCACGGTTTTCTGCCGCGAGGCTTCGCCGCGAACCAGGCGCATACGACTCCACACGTGCCTTGGCACGTAGTGGATCGGAGTCCTTTAGGGCACCGCGGACTTGGGCACCCCCAGTTGCGCGGCCAGCCAGGCCAGCAGATGCGCATTCGCTTTGTTATCGACCGGCGGTGCAGCAATCTTTAATTTCAGCCTGCCGCCATGTTCCCCTCCGGCTGCCGTGGTCTTCTCCCCCGGCTGCACGTGCAGTTCCTGCAGCCAGCCGGGGCCCATCGCGGCGCGCCCAGACGGGCGGCTCAGAGGGAGCCAAGCAGCGCGCGTTCCAGCGCCAGCACCGGCACCATCAGCACCAGCTGGCACAGGATGAACAGCACCAGCGGCGTCAGGTCGACATTGGAGACCATCGGAACGATGCGCCGCAACGGACGCAGGAAGGGTTCGGTCAGTTCATACACCACCGGCATCAGCGGCGTGTTGGAATTGACCCACGACATCACCGCACGCACCAGGGTCAGGCCGATGACCATGTAAATCGCCAGACTCAGCAGCTTCACCGCCGCCAGCCCCAGCATCACCGGCCACACCTTGCCGCCCGCCAGCGCAAACGGGAAGTCGTCCAGCCAGTAGCCGGCCGTCACCACCCCCAGTTCGACCAGCCAGGCGAGCAGCAGGCAGGCCCAGTCGAAGCCGAACAGTCCCGGCACCACCCGGCGCAGCGGCTTCACCGCAAAATCGGTGATGGCGACGATGAATTGCGCGAACGGATTGCGGAACGGCACCCGGAACAGCTGCATCATGAAGCGCAGCAGTACCGCGATCGCGAACAGGTTGCCCAGCGTCTGGATGAGAAAAGCGAATGCGCCCGCAATCACGCCAATCGCCCCAGTTCGTCGCCGAGCTCGGCGCTGCGGCGACTGGCCGCCTCCACCGCCTGGCCGATGGCCAGCTTGACCGCCGCGGCTTCCAGCGCGGCAATGCCGCGCTCGGTGGTGCCGCCTTTGGAGGTGACGCGCTGCCTCAGCACAGCGGGTTCCTCGCCTGACTCCAGCGCCAGTTTGGCCGCGCCGAAGAAGGTCTGCAACGCCAGCTGGCGCGCGGTGTCGGGCGCCAGCCCCTGCGCCGCAGCGGCGGCTTCCAGCGATTCGATGAAATAAAACACATAGGCCGGGCCGCTGCCAGACACCGCGGTCACCGCATCCAACTGCGGTTCGTCCTCCACCCATACCACGCCGCCGACGGCGCGCAGCACCGCTTCGGCCTGCGAACGCGCATCGTGGCTGACGGCGGGCGGCGCAAACAGCCCGGTAATCCCGGCCTGCACCAAGGCCGGGGTGTTGGGCATGGCACGCACGATCCGCGCATGCCCTCCCAGCCAGCGGGCGAGGTCGGCCACCCGCACCCCGGCGGCGACCGACACCACCAGCTGGCCGGCGAGGCGCTGCGCCAGCGCGGCGGCCACCCCGGGCAGGGTTTGCGGTTTCACTGCCAGCACGATCAGGGCGTGCAGCCGCGCCTGCGACAAATCCGTGTGGGTCACCACGCCGAAGCGCGCGGACAGCTGCGCCCGCGCGTCAGCATTGATTTCGACCACCTCGATGTCGGTCGGCTGGGTGCCGCTGGCGATCAGCCCGCCGATGATGGCGGCCGCCATGTTGCCGCCGCCGATGAAGCTCACTTTATGCATGTTGCACCTCGGATGTTTCATGAATTCGCGCGATGATCGCGCAGGATTTTGTTTTGTAGGGGAATTTTGGGGGGGAGCGGCGTAGTGATTCATACGCCCGACTGAGCGTGGTTGTTGCCGATGTATCGGCTTTACAACCACGGCCTGCCCCCTGCGGGTGGAGCAAAATTTCCATACGAAACAAAAGCACCCGCAAGGGGTACGCCGGATTCGTAAGCGCTAAAGCGCAACGACTCCGCTGACCAGCGAGGGCGTGCGTCAATTCATGAATCATCCGAGGTAAGTCCTTTCACCAAAGAGTGCGGTTCCGATCCGCACGATGGTCGCACCTTCCAGTATCGCTGCTTCCAGATCGCCCGACATGCCCATCGACAGGGTATCGAGCGCGTAGCCGCGCGCGCGCAGCGCATCGAACTGTTCACGCACCTGCCGGAATGCCGCGCGCTGCGCTGCGACATCCGGCGTCGGCGCCGGAATCGTCATCAGGCCGCGCAATTGCAAACCGGGCAATTTCGCAACGGCCTCGGCCAGCGCGGGCAGTTCAGCCGGCGCCACCCCGCCCTTGCTGGCCTCGCCGCTGACATTGACCTCGATGCAGACCTGCAGCGGCGGCAAGCCGGCCGGCCGCTGCGCCGACAGCCGCTCGGCAATCTTCAGCCGGTCGACACTGTGCACCCAGCTGAAATGCTCGGCAATCGCCCGCGACTTGTTGCTCTGGATCGGCCCGATGAAATGCCACACCAGCGACGCATCGCGCAAGGCCGCCTGCTTTTCCAGCGCCTCCTGCACGTAATTTTCACCGAACGCACGCTGGCCGCAGGCCGCCAGATCCCGCACCGCCTCCGCACCGAAGGTCTTGCTGACGGCCAGCAGGCGAACCGCCGTGTCGTCGCGCCCCGCTCCGGCCACGGCGCGCGCTATCCGCGCCTGCACGGCATGCAAGCGGTCACATGGCGTACCGGCGGCACCTGTCATGTCAGGCTCAAGTTTGCGCGTATCGGGGCCGTTATCCATAACGATTATTATCTGTCAAAACCCCACCCAACACTGAACGAGGCACGCGTGGATATTTCAGAACTGCTGGCTTTTGCCGTCAAGAACAAGGCGTCGGACTTGCACCTTTCGGCCGGCCTGCCGCCGATGATCCGGGTCAACGGCGATATCCGCCGCATCAACCTGCCGCCGATGGATCATAAGGACGTGCACCGCATGGTGTACGACATCATGAACGACAGCCAGCGCAAGGTGTACGAGGAAACGCTGGAAATCGACTTCTCCTTCGAGATTCCCTCGCTGGCACGCTTCCGCGTCAACGCCTTCAACCAGCAATACGGCGCCGGCGCAGTGTTCCGGACGATTCCGTCCAAGGTACTGACGCTGGAAGAACTCAATGCACCGCAAATCTTCAAGGAAATCTCCGACCAGCCGCGCGGCATCGTGCTGGTGACCGGACCGACCGGCTCGGGCAAATCGACCACCCTGGCGGCGATGATAGATTACGTCAACGAAAACCAGTACGCCCACATCCTCACGGTCGAGGACCCGATCGAATTCGTGCACCAGAGCAAGAAATGCCTGATCAACCAGCGCGAGGTCGGCCCGCATACGCTGTCGTTTGCCAACGCCCTGCGCAGCGCGCTGCGCGAAGACCCGGACGTTATCCTGGTCGGCGAATTGCGCGACCTCGAGACGATTCGCCTCGCGCTCACCGCTGCCGAAACCGGCCACCTGGTGTTCGGCACCCTGCACACCTCGTCCGCCGCCAAGACCATCGACCGTATCGTCGACGTGTTCCCGGCCGCTGAAAAGGAAATGGTGCGATCGATGCTGTCCGAGTCGCTGCGCGCCGTCATCTCGCAGACCCTGCTGAAAACCAAGGACGGCAACGGCCGGGTCGCAGCGCACGAAATCATGATCGGCACCCCCGCCATCCGCAACCTGATCCGCGAAAACAAGGTGGCGCAGATGTACTCGTCGATCCAGACCGGCGGCAACCTGGGCATGCAGACGCTCGACCAGTGCCTGCAGGATCTGGTGAAACGCAACATCATTGCACCCGGCGTGGCGCGCGCCGCCGCACAAAACAAAGACACATTTCTGGGTTGAGGATTGAACGATGAACGCTGAGAAAACCGTCCACGACCTGCTGCGCCTGATGCTGGCGAAGAACGCCTCCGACCTGTTCATCACCGCCGGGTTTCCGCCCGCCATCAAGGTGGACGGTAAGATCACCCCGGTATCGAACCAGAGTCTCACCCCCGCGCACACCAGCGAACTGGCGCGCTCGATCATGAACGAGCGGCAGTGGAAGGACTTCGAGGCGAGCAACGAATCCAACTTCGCCATCAGCCCACCCGAGATCGGCCGCTTCCGCGTCAACGTGTTCGTGCAGCAGGGCCGCGTCGGTGTCGTGATGCGGACCATCGTCACCAAGATTCCGAAGATGGAAGATCTGAACCTGCCGCCGGTCCTGCGCGACGTTGCGATGATCAAGCGCGGCCTGGTGATCTTCGTCGGCGGCACCGGCACCGGCAAGTCGACTTCGCTGGCGGCGATGGTCGGCTACCGCAACGAAAACGCCTGCGACCACATCATCACGGTGGAAGACCCGATCGAATACGTGCACGAGCACAAGAAATCCATCATTACCCAGCGCGAGGTCGGCATCGACACCGAGAACTGGTTTTCCGCACTCAAGAACACCCTGCGTCAGGCGCCGGACGTCATCCTGATCGGCGAAATCCGCGACCGCGACACCATGGAATACGCCATCGCCTTCGCCGAAACCGGCCACCTCTGCCTGTCGACCCTGCACGCCAACAGCGCCAACCAAGCACTCGACCGCATCATCAACTTCTTCCCCGAGGAAAAGCGCGACCAGCTCTTGATGGACCTGTCGCTCAACCTCAAGTCCTTCATCTCGCAGCGGCTGATTCCGCGCAAGGGCACCACCGGCCGCGTCGCCGCAGTCGAAATCCTGCTCAACTCGCCGCTGATCGCCGACCTCATCTTCAAGGGCCAGGTGCACGAGATCAAGGAGATCATGGCGAAGTCGCGCGAACTCGGCATGCAGACCTTCGACCAGGCGCTGTTCGACCTGTACGAAGCCGGGATGATTTCCTACGAGGATGCGCTCCGGAACGCCGACAGCCTCAACGACCTGCGCCTGCAGATCAAGCTGCACGGCCAGGAAGCCAAGGGCCGCGACATGATGTCGGGGCTCGATCACCTCGACATCGTCTGAGGCCTTCCAGCCAATGAAAACAGGGTGCCTGGCTCCCCGTTTTCATTGGTATTTCCGGACGAGGCTCAGAGCGCGCCGTCGGATGCCTTTTTCGGCCGCATCGACCCGGCAATCAGCTTGTACTGCAGGAAGCGGGTTTCGATCGGGCCATTGAACAGCGGAATGCGGCGGCTGGCCTTCAGTCCGAGCAGCTTCGGCAACAGGGGATCGCCCGAAATGATCCACGCCTCCCAGCCGGAAAAATTCTGCTTCAGCCAGTCGCCCAGGCGCGGATACCACTCGGCCAGGTCCTCGGCCTCGCCCAACCGCTCGCCGTAGGGCGGGTTGGTGACGATGGTGCCGACCGGCGTCGGCGCCTTCAGGTCGAGCACGTCGGACACCTTCAACTCGATGGCGTCGGCATAGCCCGCGGCGGCAAGGTTGTTCTTCGCCTTGTCGAGCACCCAGCGATCCTGGTCGGCGCCGAAAATGGGCAGGCGCGTGAGCGGCTTTTCCTGCGCCTGCGCTTCCGTCTTGATGCGCTGCCACTGCGCCACGTCGAAATCGCGGTAGTGCTCGAAGGCGAAATGGCGGCTGCGTCCCGGCGCACGGTTCAGCGCCATGTCCGCCGCTTCGAGCAGGATGGTGCCGGCGCCGCACATCGGGTCGAGCAGCGGCGTGCCGGGTTCCCAGCCGGACAACAGCAACAGCCCGGCGGCGAGGTTTTCCTTGATCGACGCCGCGCTCGCCTCGCGCTTGAAGCCGCGCTTGAACAGCGGCTCGCCGCTGGTGTCAAGGTAGAAAGTCACCGCGTCCGGGGTGAAGAAGGCATACACCGGCACGTCGGGCGCTTCGGTGTCGACGCTGGGACGTTCGCGCGTCTCCTCGCGGAAGCGGTCGCAGATGGCGTCCTTGATCTTGAGCGTGATGAAATTGAGGCTCTTCAGCGGCGCGTTCTGCGCGCCGACCTTCACCGCGATGGTCTTCTTGACGCCGAACCAGTCCGGCCACGGCAGGTCGAGCGCGGCGCGGTAGATGTGCTCTTCCTTGCGATAACGGGTGTAGCCGACCTTGCGCAGGATGCGGGTGGCGATGCGCGAGGTGAGGTTGGCGCGCATCTCGGCGGCGGCATCGGCCATGAACAGCACGCCGGCAGGCACCTGGCGCACCACCTGTGCGCCGGCGGCCGCAAGTTCGGCTTCGAGCAACGCCTCCAGCCCGCGCGGGCAGGTGGCGAAATGGCTGGCAGGCGGCAACGTCTCGCGCTCGGGACGAACGGGATGTGGGGCTTTGGAACGGCGGGGCTGGGATTTAAGGGGCTGGGGTTTCAAACAGGGCTTTCTTAAAAGGGCTTCAATACGACCAGCAGCACGACGACCAATAAAACGATCACCGGAATTTCATTGAACCAGCGGAACCAACGATGCGATCTGGTGTTCTGTCTGGCTTCGAACGCACGCAGCAGGCTTTTGCAAACATGGTGGTAGCCGACCAGTCCGCCGACCAGAATCAGTTTGGCCCACATCCAGTTCATGGAAAGCGGAAAGTACGCCAGCCACAGCCAGATGCCGGTGGCCAGCGTCAGCCACATGATGGGGGTGACGAACCGATACAATTTGCCCGCCATCAGCAGCAGGCGGTCGTAGGCGGCGTCATTCGTTTCCATTGCCAGGTTGACGAAGATGCGCGGCAGGTAGAACAACCCGGCGAACCAGCTCACCACCATCACGATATGAAACGACTTCAGCCACAGCATGGATAGACAAGCCCTCATCAAGAAATGGACGCCGAGTCCGCTGACCCTGATTTTACTGGGTTTGATTGCCTGGCTGTGGTTTCGTCCGCCGGCCGAGGTCAGCGAGGAAAATCGCCCCGCGCCCCGCTGGGCCGTGACCCTGCCGGATGGCCGGGCGCTGACCAGCGACGAGCTCAAGGGCAAAGTCGTGCTGGTGAACTTCTGGGCCACCTGGTGCCCGTACTGCCGCAAGGAAAAACCGGTGATCGACGCCTTCTGGAAGGATACGCGCGACCGGGAGTTCGAGGTCGTCTCGATCAGCATCGACGACTCGCCGGAAAAGATCGCCGCCTGGATGCAGGACAAGGACTACGCCTTCATGGCCGCGCCGACCAACGCGTCGGTGGCCGCCGCCTTCGGCCACGTGACGAGCGTGCCCACCTCGTTCATCGTCGATGCCGAGGGTCGCATCCGCCACAAGATTGCGGGACAGGTGCATTATCCGCGGCTGGAGAAACTTGTCGTCCCCTTGCTCCCCCGGACTAAACAGCCATGAATGAATCCCGCCTCACCGAACTCGAAACCAGGCTCGCCTTCGCCGAAGACCTGCTCGAAACGCTCAACCAGACGGTGATCCGCCAGCAGGCGCAACTCGATTCGATGCAGCAGCAATTACGCCTGCTGCACCAGCAGCTGCAGGACGCGCTGCCGGACGAGGCGCGCACCCTGCGCGACGAGATTCCGCCTCATTACTGAGCTGCATTAGTCCGGCTGCACCGCGATCTTCACCACCACCTTGCGGATCATGCCGGCGCTCACCAGCGGAGCATGCGCATCGTCAGGATAAAACAGGCAGAACGACCCCGGCAGGGTGGCGATCCAGCTGGCCGGCGCGTCGTTGAAGAAGCGGATGTCGCGCGCGGCGTCGTAATCCGTCGCCGCGTCCACGCATTCGCCCAGCGGCTTCCATCCCATCTCGTCGATGCCTTCCAGCACCAGCTGGATGTCGATGTAGCGGCGATGGCATTCGAGCTTCGCTTCCGCCCGCGTGCGGCCGGCACAGTCCTCGACGATGGCGAACAGCCGCTCGCCATCGATTGCATGCTGGCCCGGCGCCAGCGCCTTCAGGTCCGTGCTGCGCAGAAACTCGAAAGCGCGCGCAAACAGTGGATGCAGTGCAGCGTAGCAGTCGGCCTCGGTAAGCGTAGCGAGGATCATCGCGCGCTTACCGGCTGATCGGCTTGTAGCGGATGCGCCTGGGCTTGGCGCCTTCCTCGCCCAGGCGCTTTTTCTTGTCGGCCTCGTATTCCTGGTAGTTACCGGGGAAGAACACCACCTGCGAGTCGCCCTCGAAGGCGAGGATGTGGGTGGCGATGCGGTCGAGGAACCAGCGGTCGTGCGAGATCACCAGCACGCAGCCGGCGAATTCCAGCAGCGCGTCTTCCAGCGCGCGCAGGGTTTCCACGTCGAGGTCGTTCGACGGTTCGTCGAGCAGCAGCACGTTGCCGCCGGCGATCAGCGTCTTCGCCAGGTGCAGCCGCCCGCGCTCGCCGCCTGACAGGTTGCCGACGCGCTTCTGCTGGTCGCCGCCCTTGAAGTTGAAGCGGCCGAGGTAGGCGCGCGACGGCGTTTCGTAGCGGCCCACGGTGAGGAGGTCGCGACCTTCGGCGACTTCGTCGAACACGGTCTTGTCGGCGCTCAAGGCATCGCGGCTCTGGTCGACGTAGGCGAGCTTCACGGTCTGGCCAATTTCGACAACGCCCGCATCCGGTTTTTCCTGGCCGGTGATCATCTTGAAGAAGGTCGACTTGCCGGCGCCGTTGGGGCCGATGATGCCGACGATGGCGCCGGGCGGCACGCTGAAAGACAGGTTATCGATCAGCAGGCGGTCGCCGAAGGATTTCGACACGTTGTGGAAGTCGATCACCTTGTCGCCGAGGCGCTCGCCGACCGGGATGAAGATTTCCTGCGTCTCGTTGCGCTTCTGGTACTCGACCGAATTGAGCTCCTCGAAGCGCGCCAGGCGCGCCTTCGACTTGGCCTGGCGCGCCTTGGGGTTCTGCCGTACCCATTCGAGCTCCTGCTTCATCGTCTTGATGCGGCCGGCCTCCTGCTTGGATTCGGTTTCCAGCCGCGCCTCCTTCTGCTCCAGCCAGCTGGTGTAGTTGCCCTTCCACGGAATGCCGTGGCCGCGGTCGAGTTCGAGGATCCATTCGGCGGCGTTGTCGAGGAAGTAGCGGTCGTGCGTCACCGCCACCACGGTGCCGGGGTAGCGGACGAGGAACTGCTCCAGCCAGTCGACCGATTCGGCGTCGAGGTGGTTGGTCGGCTCGTCGAGCAGCAGCATGTCGGGGTTGGACAGCAAGAGCTGGCACAGCGCGACGCGGCGCTTTTCGCCGCCGGACAGATTGCCGACCACCGCGTCCCATGGCGGCAAGCGCAAGGCATCGGCAGCGATTTCCATCTGCGTGTCGAGGTCGGCGCCGGCAGTGGCGAGGATCGCCTCGCATTTGGCCTGCTCCTCGGCCAGCGTGTCAAAGTCGGCGTCGGGCTCGGCGTAGGCGGCGTAGATTTCGTCCAGCCGCGTCTTCGCCGCAACGATCTCGCCCAATCCCGCCTCGACCGCCTGGCGTACCGTATGCGCGGGATCGAGCTGCGGCTCCTGCGGCAGGTAACCGATGCGGATGCCCGGCATCGGGATCGCCTCGCCCTCGATGTCACGGTCCACCCCCGCCATGATGCGGATGAGGGAGGACTTGCCGGAACCGTTGAGGCCCAAGAGGCCGATCTTGGCGCCGGGGAAAAAGCTGAGCGAAATGTCCTTCAGGATCTGCCGCTTGGGCGGAACGATCTTGCCGACACGGTTGAGGGAATACACGTATTGCGCCATGAATGAATAGTTCCAGAAGAAATTATTGTTTGCCTGCGCCTGGGCAGGGGGCGAACGCGCAGCCCCGGGCCGGATTGCGGCTGACGAAGCTGCCGTCGGGACATTGCCTGACGTCTGCAGCGCACACGATGCCCTCTTCCGGCATCGGCGGGGGCGGCGGAGCGTATGGCGAAGGCTTGCCCGCCTTGGATGGGGCGGCGGGCTTGACGACGGGTTCCACGCCCCCGGAACTGCATGCGGCCAGGCTGGCAAGCAGCATCGCTGCAACGAGCGCTCTCATCAGGACAATTCCCGGTCCAGCAGGGCTCTCAGCTTGACGAAGTCGAGTTCGCCCAGCTTTTGCTCGAGGATGCGGCCGTCCTTGCCGATGATGAAGGTGGTGGGCGTGAGCTGCACGTTGCCGAAGGCGCGCGCGTGTTCACCGGTCACGTCGAGAGCGACCGGGAACGGCAGCTGCCGCGTCTTCACGAAACTTTGCACATAGTTCGGCGGATCGTAGCTCATCGCCACTGCGATGATTTCGAAGCCGCGGTCCTTGTAATGCGTGTAGGTTTCGACCATGCCCGGCATTTCCTTGATGCAGCCGGGGCAGGACGTCGCCCAGAAGTTGACCAGCACGACCTTGCCGCGCAGGTCGGCCAGGGCGATGGGCTTGCCCTCCAGCGTGGTGAAGGTGGCGGCCGGTGCGCCGGGCTTGTCCATCAGGGCGTAGGCCAGCGCGCCGGCGATGGCGAGCACAGCGACGGCAATCAGCAGGGGTTTGGTGAATTTCATGGGGATTCCACAAGGTTTAAGCGTCTTGATACGACCGCGCCAGCGCGACATAGTGCTCGGCGGAATAACTGAAATAGGCGATTTCTTCCTCGGTCAGCGCCCGTACCAGCTTGGCGGGACGCCCTAAATAGAGGTGACCGGATTCGAGCACGCGGCCTTCCGGCACCAGCGAGCCCGCGCCCAGCAGCACGTGTTTTTGCACCACCGCACGGTCGAGAATGATCGAGCCCATGCCGATCAGGCATTCGTCCTCGATGGTGCAGGCATGCAGGATGACCGAGTGGCCGACGGTGACGCGCGCGCCGATGACCAGCGGCCCGCCCGCGGGGTTGGCCGGCGTCTTGTGCGACACGTGCAGCACGCTGTTGTCCTGGATGTTGGTCGCCTCGCCGATGGCAATCGAATTGACGTCGCCGCGGATCACCGTGCCCGGCCACACCGAGGCGTCGCGGCCCAGGCTGACTTCGCCGATCACCGTGGCGCGCGGATGCGCCCAGGCGCCGGCGGCGAGTTGCGGGTGGGCCCCCCGGTAGGGGGCGATGGGATCTAAAGCCATGGTTGTCGAGGGGTTGAAACACATAGGAGCCGGGCTCAAATTATAATCGTTGTGCGTTGCCGCTTTTCCTCCGCGTGCCCTGCCTCCTCCTTGTGCGTCCTCTTTGTGAAAGATTTCCCATGAATCCCCTGCTCGACTTTTCCGGCCTGCCCCGTTTCGCCGAATTCAAGCCCGACTACGTCACCCCCGCCATCGACCAGCTGCTGGCCGACGCCCGCGCCGCGGTGGCCCGAGCCGAGGCCGCCGACACCCCGGCCGAGTGGGACGCCTTCGTCGCCCCGCTCGACGACGCCAACGAGAAGCTGGGCCGCGCCTGGGGCCAGGTGTCGCACCTGCATTCGGTGATGGATTCGCCCGAGCTGCGCGAGGTTTACAACGCCAACCTGCCCAAGATCACCATCTTCTATGCCAAACTGGGGCAGAACGAGGCGCTGTTCGCCAAATACAAGGCGCTCAAGGCCAGCCCCGGCTACGCCGCGCTGTCCGCCCCGCGCAAGAAGATCGTCGACAACGAGCTGCGCGATTTCCGCCTCGGCGGCGCCGAACTGCCGGCCGACAAGAAGGCCCGCTTCATGCAGGTGCAGGAGGAACTGGCGCAGCTTTCGGCCAAGTTCGAGGAGAACCTGCTCGACGCCACCAATGACTTCGCGCTCATCATCGACGACGCGGCCCAGCTGGCCGGCGTGCCGGACGACGTGCTGGCCATGATGCAGGCGGCAGCCGAAGCCGACGGCAAAACCGGCTGGAAGATCACCCTGCAAATGCCGTCCTACCTGCCGGTGATGCAGTACGCCGACAACCGCGAACTCCGTGAAACGGTCTATCGCGCCTACGTCACCCGCGCCTCCGAATTCGGCAAACCCGAGCTCGACAACACCCCGCTGATCGGCAGCATCCTCAGGCTGCGCCGCGAGGCCGCCGAGCTGCTGGGGTTCAGGAGCTACGCCGAGGTCTCGCTGGCGGCCAAGATGGCCGACACCCCGGCCGAGGTGTTGAAGTTCCTCGACGAACTCGGCGCCCGTGCCCGCCCCTACGCCGAGAAGGACTACGCCGAGCTCAAGGCCTTCGCCCGCGACGAGCTGGGCATGAGCGAGCTGCAGGCCTGGGATACCACCTACGCCTCGGAAAAGCTGAGCGTCGCCCGCTACAGCTTTTCCGACCAGGAAGTGAAGCAGTACTTCCCCGAACCGCGCGTGCTGGCCGGCCTGTTCAGGTTGATTGAAACGCTCTACGGCCTGCATGTGCGCGAAGACAGCGCGCCGGTATGGCATCCGGACGTGAAGTTCTACACGCTCACCGACCACGGCGGCCAGCGCGTCGGCCAGTTCTACCTCGACTTGTACGCGCGCGCCTCCAAGCGCGGCGGCGCATGGATGGACGACGTCATCACCCGCCGCAGGAAGGGCGGCGACATCCAGACCCCGGTTGCCTACCTCAACTGCAATTTTTCCGGGCCGGTGGGCGGCAAGCCGGCGCTGTTCACCCACGACGAGGTCATCACCCTGTTCCACGAGACCGGCCACGGCCTGCACCACCTGCTGACACAGATCGAGGAACTCGGCGTCTCCGGCATCAACGGCGTCGAGTGGGATGCGGTCGAACTGCCGAGCCAGTTCATGGAAAACTTCTGCTGGGAATGGGACGTGCTGAAGCACATGACCGCGCACGTCGACACCGGCGAGCCGCTGCCGCGCGCGCTGTTCGACAGGATGCTGGCCGCGAAGAACTTCCAGTCCGGCCTGCAGACGTTGCGCCAGATCGAGTTCGCCAGCTTCGACATGCACCTGCACGACGACTTCGACCCCAACGGCAGCCGCACCGCGCTGGATCTGATCAACGACATCCGCAAGAAAGTCGCGGTCATCATCCCGCCTGCCTGGAACCGCTTTCCCAACAATTTCTCGCACATCTTCGCCGGCGGCTACGCGGCCGGCTATTACAGCTACAAATGGGCGGAAGTGCTGTCGGCCGACGCCTACGCGCTGTTCGAGGACGAGGCCGAGGGCTACGGCGGCGTACTGAATCCCGAAGTCGGCCACCGCTTCTGGAGCGAAATCCTGGCCCAGGGCGGCGCCCGCCCGGCGCTCGAATCGTTCAAGGCCTTCCGTGGCCGCGAGCCGACCATCGACGCCCTGCTGCGGCACAACGGCATGGCATGAGCGTGGTTGTTGACGCATACGACTCCACATGGACTTTAATCCATAGTGGATCGGAGTACCCGCAAGGGGGTATTGAAAAGAATCCTTTAGCAGGCCGTTCAGCGGCTTCTGCAACCGCGGCCTGCCCCTTGCGGGTAAAGCCCGGGCCGGGCTTGGCCGTTATAGCGAATGATCAGGTCTTCCGGGAGCATGGCATGAAAGCAGGACTCATCTTGATGGCTGCATGGCTGGCCGCGGCAAGTATGCCGCTGGCCGCGGCTCAGTTGTACCAGTGGAAGGACACGCAGGGCCGGACGCAATACAGCGACCAGCCGCCCCCACCCAATGTGAAGAATGCCCAGCAGAAATCGTTCAAGGGCAGCTTCATCGAAGTCGGCGAGTCCTACGCTGCCAAGACCGCGCGCGAGAAACACCCGGTCACCCTCTACGCCAGCGCCTGCGGCGCCCCCTGCGACCAGGCGCGGCAACTGCTCACCGGGCGTGGTGTGCCTTTCAGCAACAGGGATCCGCAGGCCAGCCCCGAAGCCCAGGCCGAACTGCAAAAGCTCACAGGGCGCCTGAGCGTGCCGGTGCTGGTGGTCGGCAGCGACAAGATCGACGGGTTTGAAACCGGCCAGTGGCAGGCCATGCTGGATCGTGCCGGCTATCCCAAGTCCGCGCCGCCTGGCAGCAAGCCGGTTCCGCAAACCACCGCTGCCCCGGCGCCTGCTGCCCCCTGAAGGTCGCGTCGCGCCGGTCGGCGCGGCTGCGGTAAACTCCGCGGCATGAAACTCGCCGCCTGGAACGTCAACTCCCTCAAAGTCCGCCTGCCCCAGTTATTGGACTTTCTCGCCACCCGCCAGCCCGACGTGGTGTGCCTGCAGGAAACCAAGCTCACCGACGACAATTTTCCGGTCGCCGAACTGGAAGCGGCCGGCTACCGCGTCGCCTTCATCGGCCAGAAAACCTATAACGGCGTCGCCATCGTCAGCCGCAGTGAGCCGTCCGATATCCAGACCGGCATCCCCGGCCTGGAAGACGAACAGCGGCGCGTCATCGCCGCCACCATCGACGGCGTGCGGCTGGTGTGCGTGTACTGCCCCAACGGCCAAAGCCTCGATTCCGACAAATATCCCTACAAGCTCGCCTGGTTCGACGCGCTGGCCACCTGGCTGAAGGACGAACTGGCGCGCCATCCCAGACTTGCCGTGCTCGGCGACTACAACGTCGCCCCGGAAGACCGCGACGTGCACGACCCTGAGGCGTGGAAGGGCAGCGTGCTGGTGTCGGAGCCGGAACGCGAGCGCTTCCGAAACTTGCTGGCGCTGGGCCTGAAGGACAGCTTCCGCCTGTTCGAACAGCCCGAAAAAAGCTTTTCCTGGTGGGACTACCGCATGATGGGCTTCCGCCGCAACCACGGCCTCAGGATCGACCACATCCTGCTGTCCGAACCGCTCGCCGCCGCCTGCACTTCAAGCACCATCGATCGCGACATGCGCAAGCTGGAGCGGCCGTCGGATCACGCGCCGGTCATCGCCGATATCACCCTGTAATCAGTACTGCACCACCGCCGGATCCAGGCTGCGCCAGAGATACCAGGTGGCGACGGTTCGCCAGGGCGCGTGGCGCTCGCCGTGCTGGCGCAGGATTTTGGAGGTGGGGCGCTCGCCTTCGAGATAGTGCAGGGCGACGGCCTTTTGCAGGCCGATGTCGTCCAAGGGCCAGACGTCTGGACGGCGCAGGTTGAAGATGAGGAACATCTCGGCGGTCCAGCGGCCGATGCCGCGCACGTCGACGAGTTCGGCGATGACGGCTTCGTCTTCCATTCTCTTCCAGCGCGCCGGTTCGACGCGGCCGTCGAGGAAATGGCCGGCGAGGTCGACGAGGTATTCGGCCTTGCGGCGCGACAGGCCGCAGGCGGCAAGCGCGTCCAGTTCCAGCGTGACGATGTGCTCGGGGCTGACGGTCTGCGCGTAGCCAGCGAAGCGCGCCCACACGCTGTCGGCCGCCTTGACCGAAATCTGCTGGCCGACGATGGCGCGCGCAAGGGTCTGGAACGGGTCGCCGCGATTGCCGAGCACGCAATCGGGGTAGCGCGCGATGAGCGCGGCCATCACCGGGTCGGCAGCGGCGAGTTCGGCGCAGGCAGTGTGCCAGTAGGCAGGGGCACGGGGTTTCATGCCCCCCCCCATAATCCGCAAACTACGCCTCACGCCTCACGCCTCACGCCTCACGCCTCACGCCTCACAACAGGATGATGTCGTACTGTTCCTGCGGGTAGGTGGTTTCGACCTGCAGCGACACCGGCTTGCCGATGAAGTCGATGAGCTGGGCGAGGCTGCCGGACTCCTCGTCGAGGAACAGGTCGATCACGCTTTGCGCGGCGACGATGCGGTATTCGCGCGCGTCGAACTGGCGCGCCTCGCGCAGGATTTCGCGCAGCACGTCGTAGCACACGGTCTGCGCGGTCTTGATTTCGCCGCGGCCGGCGCAGGTGGGGCAGGGCTCGCACAGCACGTGCGCCAGCGATTCCCGGGTCCGCTTGCGCGTCATCTCGACCAGCCCCAGCGCGGAGAAACCGCTGACGGTGCTGCGGGTGGGGTCGCGCGCCAGCGCCTTCTTCAGTTCGGTCAACACCGCTTCCTGGTGCTCGGCGTTGTCCATGTCGATGAAGTCGATGATGATGATGCCGCCGAGGTTCCTCAGGCGCAGCTGGCGCGCGATGGCCTGCGCGGCTTCGAGGTTGGTCTTGAAGATGGTGTCGTCGAAGTTGCGCGCGCCGACGAAGCCGCCGGTGTTGACGTCGACCGTGGTCAGCGCCTCGGTCTGGTCGATGATGAGGTAGCCGCCCGATTTGAGGTCGACGCGCCGCCCCAGCGCCTTGGCGATTTCGTCCTCGATGGCGTGGAGGTCGAACAGCGGCCGGTCAGCGCCGTAGTGCTGCAGCTTGTCGAGCACGGCATGGGTGTAGTTCTGCGCGAACTCGGCCATGCGCTGATAGGTTTCGCGCGAATCGATCAGGATGCGGCTGGTGTCGCGATTGACGAAGTCGCGCAGCACGCGCAGCGAGAGGTCGAGGTCCTGATACAGGAGGCATGGCACGACGCAGTTGCCGCGCGACTGGATGCTGCTCCACAGCCGCCGCAGGTAGTCGATGTCGGCCTGCATTTCGGTGTCTTCCGCGGTTTCGGCCATGGTGCGCACGATGAAGCCGCCGGTGGCGTCTTCCGGCATCAGCCGGTGCAGTTTCTGGCGCAGCAGTTCGCGCTCTTCCTCGCCTTCGATTTTCTGCGAAATGCCGATATGCGATTCCTGCGGCAGATACACCAGGTAGCGTCCGGCGAAGCTGATCTGGGTGGACAGCCGCGCGCCCTTGGTGCCGATCGGGTCCTTGATCACCTGCACCATCAGGCTCTGGCCTTCGTGCAGGACCTGCTCGATGGCGCGCTCGGGTTCGCCGCCGTGGCGCTCTTCCCAGATGTCGGCCACGTGCAGGAAGGCGGCGCGCTCGAGGCCGATGTCGATGAAGGCCGACTGCATGCCGGGCAGCACGCGCACCACGCGCCCCATGTAGATGTTGCTGACCAGTCCGCGGCACTGCGCGCGCTCGATATGCAGTTCCTGTACCGAGCCCAGGTGCAGCACGGCGACGCGCGTTTCCTGCGGGGTGACGTTGACGAGGATTTCTTCGCTCATGGTGGGGTGGCCGGCAGCACTCAGACTGCCAGACCGAAGGCTCTCAATAAAACGGCAGTGTCATATAACGGCAAACCCATGACGCCGCTGTAGCTGCCGTCGATGTGTTCGACAAATGCGCCGGCGCGCCCCTGGATGGCGTAGGCGCCGGCCTTGCCGAGGTATTCGCCGCTTTCCAGGTAGCGCGCGATGGCGGCGCTGTCGATTGCGGCAATCCGGACCTGGCTGGACGACAGGCGCATTTCCAGCCGGTCTTCGTGCTGCACGGCCACCGCGGTATGCACCCGATGCGGGCGCCCGGACAGGCGCGTCAGCATGGCTGCGGCATCGGCGCGGCCAGACGGCTTGCCAAGAATGGCGCCGTCCAGCTCGACCACCGTGTCCGCGCCCAGCACCGGAAAGCGCAGCAGGCGGCGCATTTCCACGGCACGCCAGCCGCAGGCGGCTTTTCCGCTTGCCATGCGCTGTGCAAAATCGGGCGCGGACTCGCCGGCGCCGGGAACTTCGATGACGTCCATGCGGCCGGCCACGCCACGCAGCGGCAGCACGTCGAAGACGACGCCGATCTGCTTCAGCAGTTCGCGCCGCCGCGGCGATTGCGAAGCCAGGTAGATGCGTTTATCAACCAGCATGTTCTCGTGATGCCCCTCAACCCCGATGGTAGGGATGCCCCTTGATCATACAGACGGAACGATACAACTGCTCGGCCAGCATCACGCGCGCCAACGCGTGCGGCAGGGTCAGTTTCGACAAGCCCAGCAGCTTGCCGGCGCGCGCCCTGACGCTGTCGTCGAGGCCGTCCGCCCCACCGATGACGAAGGCCGGCGACATGCCCTCGGCCATCCAGCCCTGCAGCCACGACGCCAGTTCGCGCGTGGTCGCCTGGGTGCCGCGTTCGTCGAGCACCACTGGCACGCTGCCGGCGGGCAGCGCGGCGAGGATGCGCTCGGCTTCCAGCTGCCGCGCCCGCGCACCGTCTTTCCCGGCCACGCGATGCCCCGGCTTGATCTCGGTCAGCAGCAGCGGCAGGTCGGGCGGCATCCGGCGCGCATAGTCGTCATAGCCCGTTGCGATCCAGCCGGGCATCTTGTGGCCGACGGCGATCAGGTGCAGCTTCAATGGTCTGCTTGTACATGCCGGGCGCGTGCCGCCTCGCCCGCACCCCACAGCTCTTCCAGATTGTAGTGTGCGCGCACGGCGGGCAGCATTACGTGGACGATCACATCGCCGAGATCGAGCAACACCCAGTCGCCGCTGTCCTCGCCTTCCGTGTTGCCCACGTATCCACCGGCCTCCTTCATCTTGACGCGAACATTGTCGGCGAGCGCGCGCGTCTGGCGGTTGGAGGTGCCGCTGGCGATCACCATGCGCTCGAACAGCGAGGTGAGCTTGCTGGTGTCGAGCACAGTGACGTCTTGCGCCTTGACGTCTTCAAGGGCGTCGACGATCAGTTTGATTTTGGCTTCAATGTTCATGAGTGTGTATACAGTTGATGTTCGTGAATGTAGTCGAGCACGGCGTCGGGCAGCAGATAACGTGCGCTGCCGTGCCGTGCCAGGATGTCGCGTATGGCGGTGGCCGAAATATCGAGCGGCGTCGTCGCGCGCAACAGCACCGATCCCGCCGGGCCGGCGGCCAAACCGTCGGCCACCTGGCGTTTCAAAACTTCGCTTTTCAGCGGTTCCGGCATGACGTCGGACTGCAGCAACCGCGCACCCGGACGTGCAGCCACCGCAATATTCGCCAGGTCGAACAGACGCCGCCATTCGTGCCAGGTCGGCAGCGCCAGAAACGCATCCGCCCCCAGCAGCAGCCACAGCGGTTGTGCATTGCGCAGTTCGGCGCGCAGCGCGGTCAGCGTATCGACCGTGTAGCTCGGACTGGCGCGCTGCACTTCGCGCGCATCCGCTGAAAAAAACGGGTTGCCGGCAATCGCGCGGCGCACCATCTCCAGCCGGTGGGTGGCGGCGATGCGCGGTTCCCCGCGGTGCGGCGGCTGCCCGGCGGGGATGAACAGCACCCGATCGAGGCCGATCGCCTCGGCCATCTCCTCGGCCAGCCGCAGATGGCCGTAGTGGATGGGGTCGAAGGTGCCCCCCATCACGCCGATGGCGGGATGGGGGTGAGGGGTGAGAGATGAGGGGTAAGGACTCATGCGCTCGTTTTCACCCCTGTCGCCTGACCCCTCACCCGCCTACCCGCGCACGTGGCCATCCCCCAGCACCACCCATTTCTGGCTGGTGAGGCCCTCCAGGCCGACCGGGCCGCGCGCGTGGATCTTGTCGGTGGAAATGCCGATTTCCGCGCCCAGGCCGTATTCGAAGCCGTCGGCGAAGCGGGTGCTGGCGTTGACGACGACGCTGGCGGAATCGACTTCGCGCAAAAAGCGGCGCGCGCGGCCGTAGTCCTCGGTGACGATGGCGTCGGTATGTTGCGAGCCGTGGGTGTTGATGTGGACGATCGCCTCGGCCATCTCCTCGGCCAGCCGCAGATGGCCGTAGTGGATGGGGTCGAAGGTGCCCCCCATCACGCCGATGGCGGGATGG